>JAILEY010000036.1 GCA_024687165.1 Treponema sp.
GGAATCTTCTGTCTGCATTAAAACCTGAATATTTTTATTGCTTGCAGTAATTGAATCTTTAAAATAAATTCCAAAAGTAAAAAGCATCCGTTCAAAAAGTTTTGTGCTGTCTGTTTCATTAATTTTCCATCCATTTTTTAAATCAACATTAAAAGGTTTACAGGCGGCAAAAGTTTTTGTTCCGTTAAGTATTGCCTTTTCCAGAAAGTTGATATCTGATTTTGTAAAGGTACTGCTTCCAAAAAGAATGAGCGGTGTTCCCCAGAAAATTCTCGAAGGAGACTCAGTTTCAATAACAGAAAATCCGTTTGTCTTTAAGTAAGCCTTTGCAAATCCGTATGATGCATTGTCTTTTTCAGTATTAAGAATCTGAACTGTTCGTGGAGTTTCATACACAAAATCATAAATGATATTTGCAATTTTATATTCAAGGTCCCACGGTGAAATAATAAATGTTTCAGCTTTTGTTTCTCCAAGATATTCTAGTGTGATAGCAGAATAGACTTCCATAAAATTATTATTTTCTTCACTTTCCCGAATCGTCATGGGATAAATCTGCATCGATTCAAGTTTTTCTTTTACTTTATTTAAATTTTTATTATTTAAAATTATCTGTGAAAAGTTTATTTTTTCATTTGAGTCTGCGAATGATTCAAGAATATCTGAAATATCTTTTGTCTGTGGAAGCGTGTTTCTTAATTTCGGGCTCACGTAATAAGTTATATTTAATGGTTCCTTTAATTCTTCTGTTATTTCTTTTGTAAAAGTTGAAAGCGTAAATTGCCTTGAAGATGTTAAATCGATTTTTGAATTAAATCTTGAAAAAATAAGCTGTATCAGTATGAATGAAATAAATGCAGAGTGTGTAATTTTTTTTAAGAAGTCAGATTCAATGCCTCTCTCTTTTTCTTTTGAACGGCATGAAAGAATCATGAATAAAAAAGTCGTTCCTGCAAAAAATATAAGTTCACCAAAATCAATAATTCCTTTTGAAAAAGATTCATAGTGACAAGAGAAAGATACATATTTTAAAATAAAAGAAATTATATCACCCGGGTCTGTATAAAATAAAATTCTGTGTGCAAGATTTGTTGAGGCAAGTATTACTGCAGTTGCAATAAAAGCAGTTCCGCTGTTTTTGATTTTTGAATGAACATATACTGTTAAAGAAACTGATGCTGCAGTGTAAAAGATTATTCCTGTAAGTGAAGTTGATACATGAAAAAAATCTACTTTGATAAATCTTGAGACATAAACCGGGACAATAAGAGAAATTAATACCGATGTAAGTACACATGAAGATAGCACTATGTTTTTTGCTAAAATAAGTGTCATCTCGCTGAATGGAAGATTTTCTTCCTGTTTAATTTTCATGAAGGATGATAAAAACGGAAGTATAAAAATATACAGCAGAGGAATTAATGAAAAATATCTGTGAAGCCCGACAGTTCCATTTCCTTCAAAGAATTTTTCAGCAATAAAAAAATATAATATCGGGAGCGATGACAGAAGGCTTAAAAATAAATATGAGTCTCTGTTTGATTTTATGCAAAAAAAATATCTCTTGATTAAACTCTTCATTTTTTATTTCCTGACGTTAGGTTAACAAATGCTTCTTCAAGGGATTTTGTTTTTGTAAGTGATATCAGTTCTTGTGAAGTTCCATAAGCCCTTACTTCTCCGTTTGCCATAACAAGGATTTTATCACAAAGAGATGCTGCATCTTCAATTGTGTGTGTTGAAAAAATAATTGTTTTAGCCTGTGAGAGCTTTTTTAGTTCAGTACGGATGTGAATAATCTGAATCGGATCAAGGCCTGAAAAAACTTCATCCAGAATAAGTACTTTCGGATTCTGACAAATTGCTTTTGCAAGACTCACTCTTTGTCTGTATCCCTTTGAAAGTGTTCCGCATTTTGCAAAGAGAACATCTTTAAGTTCACACATTTTTACTGCAGATTCAAAAAGTTCCTTTCGAATATTTTCCGATACAGAAAAAAGATCCTGCTGAAACAACAAAGTTTCCTTGACTGTGAGGTTTTCATCCAGATTTGAATTCTCTTTAACATAGCCTGTAATTTTTCTAATTTCAGATGGTTCTTTTATTCCGCAGATTTCTATAGATCCTTCTGTCGGCATATGGATTGCACAAAGAGCTTTTAAGAGAGTCGTCTTTCCTGCCCCGTTTGCTCCAAGAATTCCAGTTATTGAATTTTCTTCTGTTTCAAAAGAAATTTTTAAGCATGCAGTTTTGTCTGCATATTTTTTTGTGAAATCAGAAACTTTGATGCATGTATTTTTAGTCGACATATGGAATTTCTATGTGCATTCTGTCTCTTGAAAGCATTGTTTCAGGATATACAGTCTGTGCCTGTTTTTGAAGAACATCAAGATCCTTATCATTGTAACGCGGGCTGTAGTGAATCAGTGCCATTCTTTTTGAATTTGAATCTCTGGCTATTGTGGCGGCCTGACGTGAAGTCATGTGCTTTTTTTCTTTTGCCTGATCTGCTTCTTCATCAGCAAACATTCCTTCGCAAATCAGAAGGTCACTGTTTTTTACTTCAGCTGCAATTGAATCAAGATAAAGTGTATCTGTAACAAAGCTGAATTTTCTTCCGCTTCTTTTTTCCCCCATTACCTGATCTGGTGTAATTTCACTTCCGTCTTGTGCAGCAACAGTTTCTCCCTTTTGAAGTTTACCCCACAAAGGTCCGCACGGAATGTTTAAATTTTTTGCTGCTTCCGGATTGAATTCTCCGGGTCTGTCATCTTCTTCAAGAGTATAACCGACACATGTTTTTGTGTGATCAAGAGGAAATGCCCTTACTCTAAATCCGTCTCCTTCATAGCATACAGCTGGTGCTTTAATTTCCTGAACGACAATCGGATAATTAATGTACATATCAAGAACTTTTCTGCTTGAATCAATATATTCTGCGATCTTTGGAGGCCCGTAAATATACAGAGGTTCTGTTCTGTCAACCTGCGAAGAAAGCATCAGAATTCCAGGAAGTCCTGTAACATGATCTGCATGTGTGTGAGAAACAAAAATTGCATTTATTTTTTTCCATTTCAGGTTAAGTCGTCTTAATGAAACCTGGGTTCCTTCTCCTCCGTCAAAAAGAAAAAGGTCTCCGTCACGGCGTAAAAGAACTGATGTAAGGTGACGGTAAGGAAGCGGCATCATTCCTCCGCATCCTAAAATAAAAGCTTCCATATTCATAACATTAAGAAGATTATAGGAAACATCATAAAATTTCAACTCTGTTAAAAATTCCTTAACTTGTACAGGGCATGTTTTTTTTATATAATTTGTTCAATTAAATTTAAAACGGGTGGGAAAATGGTCTGGTTAATTGGCTGCAAGGGTATGCTTGGCTGTGAAATTTCAAAACAGCTTACGGAAAAGAAAATTCCCTGGATTGGTAGTGATATTGACGTTGATATAACAAGCAGTGAAGAGCTTTCGAAATTTGCTTCAAGCCACAGTTCAAGGGCTAATACTACTGGTCTTACTGTCAGCAGAGGAACTGTCCCGGGAAAAATTGACTGGGTTATAAATTGTGCAGCCTACACTGCAGTAGATAAAGCTGAAGCTGATGCAGAACTTGCTGAGCGTCTTAATGCGGATGGTACCTTGAATATCGCCAGAGTTACAAGACAGCTTGGTGCAAAACTGATTCACATTTCAACGGATTATGTTTTTGATGGAAAGACAGCGGTTCCGTATACAGAAGATTCTCTCAAATGTCCTGTAAGCGTTTACGGCAAGACAAAATCACTTGGTGAAGATTATATCAGCAAAGAAATGACACAGTATTACATTCTGCGTACTGCATGGCTCTATGGTTTTGACGGTCGCAATTTTGTGTATACGATGACAAAAGCAATGAATGCAAATGAAAGAGTTACAGTTGTTTCAGATCAGAAAGGAACTCCAACTTGTGCGGTGGATCTTGCAGCTGCAATTCTAAAAATTATTGAAACTTCAGCAAAAGCAAAAAGTCTTTTTGGAAAAAACAGCGCACTTCCCTATGGAGTTTATAATTTTACTAATCTTGGTGAAACAAGCTGGTTTGAATTTGCGCAGAAGATTTATGAACTTGGAAAAAAATTCGCTAAGATAAAATCTGATTGTGAGGTTGTTTCTTGTTTAACGGAAGATTATCCGACAGCAGCCGTAAGACCTGTTTATTCTGTTCTTGATAAAAGCAGGATTCAATCATTGTTGAAAATTAAAATTCCATCATGGCAGGAAAGCCTTGAAAAATTTATAAAATCAGACCGATTTGTTGCAAGATGATTTTTTATACGCGTCTTGTCTGAAATAAAACATGCTGTCCGATTCTTGCTTTTGACGGCAGGATTTTGGACAGCCTATTTTTTTGTCTTTAATTTTTTTATTCAACCGTAACGCTTTTTGCAAGATTTCTTGGTTTGTCCGGATCATTTCCTTTCAGAATTGCACAGTAATATGCAAAGAGCTGGGATGGAACTATTGCAAGAAGTGATGCAAGTACGCTTGAACATTCAGGAATACAGAATACTTCATCAGCCTTTTCTGTAAAGAAGTCTTTTCCGTTTTCCTGTGTAATTGCAAGAACTGATGCACCACGGCTTTTAACCTCAACAATATTTGATCCGATTTTCTCATAGAGATCAGGATTTGTAGCAATAGCAACAACGAGTGTAGTTTTATCTATAAGCGCAATTGGGCCATGTTTTAACTCTCCGGCTGCAAATGCTTCTGAGTGCATGTAACTTACTTCCTTTAGTTTTAGTGCACTTTCAAGACTTGAGGCACTATCGAACTGGCGGCCAATGTAGAAAACTTTACTTTTGTTGAACTGTCTGGATGCAAAACGCTGAATCGTTTCCTGTGAATTAAGAAGAGTTTCCATTTTATCAGGAAATGCTTCAAGTTCTTCAATAAGCTCAGTTGCTTTTTCTGTTGAAAGTACACCTCTTTCCATTCCTGCTTTAATTGCAAGAAGATAAAGACAGAGCATTTGTGTTGTATAAGCTTTTGTTGATGCAACGGAAATTTCAGGACCAGCCCAGGTATAAATTACTTCATCCGCTTCTCTGCTTATCGTTGAGCCGACGCAGTTTGTGATTGCAATTACCTTAAGGCCTTTTTCTTTTGCAAGACGCATTGCGCTTAATGTGTCTGCTGTTTCTCCAGACTGACTGATTACGATAAAAATTTCATCCTTTGAAAGAATCGGATCTCGGTAACGGAATTCACTTGCAACATCAACTTCAACATTTAACCGCGCAAGCTTTTCAAATGCGTATTTTGCAACAACACCTGCATGATAGGCAGTTCCACATGCTGTAATTACAATGCGTCCTGCTTTCTTCCATGCATCCCCTGAATTCATTTCTTTAAAGTTGATTCCACAAATTTTTCCGTCTTTGTCTTTTAAAATTCTTGGGCGCATTGTGTCACGAAGTGCTTTTGGCTGCTCATGAATTTCTTTGAGCATGAAGTGCTGGAAGCCGCCCTTTTCTGCACTCTCCATGTCCCATTCAACATGGCTTGGTTCACGGATAATTTTGTTTCCATCAAAATCAAAAATATCAACGTGATCACAGTACAGTACAGCCATTTCTTTTTCATTGAGATAATGAACATCCCGTGTGTGCTCAAGGAGTGCCGGTACATCGCTTGCAACAAAATTTTCATTTTTTCCAAGTCCGATTACAAGCGGGCTTTCTTTTCTTGCAATGATAATTCTGTCCGGAAAATCTTTGCAGATTACTTCAAGTGCATAACTTCCATCAAGCTTTTTTAATGTTGCTTTAACGGCTTCAAAAATATTTTTTGATTTTTCATAATTTGAATTTATCAGATGTGCAATTACTTCTGTATCCGTCTGGCTTCTGAAAACTATTCCTTCTGATTGAAGCTTGTCTTTTAATTCAGCATAGTTTTCAATGATTCCGTTGTGAACAACAGCAATTGTTCCGCTAACGTTTGTGTGAGGATGTGCATTGATGTCGCTCGGCTCCCCATGAGTTGCCCAGCGTGTATGCCCTATTCCAACAGAGCCATTTATGATTTCATCTGCAACTTTTTCTTCAAGATATTTCAAAGCCCCTTTTGCTTTTCTGACGATTACACTCTCGTCATTTCCAAGAATTGCAATTCCTGAAGAATCATAACCTCTGTATTCAAGTTTTTTTAATGCATTTATTAAAACTGGAGCGGCTTCTTTATATCCGCAGTAACCTACTATTCCACACATTTTTTTACTCCGATTTTCAGTAAAGTTTTCTGTATTTTACTTTAATTTCGGAATGATAACAACCGCCTGTTATCTTTTGAACGGCTTGTATCTTCCGTAAACATTAAATGTGTTGAGGACAGAAAAATAATCTGTAAAGTTTTTGTAATTTGTCTGTTTTAAAAATATTTCATCAGATGCACCAATTGCAAGTCTTCTTGAAAGATTATATTCTGCACTCAGGTCGATGAAGGTGAAAAAATCCCATCCTGAATCATCACATTTCTGCTTTTGAAATTCCGGTTTATAAACCATGTATCCGTGCACTGTTCCGTTCAGCGTAAGGCCGTTGTTAAATTTCCACACAGCTTTTTCAACTGCTTCAAATCCCCAGCAAAAGCCGTAGTCTCTGTATAATCTGTCAGGCTTTACAATTCCGCGAGTCAGATGATAAAAATCCGAAGTTCCTAAAATCATAACATCAAGATGACTCTGCCATTCAAAATTATAAGTCTCTCTTTTTATTCTCTGTTTGATTGCAATCCCCGGCGCTAAATCTGAAAATTCCATGAAGGAATGCCACATAAAATCATATTCAAGAATGATACCGATTGTTGTGTCCTTGTCTTCTCCAAAATCAACTGCCTTTGAGTACATTATACCGTTGCTGAAAATGTGGATGTCAAAGTGAAGCGAACCGTTAAAATCATCAACATCGTAGCCTGAACCGATACCGCTTGCAAGTCCGAATTCAAGCTCGAACTGACTGTATGGAGAATCTGATTCGTGTCCATATGGATCTGAGTAAACTGCATCAAGTTCAAACTGCATCATTGCAGGGAAAATTTCCGGTCGTCTTTTTGAGCCAAGCCATGTTACAGCAGAGGCAGTTCCAAATCCGTTTTTTGTAGAAACGCTGTATATTCTTCCGGTATATCCTTGAGGACGTCTTTTAAGTGCAAAATCAGTGTAGAGGCGCTGCGGATTAGCAAAAATACTAAGCCAGGTCAAGCCGTAACTTTGTGCTTCAAGACTAAGTCTGTAGAACATTTCTCCAAGAGCAACAGCTCCCACCGGTGTATAGATAAAGTCATTGATTGAAGGCCAGTCTGTCTCCCCTGCATATTCCCACAATATTGAGCCTATGTTTGCAAGAAGCATACCTTCCCACCAGCTTAAGTTGCAGTTTCTTGCGGCCAGGTATGAGAGAGATCCCTGGTAAGGATGAAGAACGAAATTAGTCCAGTACCAGTCATGATCAAATTCTTCTCCGCGAACCGTAATGTGTTCTTTTATGTCACTCCAGGTTACATTTGCATAACTTGCTTTATCAACATATTTATTGAATGAGAAAATAAGTGAGTTTGAAAGAAGCATTCCTCCAAAAGCAACAAGATATTTCTTTTCAGAATCATGCTCCAGAACGAGTTCAGGTCTAAATATAATATCATCTTCTGTCTTTTGAGAGAAAGCTTTTACTCCCAGAAGCAAAATGCAGAGTACAGTAAAAATTTTTTTCTTAATCATAATTTTAATTAAACTTGCAGAGTAAGCTTCAAAAGCCGGAATGACTTAAGAAGCCTGCTCTTTTTTTTATATTTCAGTTCCTTGAGACTCAAAACAGGCAATGCCTTCTGTTTCATAAAGTTTTCTCAGCTTAAAGATAATCTGTTTTATTTTTTCAGCTTCTTCTTCGTTGCAGTAGATTATCAGCATTGTGTTAAGCTGAGGCCAGATGTTATCTCCAAGGTGAGGATTGTTATACCCGCTTCCCATGATATTAGGGATTTTTGTGTAGAACTTTCCGATTCCTGCTTTTTCAAATTCTTCGGTAAAGTCTTCCTCCAGCGAAGATGAGAATATGATTTCAAGTTTTATTTTAAGATTTGTGTTTTCCATTATTTAAAACTCCTGATGTTTTCTTTCTTTTCTTGCAAGAATTAACTGCTGTTTTTCCTCTTTTCTCTTTGCTTTCTTTGCGGCTTTCTTGAGGCGTCTGTTGTTTACGATGTAATAGATTGAAGGCATAAGGAATAACGTCATTACTGAACCGAATGTCATTCCACCGAAAACAGTTAAACTGATTGGCTGCATTGAAGCACTTCCTTCTCCAGGGAAGAATGCCATTGGAACAAGTGAAATAACTGTTGTAAGAGTAGACATGAGGATTGGTCTCAGTCGGTTTCTTGCGGCTTCTATACATGCTTCCTTGAGTTCCATTCCGCGTTTTCTTAAGAGGTTTGTGTAATCTACAAGAACGATACCGTTGTTAACGATTGTACCAACAAGAACGAGAACACCCATTACTGTTACAACGTTAAGTTGATGTCCCATAATCAGGTAGATGATAATTACACCGATGAATGAGAATGGAATCGTAATAAGAACGATGAACGGGTCTACAAGAGATTCGAACTGACTTGCCATTACAACGAAAACAAGAATTGCTGCCATGATGATGACTGCTGCGAATCCTGTAACGGCTTCAATCATGTCTTCCATATCTCCGGAATAGTTGATTGTAACTTCATCATCTTTTGGAATATTGTCATTTATAAGTTTTCCAACTTTCTGGTATGCAACATCAAGAGAAAGACTTGGATCTGGTTTTCCTGTAACGTGGATGATTCTGGCCTGATTTTCACGATAGATTGTTACAGGTGCAAGATTTTCTTCATAGTGTGCAAAGCTTGAAAGAGGAATTCTTTTTCCCTGTGAGTTTACAACAGAAATCATGTCCAGGTCTCCGAGTCGAACACGGTCTTTTGCTGACATTCGCACAACAACATCAATATCATCACCTCTTCTTGTGAATCGGCTTGCTGTTTTACCGTTAATTGCTGCGTTAATTTCTGCACCTACGTTGTAAATGTTGAGTCCAAGCTCGTACATTCTTGCACGGTCAACAATGATTTCAGCCTGCGGAAGACCATCTTCCTGGTCACTTGTAATTTCAGAAACAATATCCTGTCCTTTTTCCCGGAGAACTTTTTCAACCTGAGCTGCAGTTTTTCTTACGAGCTCAAGATCATCACTTCTTACGTCTACAGAAAGGCTTCCTCCTCCCATGCTGTTCATTCCTGTTCCGAATTTAATTTTTGCACCCGGGAACTTATTGAAGTATTTCTGGAGCTTTGCTTTTGCTGTTTTTTCATTGTCATATCCAGGCTTTCTTTCGTGTTCAGGATAAAGTGTGAATCTTAATGAGCCTGTATTTGTTTCAGAACCTGCAGACATCATATTTGTTCCACCGACAGTGATTGAAGTATATTTAACACCCTTGAGTTCCTGTTCAGAAATTTCGTACATCTGAAGGAGCATGTCTTCTGTAACTTCAAGCTTAGATCCCTGTGGAAGCGTAAATTCAACTGTAACAGTATTTGATGCTGTTGAAGGCATGAACTGGAATCCTACGATTTTGATTGCAGCCATTGAAGCGGCAAAAACAATGATAAGAATAAAGATGAACATCTTTCTGTGATTCAAAACAAACTTTACGCCGTTTGCATATGAAGAATCGAGCTTGAGGAAGAAATTGTTTAGAATCTTATTGAGTCCGTATGAAATTCCAGTTTTGTCCTCGTCAACAATTTTATCGATTCTTAAATAAGATGAACACAATACCGGAACAAGACAAATTGCAACAACAAGTGAACACATCAGTGAGAAAATGATTGTGAATGCAAGGCTGTCGAACATCTGTCCCATGATTCCAAGCTTACTCTTGAACATAAGCATTGGAAGAAAGATACATACAGATGTAAGTGTTGATGAAGTGATTGAAGAAATCATTTCCTGGCTACCGAGAATTGCGGCAACCTGAGGCTTTGCATCTCTCTGACGGTAAGCGTAAATATTTTCAAGGATAACGATTGAGTTATCAACAAGCATACCGATACCAAGCAGAAGACCGGCCATTGAAATCATGTTGATGCTGATTCCCTTGAAGTACATCAGCATAAGTGTAATGAATACTGAAATAGGAATTGAAAGTCCAACAATGAAAGTTGTCTTGAAAGATCTGAGAAAGATAAAGAGAACAAGAATTGCAAGAAGTGCACCCTGAATAACTGATTTAACAACTTCCCAGATTGTGTTTTCGATTTCATCTGTTGTGTTGTATGTTTCAATAATTTTTACGTCAGATGGAAGTTCTCTTTCAAGCTGTTTCATTACCTTTCTTACTCTGTGTGCTGCCTGAACTGAGTTTTTACCACTCTGTCTCTGGATTGTAAGCATTACACAAGGTGAGCCGTCAAGATATGCGAGTGTAGACTGATCTTTATATCCTTCATAAACATCTGCAATGTCACGGAGTCTTACTGTCAAAAGCTGACCTGCAGCTTTCATATCCAGTGAATCGGCTGTATATGAGATAACTGTATCTTTGATGTCTTCAATCGTTTTATATTTTCCGTTTGTCTTGATTGTATAGTTGAGGTCTCCGTTAGTGATTGTACCGCCTGAACTCTGTATGTTCTGAGCTCCGATCATCTGTGCGACTGTAGAAATTGAAAGACCGTATGCTTCAAGTCTGTCGCGCGGAATATCTATGTTGATTGTAAGTTCACGACCGCCGATAACGTTTGCTGATGCAACACCGTCAAGTTGTTCAAGACGAGGCTGAAGTACGTCTTCTGCAAGTGTACGAAGTTCCTCTGGAGTTCGTTTTCCTTCAAGAGTAAGCATCATGATTGGCATCATTGAAGGATCCATTTTGATTGTTGTTGGAGAGTCTGCTCCATCAGGCAGATAAGAACGTACCAAATCGATTTTGTCTCGTATGTAGCCTGAAGTTGCGTCAAGGTTTACACCGTAATTCATTTCAAGAATTATGAGGCTCATTCCAGACTTTGAGCGGGACTGGAGTTTTTTTAGTCCGCTTACACCACTTAATGAACTTTCAAGAACGCTGGTGACGCTCTGCTCTACTTCTTCCGGTCCTGCATTTTCATACTTAGTGATGACAATCATGTACGGAAGATCCATATCCGGATACATATTAACCGGCAAATTAAATACACAATAAATTCCAAGTCCGATCATTACAAGAAAAACAAGCAATGTTGTGACTGGCTTTTTTACACATCTTTCTGCAAGTGTCATAAATCTTTTTCCTGAAAATTGATTTTATTCTTTGTTTGTACTCGAGGTAGTAACAATGCTGACTTTAGCTCCGTCGTTAAGAAGTGACTGTCCTTTTATAACAATCTCATCACCGACAAAAAGTCCCTGCTGAATTTCTGTTTTTGCATCAACTGTAATACCAAGTGTTACCGGTGCCATTTTTACTGTAGCCGGTTCTTTTTCTGTTGCCTGAGTTGCAACAACGAATATGTAAGGCTTTTCTTCGCGTGTAACAATTGCATTTGAAGGAACAACGATTACATTATTCATTACGTCTGTAATCAGTTTAACTCTTGCAAACATTCCGACTCTGATTCTTTTGTCCGGATTTGCAAACTTCAGCTTGATTGCCATTGTTCTTGAAACACTATCGAGGACCGGGCTTACTTCAAAAACATTTGCCTTGAACTCAACACCAGGGTATGCATCAAAAGTTACAACCGCAGACTGCTTTTCCTTGATGCGGCTTATGAATCTTTCTGAAACATTTACTTTAATCTGAAGTTCGTCTGTATCTGCAATTTTTGCAACAGCCATTGACTGACTTACTGATGTTCCGACTGTGTATGGAAATGAAGTTACTCTTCCTGAAATGCTTGCTTTAACAGGGCTTGCTGAATAAGTCATACCTGCACGGCTTGCGTCAACATATGCAAGAATCTGGTCCTTTTTTACAAGGTCGCCTACACTGACAAGAACGCGTGAAATCTTTCCTGACATATCCGGCATTACATCTACGGAAGAAACTGCAGAAACATCACCGCTGAATTCAAGGTAATTGTCAAGGTTGCCTTCAGTTGTCTTGAATGTGTTTACTGCAAAAAGAGCATCTGCATCTCCTCCATTGCTGTTTTTACCTTTTCCTTTGTTGCATGAAACTGCGCAGATGCAGAATGAAACTGCTGTAAATACTGCTGCAGCCTTTAATAATGTTTTTTTCATGTTGTTTCTCCCTATTTATTTTCTGTAGTTTTTCCGGTAAGTGAAATATCAAGTGTATTTTCAAGATCAAGCAGTGCTGAAATGTAATTGAATTTCTGTGCTGCAAGACCAAGCTTTGCCTGATTCAGCTGATTTTCAGCATCACGAAGGTCAAGAAGTTCTCTTGTTCCGTTTCTGTATGCTTTAAGCGTTGAATAGTAAGAACGCTCAGCAAGCTCAATGTTTCGTCCCATGTTTGTAATTTGTTCACGTGCTTCCTGAAGTGTGTTGCATGCTTTTCTTACTTCAATTCTTTTGTTTTCAAGAAGCATTTCTTTTGAAATCTGAAGCTTTTCAAGGTTTGCATTCAGAGTCTTAATTTGCTGCTGTGTAGAAGACCATGGAAGTATATTTGTGAGGTTCCAGGCTACAGTAAGACTAAGTGAACCCTTGTCATTGAATTCATCGAAGTCGTTGAATCCGGAGCCTGTAGGCTGATATCCCCAGCTGAGTGCAAGTGCCGGTGTATATGCGCTTAATTTAAGGGCTTTGCAGTTTAATTCAACAATTTCAATGTTCTTTTCAAGTGACTTGATGTCGAGGCTTGAGGAACCGTACTGTTCAATCAGTTTTTCATAGTTTGCATCGATATATTCTGTTGTAATTGATCCTGCAAGCTTGATTTCAGTTCCAACCGGAAGCCCGAGAAGAAATGCAAATGTATCAATCTGCTGCTTGAGCTCACGTTCAGCTTTTTTTACGTCCGGTCTCATGTTTTCATAAGTAACCTGTGCCTGAAGAAGTGAAAGCTCTGGAACAAGACCATTTTTGTAGTTAGTTTCTGCCTGTTCTGCTCTCTGTCTTGCATTTGCCAGTGAGTTCTTCTGGATTGCTAAACTTTCCTGCTGGAGAAGAAGTCCGTAAAAGAGCTTCTGTACATTTGTCTTTGTTTCCTTGAGGCTCTGCTCGTGGGTAATTTTTCCGGCTTCATATTCTGCTTTTGAGGCTTTAATCTGCTGAATATAAGCCATGCTGAAATTCCAGCTTACTCCGATATTTCCTGCAAGAGCCCAGTGCATTTTTTCAGTTTCTGTCATAAGGGGCTGATGAGCCAGAGCAAGAGTTGAATTTGTCTGCTCAAGTGTACTTGAAATGTCATTTGTTCTTATAACTGTACCGCTGAGTTGTACATTCGGTAGAAAAACGTTCCATGCGTTGTCTCCAGCGCGTTTTTTGATTTCAAGATCAATGTCCGCTGTTTTAAGTGTGTGGCTGTTCTTGAGTGCATATTCAACGGCCTGATCTACAGTTAAAGTAACCGACTGTTCGTTTTCTTTTGCTTCCTGAGCTGAAACTGCAATTGATGTAATAATTAATCCTGCTACAAGAATCTGTTTTTTTAGTTTCATCATTTACTATTCTTCCTCCCTCTGCCCTTCGGCAATCATGTAGAAAATATCTTTTAATGCGGCATGAATCATCTCACTTGAAAAATTGTGGATGTCAGCGTGTATACAAAGAAATACGGTAACCGCAAAGTACCATGCAAGTACCGTTGTTGCGTCTATTGCGGCAATTCCAAGGTCCGGAATGTTTTTTACAATATCGCAGTTTAAAAAGTAAGAATAATCTCTCCTGTATTTTTTTTGTTCATCCTCAATGGTCATAACTGATTTATTAATTTGATTTTGAAACTGAAACCATTTGCAGACAGTAAGAACTTCCCTATAGCGCATGAAAAATTCAGCTTCTGTTTCCATAAATATATAGATTCCTTCAAGCGGATTTTCTGCATTTTCCATATTCTTTCTTGAAAGCTCAAGCATTGTTGAAACCATTTTGTGCTGAATTTCGCTGATCATCTGGCTCTTGTCTGAAAATTTTGAATAAAGGCTGCTTTTTGCTAGTCCAAGCTCTTTTGCAATACTGTCAACCGTAATTCCCTGAAACCCTGATTTTGAAACAATTTTTGCTATTGCCTTAAGTGTTCTGTCACTTTCTGGAATTTTTTCAATGTTCTTTCTGCAGATGTTATCAAGTTCTGCAAGGCGGAATACACCGATATCCTTGTGGTTACCGTTTGTTCCTTTATTTACAAAAGCAGTCAGTTTTTCTGCAAATTCATCTATTTCCTTCTCTGTCAGTGTGATGTTCTTTTTGATGCATGTCATATTTAATGCACAAAGATAGAACAAAAGGCAACCACCGATAAAAATAACGTTCTTGTAAAGGTTCCAGTTAAGGACTTTTCCGTCTTTTGAGAAAAGATCTTCAAGTACATATGTGCCCTTTTTCTGCAGGTTCAGTACAAAGTCATCAAAATTAAAGTTAAAAGTATTTGATACAAGATAAAAAATGTACTGTTTTTTATTTATCATCATCTTGATTATTTCTTTTATGATTGCAGAATGATCTCCGTAGTGACTTTCATCCTTGATTATTTCGTAGAAGTCGCTGTAAATTCTGTCTCTCATTGTGAAATCAAGCTCATCTTTGCTTTTGAAATGCTTGTATATTGCAGCCTTTGTGATGCCTACACGTTCTGCAATCATGGAAAGAGAAATTTTTTCCAGGTTTATCCAGTTATAGAATGAGAAAGCTGAACTGATGATTTTTTCTTTTGTATCACAAGACATAAAATTCGTTTATAAATTATTTAGTTACCGATTGTTCGGTTACTTAGATAAATATAATAAAATCATACTAAATAGTCAACAAAATGTGCAGAAAGTTTAGAAAAAATGCATGTAATTTGGCAAAATTGTCATAAGAAATATTGATTGAACAAGATAATGTTTTCTTATATATTATTTAGAAAGTTTTAAAAGACTGTCTTTTGAACCTTTAAATAAGATTTTTTTATTTCAGAATTCATAACTTAATCCGGGGGATTTAAAAAATGAACAGAAGACTTGTAACTTCAGCACTTCCTTACGTAAATAATATTCCACATCTTGGAAACCTTATACAGATGCTTTCTGCAGATGTTTTCTCACGCTTTTGCAGAAGCCGCGGATATGAAACAATGTTCATCTTTGGAACTGATGAATATGGTACTGCAACAGAAACTCGTGCTCTTGCAGAAAACAAAACACCTCGTGAGCTTTGTGATTATTACTACAATGAACACAAAAAGATTTACGACTGGTTTAAGATTGATGCAGATTGTTTCGGCCGTACATCAAATGAAGAATGTACAGAAATTACACAGAGCCTTTATAAGGATCTTGAAAAAAACGGATTGATTAAGGAACATTCAAATCAGCAGCTTTTCTGTCCGAAATGCAACCGTTATCTTGCAGACCGTTATGTTCATGGTACATGTCCAAAATGTGGCTTTGAAGATGCCCGCGGTGACCAGTGCGACGGCTGTGGTTCTCTCCTTGATCCTGTTGAACTTAAAAATCCACGCTGTTCTGTATGTGGTGCAACTCCTGAAGTTCGTGACACAAAGCACCTTTTCATAGATCTTCCTGCAATCAGCAAAAAACTTGGTGAATATGTTGAAAAAACAAGTGTTGATGGTAAATGGAGCGACAATGCAATCAACATGACAAAGGCATGGATTCGTGATGGCCTTAATGAACGTGCAATTACGCGTGACCTAAAGTGGGGAATTCCTGTTCCTCGTGAGGGTTATGAAAATAAGGTTTTCTACGTTTGGTTTAATGCTCCGATCGGATATATTTCAATTACAAAACAGCTTGCGGATGAACTTATTAAAATGTCAAAGCCTTCTTTTGACTGGAAAGCATGGTGGCTTCCTGAAGAATCTTCTGATGCAAATGCTAAAGTTCCTGTTGATTTGTTTCAGTTTATTGGAAAAGATAATATTCCGTTCCACACTGTTATTTTCCCTTGTACACTTCTTGGTTCTGGCAGAAACTGGACAAAGCTTTATCATATGAGTTCTACAGAATATCTTAATTATGAAGACGGAAAATTTTCAAAGAGCCGTGGTGTCGGTGTATTTGGAACTGATGCAATTGAAACTGGAATTAAGGCTGATGCCTGGCGTTTCTATATTTTCTATAATCGCCCTGAAAAACAGGATTATCAGTTTACATGGAAGGAATTCCGTGAAAAGTACAATGGAGAACTTATCGGTAACCTTGGAAATCTTGTAAACCGCACTCTCCTATTTGTTCAAAAATATTATGATTCAAAGATTCCTGATGCTCCAATCGACGAAGAAATCTGGAATAAAGTTAAGAATCTTGAAAAGGAAATTACAGAAAATCTTGAATGGGCAAATCTTAAGGATGCATTCCATAAGATGTTTGAAATTTCTGATATCGGAAATAAGGCTTTCCAGGACACTGAGCCATGGAAAACACGTACTACTGATCCTGAACGAGCAGCAAAGCTTATTCATACTTTGTGTTATATGCTTAAGGATCTTATGATTATGGTTCATCCATATATGCCTCAGTTCTCAGAAAAGATTCTCTCTTATTTTGGAAAAACTGTTAAAGAAGCACATTTTAACGATGAAAGCTTTGGAAAGGAAAAGTCTAAAGATCAGCTTGACTGGAGCGATCTTGGAAAAACTGAAGGACTTTCAGCTGTTGGTGCAACAGAAGTATTCTTTACTCCGCTTGATCAGAAAACTGCAGATGCATTTAAGGTAAAATTTGCGGGAAATCAGGCTGAACGCAGTGCTGAAGGGGATGCAAAAAAAGACAAGAAAAAAGAAAATAAGGCTAAATCAAAAGCCGAACCAGTAGTGCTTCCTTTTGAAAAACAGAGTGCGCATTTTAATGAAAAGATTGAACTTAAAGTTGCAAAGATTATAAAGATTGAAAACAATCCTGAAAGTGACAAGCTTTACGTTGAGACTCTTGATGATGGCAGTGGAAAAGAAAGAATCATTCAGTCAGGATTGCGCGATTATCTTAAGAGTGAAGAACTTCTTGGAAAGCACATAATTCTTGCTTCAAATCTTGCACCAAGAAAAATGCGCGGAATTGAAAGTTTCGGTATGCTTCTTGCGGCTGATTATAAGGATGCAGACGGAAAGGATTGTGTTGAGCCTCTTGAAGCTCCGTGGGCTGCTCCTGGAACAAAGGTAATTCTTGAAGGTGCTGATGTGAATGCTGAAAAGCCATCTCAGATTACCGCAGATGATTTTTTTGCCGTTGAAATTAAGACAAAAGATAATAATGTTCAGATTGGCGGTGTAAATCTTGTAGTTGACGGAAAGCAGCTTAAAACAGAAAAAACTGTTAATGGAGATATTCATTAATGCGTTTCCTGCAGACAAATTTCTGGCATGAGTTTAAATCAAAACACGGATGGAAAAATTATGCTGTTGATTCAGACGGATTTTCAGTTCGTGTTATGGTCCGCTCGTTCAATGCCGGAATAAAAAAGATCAGCATAGCTTATGTTCCAATGGCGCCTGAATTTAATACTGAGATTGGAACAGAAGCATTTGCAGAAAAACTCAGTGAACTTGCATTAAAAATTAAGGAAGTTGTTCCCGAAAATACAATCTGTATTCGTTTTGATCCTGCGATTGATTTTGAAACGTGCGAAAACCGTGATGAATTTGTCAAAAAAAATAGACATCTTAAGAAAGATTTTAAGAAAAATATTTTAAAAATACACAGATCTTCTGTAAATGTTCAGCCCCCTGATACGGTTCTTTTGCCTTTGTCTGGAACTGAAGAAGAAATTCTTGCGCAGATGAAAAGCAAGTGGAGATATAATATCAGGCTTGCTGCAAAAAAAGGCGTTGAAGTTTTTAAATACAACAAGAACAGCGAAAACTTTGAAGCAGAGTTTGAAGAGTTTTACAAGCTCTTTATGATTACAAGTGAACGTGACGGTGTAAGTTTTCATGCAAAAGATTATTATCTTGATCTTTTAAATAAAGATTCTTCGCAAGAAAACATTGAAGTAAATCTTTATGTTGCAAAACATGAAGGAGATTATCTTGCAGGAATCATTACCCTTTTCTGTAACGGTGAAGGCGTATATTTATATGGTGCCAGCGGAAATGTTAAAAGAAATCTTATGGCTGCCTATCTTCTTCAGTGGACTGCAATTCAGGATGCAAAAAAGTTCGGATGTCCTTATTATGATTTTTACGGCTGCCCTCCACGTGAAGATCCTGCTCATCCAATGCACGGTCTCTTTTTGTTTAAGACAGGTTTTGGCGGAAAACTGATTCACAGACCTGGAAGCTTTGATGTAATCTGCCGTGGATTTGATTATTCAATGTACAGACTTCTTGAGAAAATGCGTGCCTGGTTCTTCAGGGTTCTTGTTAAAAAACTTAAAGGGCGCTAACATTAGCGTTTAACCTTCAAATTTACAATGCTAAGGTTTATGGTTTTTTCTTTTTCCATTCCTGCAGCAAGGTCAATTTTCCAGTAGAGGCTTGCAGTTAAGGAGCTTGCGCTTTCCTGAGTTTCATTGACTGTAACCGGACGCTTAAAATGAAGCATTGAGCATGTGATTCCGCTTTCTTCATTCGGCTCGATTATGAACATTTTTTTATCTGCACTGTCTTTAATCTGAAGGAATGAAACTTTGTCCGATGCATTGAAGTTTTTTGTGCAGTCAATTTCGCTCTTTGTTCCGTCAAGAATAATTTCTGCAGAATACTGTGAGCCTTTTTTGAAATCTTTATCAAATCTTGTCTGCGCAAAATTCAGTTCAACGGCAAAAAATCCCTTGAGTTCAATCGGGCTTTCGTTTTTAAGAATATACTGCACTGAAATTCCGCTTGAAGTAAATGTGTAGTTTTTTCTGATTGAAACCGGAATTTCAAGCGAAGAAAATTTTCCGCATCCTTCAAGGTGAAGCTCTTTTCTTTTTCCGATAAATTTCTGTTCTGCAAATTGAATATGAGAGAAAATCGGTGTGGCAATTTTTTTATTGGAAATGTAATCCTTAAGCTCCCACTCTTCTCCAAGATGATCTACGAAAAATCCTCTTGTATATCCATCTTTAATGGAATCAAACTGTTCATATCTTGAAAGACTTGATGCGTAATTTGAACCGCCGTCAATTACATTGAGTTCTGAAATCTGGCCTCCGTTAAGAGAAAGTACGCAGCCGTATTTTTCCATTTTTGCAACGTATTCACACAGACCGTCACCATTGTAATCGTATGAAGTTAAAGATTCCTTGAAAGATTTTGAACCTTCCCTTATAAACTTTTCAGCTTCATTCAGCAGCTTGTAGGCATTCTGTCTTTTTTCAGAAACTGCAGGAACTCCAAAAGGAAGCGATACGTAATTGAAGCCACATTGTGCCTGCCAGAGACTTTCACTTGCAGATATTTTTCTCATTTTGTCTACGCCCTTGCACTGTGAAATAAGCATGCTGACATGCATCATACGTTCATAGAGTCTTCGGTTTTGCGTATATTCATTGAGAAAATCATGAATTGTAAGCGGGAAATGGCTGTCGTTTTCTGTCTGAACAAATGCCTGAGATGCCCATCTTGCAATTTCCCATTCCATACCGGCTGGTATATATGTCTTAATGAATTTTTTTGCATTTTTAAGATAGGCAGAAGGAAGAATGAATTCAAATCCACGGCTGTTTGTAGACTCTTCTTCAAAGCTGTGTGAAATAAAACCAAAACATTCGCTTTTCATGAATGCTGAAAACTGTTCAAGAGAAAATGGAATTGTTACAAAAGGTGTATATTCTGTATCTTCTTTTTCTGCTGATGTAAGTTTTTTGTTTATAAATTTTTTAATTCTTGCAGTCCAGTCTTCGCCCTTTTCTTCCGGATTTGGAATGAGGTCTTTGAATGCTGTAAGAACTTTTATGCTTCTTCCCTGTTCACTTGCGATTAAAGGAATAAATTTTGTATTCTTTTTTGAAATGAGAGTGCTGTCAAGAAATACATAATTCATCCCGCAGAATTGAAATGCAGTTACAAGTGAAGGATCCCAGATGCTTCCAAAAAGTGAAAGTCCGCTTGGTCTTTTTCCGAATGCAGAACGCAATGCTGTATTCATTTTTTCAATCTGGCCGGATCTGTCCATAGGGAGTAAAAGAGGAAATACAGGTGCGTAGTAGCCTCCTCCAATCAATTCGATCTGTTTTCGGGAAATCAGCTCTCGTAAAAGCTCAATTGATTCAGGATGCTTTTTTGAATAATGGTTCAGCTGTATGCCGGTAAATTCAACTGCAAGAAGAAAATTCGGGTGAGAATATAAAAATGAAAGGAGAGGTTTAAAAACTGTCTGATAGTTTTTCTCAAGAAGAACATGATCCTGAGCACTTTCCACATCAGCGGAAAGCTTTAAACATACATTCATTAAATTCATTTATAAAATCACCTTTATGTTATCTGCGTACAACCATTGTATACAGTTTTTTCCAAAAATGGAAGATAATTTTATTGTCTTCGTAAAGAGAATTTTCTTTTCCAAGCTGAGTACAACTGTTTCTTTCTCTTACCGGTGCATTGCATAAAACACAATTTTCAGTTGATGAGGGAACAAGTTTTATCAGTTCATTTGGACATGACTCAAGACATTTCCCGCAACCGTTACAAAGCTCATTGATTACTGCAGTATTATTGATTATTGTAATTGCGTTTCTTGAACAGATATTTGCACAGTCGCCGAAACCGATGCAGCCATATTTACAGTCGTATTCAGTGTCGCACAGTGATTTAAACATTGCACAGCTTTTTGGACCATCATAGATAAATCTTCTCTGTTTCATTTCCCTCTTGTACGAGCATTTTACAATCGCCTTTTTCCCGTTGGAATATGAGTATGATTCTACAGGGGACGGTTTTATTCTGATTTCACTTTCAGAGAAAAATGGTTTTTCAAAAGGAATATCCTGATTTATAAGTGAAGGCTGAAGAATTATGAGAAGAAAAATAAGAATTGCGCTTATAATCAATATAAAGAGAATTGAAAAAACAACTGCTAAAATCATTTTGCTGCTCCTGTGTTGATCCATGAAACATTCCAGAAAAGGAAAATCACCATTACAACTGCAAGGCTTACAAGAATATAGCCGAGTTTTTCATATTCCTGTTTCTTTTCATTTAATTCCATTCGTCTGTTTACTGCATACAGAAAAAAGATTCCGAGGAAGAAAGTAATTATGCTTGAGGCTGAAATCAGTATGCACTCACTTATTGTAGTTGCCTCTGTAATTCCAAGAAATGTAAATACTACTGAAATTCCGAATTCGCAGGCACTGATTTTTGCCGTAATTCTGATTATTGCTTCAGTGAAAATTGAGATTGCGAAAAAAAGCAGAAGTACAAAAAGCGGATACAGTTCATAAAGACCTGTTTCACTTAAAATTCCGTTTATAAACCAGAAGGAAATTACTGCTGTAGAAATCACGCTGATCATCATTTTTATGAATATAAGAAACAGATTGTTTTTCTTACGGCACAAAACGGCAGTTCTTTCAATTCCGATTCCATAAATCAAAACTGTAGAACTGTAGATTATGTAATAAAGCATTGTACTGATCATCTGTCGGCTCCTTCTTTAGTTGTCTCAAGGATTTCAAGCTTCCTCATGATGAATGCAATAATTGAATAAATTATTGCTGTAAGAACAAGGCCTCCTGGAATAGATCCCCAGAATGCGTTTATAAAGCTCAAGCCGTTTCTGCTGAAAACTGAAATTTCTTTAATTCCGTCTGGTACCGGGAATGTAATTGTTCCGTACGCAACGATGTCCCTCAAAGAATAGAACAGAATTGAAAAAAACGTGAAAATAAGAGCTTTTTTTGTAATTACAGAGATGTCTTGTGGAATTGTTCTTTCAGTTTTAGTTAAAATATTTCCGAGAATAAAAGAAGTTAAAAGCGGAATGTAAAAAATAATTCCAAGGACAAAAGCAACAGGTGCTGAATAAAGTATTACAAACTGTCTGAAGACAACTGTTACGAAAAACAAAAAGAATAAAACGAATGCAGTCTGCATTGATTCTTCACTGAAAAATTTTTCAACTGCCCTTTTGAAAAGAATTCCTGAGAAAAGCAGAAGGTTAAAAAGAAGTACAAGAATCAGGCCGTATGCAAGTCTTGCCGGAGAAGGAATCAGGATTGCAAGATCCAGAACAATGTAAATGTAAAGCTCATTTTTTTTCATTATTTCTTCTCCACAATTTTAAGAGATATGATTTTTGGAATTTTTTTTGACCAGTATTCTATTTGAGAATTCATTGCGGCATTTGCAACTTTTTCTTTCATCTCACCGCTGACGTTCGCAAAATCTATGAAGCTTGCAGAATCAGATGCTTGAGGATCATAATGATATACTGCTGCGACAGGTCCGTATAAAGTCGGGATTCTTGCAATGACAGCATATACTTCATCATCTTCTTTTATGTCATCTGCATAAAGAGAGTAAACAGCGACATTTGTCATTAGAGGTGTTTTAACTTTTATGTAAGCACCAACTTTATATTTATTTTCTGAATATGTTGAATAAACTTTTTCAACATTTTTTCTAAGTGATTTTTCCCACGAACTTCTTCCAAGGTATGTGAACAAAAGTGAGATTAAAAATGCAGCAGTAAGAAATCCTGCAAATATGCCCCACTTTTTCAGGAGGGAAATATAGAAATCATTTGAACTTTCATTATCTTTATTTTTTGAATTTAAAATTGTATCTTCAAACATTACTGAACCTCTTTAATTTCTCTGAGTTTTGCAAAGAAATGTTTTGCTGTTCTTTTATACATAATCTGATCTTCAGCTACCTGAATTAAAGGTGAAATCATGTTCATAAGCAGCGTAAGAAATGCAAATCCGATTGCAGAAGTTCCGCCGCCTACAACATAAAGAGCAAGAACTGATGCAATGAAACCGTATGAAATTTTGCCCGTAAAAGTAACCGGGGTTGTTCCGTACCACTGCAAAAGATATAGTGTTGCAAAAAGTGTGCCGCTTGTTAAAAAAGCTAAAAGAATATCACCCTGCATTGGAGTTCCGTTTATTGTAAGCGGAATGATAAATCTGATGAACACTGCATAGAAAAAAAGAAAAACTGCAGGAATAATATAATCAACCATGTTCAGCGAAAGAAGTACAAGAGATGAAAAAAGAGTTAGAAGATTGAATCTGAAGGCTGGTATTGCAGAGCCGTTATCCCAGAAGAATGAAACGTATCCTTCAGGAATTGATACTCCAAGGATTTTGAAAAATCGTGTATTTAAGAATTCTGTGATGGCTGCATCCTGACTGAGAATTGGAATGGAGCCGTTTTTAATAAGTTGAAGAGACGGATTTCTTGACTGAAGCTGGCTGACTGTTACACTGTAATCTGAAAAGCATGCATTGTTTACCATGTACATTACTACAACTGCAAAAGCAACCATGTTTGTCCATGAATCAGAAAATTCTCCAAAGAAATATTTGCCGGCTAAAAGTGTAAAAAAAGAAATGCAGAAAACTGCAGGAATCGGATATCCTGATGGAATGAAAAGTCCTAAAATTAATCCCTGAATAATTGAAATTCTCCAGGTGTGAATTACAGTTCCATTTTTCTTTCCTACAAAATAATAAACTGATTCAGATGCTGTTGATGCAACTGTAGATGCAAGCAGAATTGCAAGTGAATTGTAGCTTTTTGTAATAATAAGCATCAGGGCCTGCAGACAAAGAAGTGAAATCATTGCGGCAGATTTTGAACTGATTGAAGGTGTAATATAACTGAATGGTTTGAGCGAGATATATTCGCAGCTTTTCTTTAAATTTAAATCTATCATTTTTGTGATTCCTTTAAAATTGCAATTGCCTGACTTAAAGAGAGTCTTGACGGGCACACACTGTTACACAAAGAACACTGTGCACACAAAAGTGCTGTTGCTTTCATCATTTTTGTCAGATGGAAGCCTGCATTTATATGCTTGTACAAAAGATCCGGAGAAAGCTGTTCTGGACAAACCATTCTGCAGTTTCCGCATCTTACACAAGGATTTGATTTCTGGTTGTAAAGTTCCATTGAAGAAAGAAATGTAACAGATTTGATTTCTTTTGTTACAGGAATTTCAAGATTAGAAATTGCATTGCCTGCAATAAGTCCGTTGATTACAATTTTTGCAGGAGTAATTCTAAAGCCTCCGCACTGCTCTACCAGATCAGCAATTGTCTGTCCGATTCTTGCCCGGAACATTACAGAACTTTTTACACAGCGGCCGTTGATATGAACGAATCTGTCAACAACCGGCTTGTTCAATACAATTGCTTCGTATGTTGAAAATGCAGTTTCAGTATCAACAAAAAGACTTCTGTGATTGATTTTTGAGAATATTGAAAGCTCATCAGTTTCTGTTGATTTTTTAATTTCCTTCAGAAGATTCTGTTTATAACCGCATGGATATTTTGATGTGTCAATTTCTATGATGCAGTATGGAAATCCTTCCATCGGTTTTATATTCGTGTTTGAATCCTTTGGAATTGCAAAAATGATCCCATCGGCATCAAATGCACGTGCAATGATTCTGGCACCTTCCGCAACTTCCTGAGTATAATGCTCTGCGATAAAAGTATCTGTGTATCGGCTTTTGTCTTCATCAAACATTCTGACAACAACAAATCTGTTTGATTCAAGTTTGCAGCTGTTAATCTGGTTTGAAAGTGAAACAGCGTTTGTTTCAAAAGTATTTACAACTCCTTTTGTTTTAAATGACTCAAGAAGCGATTCAATTGAAAGCATGTTGTTTTCAAAGGTTGTGAGTTCTTTTCCAAGATATGAAAAAGCTCCCCTTGTTCTGATTTTTGCAGCAAGCCCAAGATTTCCGTTTGGAAGCGTGCAGTTTACAATTTCTTCAACAAGCCCCGGCACTGATGAATGTATGTTTGCTCCGTCTGAAGAGAGAATGTCTTTTGGACCTGCAAGAATCTGACCTTCCCGGACGATGTCGCCTTCTCTCAGCGGACTTGTATATTCTGTTCCATCTGTCTGCTTAAACGGTATTATTGCATATCGAGGCAAAAATGAGCGTACAGATTCCTTGAACATTTCATGTTCCGGTGAAACAAAGTTTTTTACTGTTTTCATTTGTTTTTCCTGAAGTTTCTGAATGTATACAAAGCGTAAAGAAACGGTGGTACAAGAAGTGCCAGAAGTATAAGGATTAGACTCATGGCATCTGTCTGTGAAGTTCCTTTTCCTTTGTTTCCAAAAATTACTTTTATATTTTTATCCTGTTTTTTGAGCATTAATTCAATCTGCGGATTCTTCATTGAAGAAAGTTCTTTTTCCGCGTTCTTTCTGAAGTTTTTATTAAATTTAAAAAGTTCTGTTCTTGCCGTTGAAATTCCCTGTTCAGTATTTTCAAATCTGTCGGCATAAACGGCATCATTTTCTTTTACTTCACCACTGTATTTTTCGTTGAGGTTTCTGTAAGGAAATGTTTTTGCCTTCCAGGCCCATTTGTAAAAATCAGAGAAAACAGGAAGTGTATCTTTTTCTTTAGCCATCTTACTGTTTGCGTTTACTGGAACCGGAAGTGTAATTTTTTCATTTACGGTTGGTGTAAATCTGGCTGAAAGTAAAAATGCAATAAGAAGTACTGTCAGCGGAACAAGAGTTAAAAGTGTATGCATCGCTGTTGATGGATACATGAGCGGAAGCTGAGGTGCTGCAAAAATCTTTTTATATTTAAATGAATTTTTTGATTCAGCATATTTTTCAAATTCAGCAAGAAGAATGCAGGATGCAATTCCAGATGCGATTGTAAATACCATGAGAAAGGCTGCGGAAATTCCAGAGAGGAGCATTACAAGAAATGAAACAACAGTTGGAATCAGTACGTAAAGATTTTTCTTTAAAACCTGAATTGCTTTTTTCCTGGCCCAGATTCTTTGAGCAAGATAAATTGCAAGCATGTAAATTATTGAAGCTGCTGCTGTCGGATAAAACGGATTTGAAAATGTAAGCAAAAGCGCAAAGACTGCAGGAAACGCAAAAGCAAATTTATTTTTTGACAGATAAAGGAATGCGGCAAATGCAACTAAAGCTGCAACAGGAACAAGAAACGGAAACTGCTGCTTACCGTCAATTCCTGCTTTTACACCAATTTCGTTTACAAGAATTTCAAGTGCACGTGAAGCTGATCTGTCATATTTTGAGGGTACGTAGTAAAGCGTATAATTGTCAGATTCATCTGAGAAATACTTAAGCCTTTTTGAAAGATAATCACCGTAATCTGACGGGAGAACCGGAACGAACGCAGAATTTACTGGAGCACGCTGATTGCTTAAAGAAATAATATCATCACAGCCTGATTTTTTCAGATAAGAAATGACGGTTTCTTCAGAAAGTTTTTTTTCAACGTAAAGGACTGTATAATTTTTCCAGATTTTTGTAACCGGTACACTTTTTAAAATAATGAGGAGAAGTAACGTAATCAGAATAACTGCAGCCGAAACAATTACAGGTGCTTTTATTTTCATTTACTTGAGTACGCTGAATGCAAGGCCTACGAAAAATCCCAGAAAACATCCAACGATAACTTCCGATGGTGTATGTCCCTGCACTTCCTTTATTGGTTTATAGTCGACAATTTCTTTTTCACTGAGAGTCTTGCCTATTTTATTGAGTTCTGTTGCCTGAATCCCGTTTGCCCTTCTTACTCCAAGTGCATCTCTGATTGTTACAAAAAAGAATGCGAGTGAAAGCATAAACACATCGCTGTGAAATCCGGAATTAAAGCCGATTGTTGTACTCAATGCTGAAACAAGTGCTGAATGGCTTGATGGCATGCTTCCTGTGCGCCATATCAAAAGCTCAAACAACTCTTTTAAACTATGAATTTTACCTGAAAACAGCTTTATGCATGTCTTTACAAATTGTGCACTCAGCCAGCTGAAAACACAGCCCTGTAATACCGGATGAGAAAAGAAAAGATAAAGTTGAGTTTTAAAATCCATAGGCGAAATTATAGCATATCAGCAATATTTATTCTATAATCTGCATATGGATTTTACTTTTTTTGATGTTTCTGAAGATGATGCGGATCGAAGACTTGATAAAGTCTTAAAATGTATTCTTGAGTCACATAATGCAAGGGATACGAATGTTTTTAGTCTTGTAAGAAAAAATCTTGTTAAACTGAATGGAAAAAAGACAAAAGCAGAAGTTCACGTAAAATCCGGAGATCGCCTTGAAGTTGCATCTTTCCTGCTTGGTGAAAAAAAAGAAATTGAAAAATCAAAGAAAAATGCTGATGTTCCAGAACTTAACATTGTATTTGAAAATGAACATCTTTTAATCATCAATAAACTGGCGGGGCTTAACGTTCAGCCTTCAAAAGAAAACAGCGAATGTCTTTCGTCATATGTTGAATCCTATTATGCATCAAAGAATGAAAAAAAATCCCTCTCTTTTACTCCCGGACCTCTTCACAGAATAGACAGATTTACGCGAGGCCTGGTCTGTTTTTCAATGAGTCTTAAGGGTGCCAGATGGTTTTCTGAAAATCTTGCAGAACACAAAATTAAAAAAACTTACCGCGGTGTTATGGAAGGTCATTTTGGCGAAATCGGGAAAAAGGAACATTTTGAAGATCTTATAGACGATTCAAATGAATATCATCAGACTGACGGATTTCATACTGTAAAAGCAGGAACTGAAAAAGGAAAAAATGCTTCAACTTTTGTTACGCCTGTTGAATATAAAATCATAAAAGAAACTGAAGTTACTGTGGCGGAATTTGAAATTGAAACTGGCCGTAAGCATCAGATCAGGGCTCAGTGTGCACTTCACGGACATCCTCTTTATGCGGATAAAGCCTATGGAAGTTCATATAGCGGTAATTTTGATTTGTGTGCATTCCGTCTGGAATTTCCTGAAAATGATCTTGGAATACCTACTGTTGTTTTATTGGACTAGTTGGGGTATAATTCACGCATGAGTTTTTTTGACAGGTTTTTTAAAAGCGGAATGACAGTATTTGCTCTTGTCGGTGAAAGTGGAACTGGAAAAAGCTTTCGTGCAAATCTTCTATCTAAAAAATATGGAATTGATGCAATAATCGATGACGGGCTTCTCATTAAAGATGAAAAAATTCTTGCGGGAAAAACTGCAAAACATGAAAAAACTTATCTTGGAGCAGTTCGAGTTGCTCTTTTTGATGACAAGCAGCATAGAGATGATGTTGCCCGCGCCTTTGAGAAAAATAAAATCAGAAAGCTTCTTATTATTGGAACCAGTGAAAAGATGGTAAACAAAATTTCTGCACGCCTTCAGATTCCGGCTCCTGATAAGATTATAAAAATTGAAGATATTGCCAACAGAGACGAAATTGAAAAGGCAATCAGAAGCAGACAGATTGAAGGAAAGCATGTAATTCCAGTGCCTTCAATCGAAGTAAAAAGAAATTATTCAAGAATTTTTAATCGTTCCATTCGTGAGCTTATTACAAAAGGCAAATTCAAGCTTTTTAAAAAAGAAGCAACGATGTCTGAAAAATCTGTTGTAACTCCTGAGTTCAGTAAAAAAGGAAGAATTGAAATTTCAGAAGCGGCACTCAGTCAGATGGCAATGCATTGTGTAAGTGAATTCTCGGCTGAAATCAGAATCAGAAAGCTGAGTATTAAGGCGACACACCGCGGTTACAGACTGATTCTTACAATCGATGTACCATTTGGAAAACAGCTTACCGGCGAAATTCACAGGCTTCAGACTTATATTATTGAAAGCATTGAGCGTTATACGGGAATCCTGATTGAAGAAGTAAGCATAATAATTGACAAGATTACACTGAATAAATAAAATCATTGCATTGTGTTAATCAGATACTCTACGGATGAAAAAGGCCGCCCTGTTGAAAAAGCGGTAATATATACAAAAAAAGAACATAACATTTCTTTGAGTTGCATTGATTCAGATGCGATTTTTATTATTGACTGCCTTAAAAAAAATGGTTTTGAAGCATATATTGTAGGCGGTGCTGTCCGTGATCTGATTGTTGGTCGAACTCCAAAAGATTTTGACATTGTTACAGACGCAACTCCAAGCAGAATAAAAAAGATTTTCAGAAATTCCAGAATAATCGGGAAAAGGTTTCGCCTTGTTCATGTTTTTTTCGGACAGAAAATTTTTGAAGTAAGTACGTTCCGCTCAACATGTGATGGTTCAGTCGGAAATGCATTCGGAACTATTGATGAAGATGTAATGAGACGCGATTTTACCCTCAATGCACTTTATTACGATCCGTTAAAAGAACAGGTTATCGATTATGTCGGCGGAGTTAATGATATTAAAAAAGGAGTTATAACTCCTGTAATTCCTCTTGAACGCATTTTTATTGAAGATCCTGTGCGCATGCTTCGTGCTGTTAAATACAGTGTAACAACAGGCTGCAAGCTTCCTCGCAAACTTAAGAAAAAGATCTGCAATTCGGCTCCATTGCTTTCACCTGTCAGCCCTTCCCGATTGACTGAAGAACTATTAAAGATTATAAACAGCAGCCGATCTAATGAAATTGTTTCCAGGGCACTTGATACAGACCTTTATGTTTACCTCCAGCCGGCCGCAACAAATCTTATGCTTGAAAATAAAAAATTTGCAGCTGATTATCTTTCAAGCCTTAAGGAACTTGATGAATTTGTAAAGAATAATCATGACGCTCGTCTTGGTGAAAAACTGTTTTTTATTCTGAAGGATTTTGTAAAGACACTCACCGACTGGAAACTTGAAGCAGAATCTCAGTCTCCTGCTGCAGAATTATATAAGCGCACCTGGACAATCTGCCGTAACTTTATTCTTCCGATTAATCCGCAGAGAACAGAGCTTGATTATGCCGTTAGAAAAATTCTTCTTTCACTTGGGATTAAAGTTAAGCCAAAAAAAACAAGAAAGCTTTATCCTGCTGAAAAAGAATGATGTAAAAATCGGAAGTATCTTAAAAATCTGAATCAGATTTGTTTTGATTTTTTTATAATTATCTTTTATAATTTTCGCTTATGGAAAATTCAACAAATTCAAAGAGAGGAATTTTTTCGGGATCTGTAGGGTTCGTTCTTGCTGCAGCCGGAAGTGCTGTTGGTCTTGGAAACATCTGGCGATTTCCGTATCTTGCTGCAAAAAACGGTGGCGGTCTTTTCCTTCTCTGCTACATTATTCTTGTTTTTACTTTTGGTTTTGCACTTTTGACTTCAGAAGTTGCAATTGGTCGTAAGACTCGTCAGGGGCCTCTTACAGCATATTCTAAGATGCATCCTAAATTTGGTTTCCTTGGTGTTCTTGCATGTGTCGTACCGATAATCATCATTCCGTATTATTGTGCAATCGGCGGATGGGTTTTGAAATATCTTTGTGTATTTATTACCGGTCATGGATCAGCTGCTGCTCAGGACAAATATTTTACAGGTTTCATAACAAGTCAGTGGTCACCGATTATTTACATGCTTGTGTTCCTTGCGTTGTGTGCTGTAGTAGTTTATCTTGGCGTTGATAAGGGAATTGAAAAATCTTCAAAAATCCTTATGCCTATTCTTTTCCTCATTGTTCTTGGAATTTCAATTTTTGCACTCACTGTAAAAAAAGGTGATACTACTGGAATTGACGGACTTAAGGTTTATGTTACTCCTGATTTTTCAAAGGTAACTCCAAAGGGTCTTTTCTCTACAATCATGGATGCTGTTGGTCAGCTTTTCTATTCAATCAGTGTTGCCATGGGAATTATGATTGCATACGGCTCTTATGTTCCAAAAGAATCTGATATTTCAAAATCAATTTTTCAGATCGAACTTTTTGACACACTTGTTGCAATGCTCGCAGGTATGATGATTATTCCTGCAGTTTATGTATTCAGTGGTGTTGAAGGAATGAATGCAGGTCCTGGACTTATTTTCGTTTCCCTTCCAAAGATTTTCCTTGAAATGGGAAAGGTTGGTCCTGTAATTGCAATTTTTTTCTTTGTGCTTGTTTCATTTGCCGCAATCACTTCTGCAGTTTCGATTATGGAAGCAATAGTTTCAAGTATTTGTGATAAGTTCCATGTTTCAAGAAGGCGCGGCACAACAATTACAACTGTTTATGCTGCTGTAGTCGGAATTTTGATTTGTCTTGGATACAATGTTCTTTACTTTGACTTTAAGCTTCCAAACGGAACTGTAGGTCAGCTTCTTGATATTTTTGATTATGCAAGTAACAACGTCCTCATGCCTATTGTTGCAATCTGTACATGTATCTTGATCGGCTGGGTTCTTAAGTGTAACAGCATTATTGATGAAATTAAAATCGGAGCTGAAAAAGTTCACAGACAGACTCTTTATGTCATCATGACAAAATTTGTTGTACCTGTAATTCTTACGCTTCTTTTGATTGAGGCATTTATAAGATTCTAAAAATTTTTATGTGAAATCAAGACGGTGAAAAGTTTTGTCTTAAATTTGAGATGATTCTTTTCACCATTTTTTTTATTTTTTTTGTTGATTCTATTGACAGAAACTGTTTCTATGTATAGAATGTTACTATAAAGAGAAACATATTTTCGGAGTAACAAAATGAATAAAAGAACTGACAGCATTTACATTTCACTTCCCTGCGACAGATATACACCATTTTCTCTTGCGAAAAAAATCGGAGCAAAAGCAATTCTTGAAAGCGCAAGATTTAATATGGGCAAAGAAAGATATTCGGTGCTTATGGCAGAAGAAGCATTTCATATACTTCAGGATGATGAAGGCATTGTATTTTTGATTGACGGGCGACGCGTACCTTTTACTGCACAGACTGCCGGTTTAAGTGATGATGAGATGATTGCTCCAGGCTCAAGTGTTAAGCATGAAGTTGATATACTTGATGCCCTTCTTTATGTTGCTCAGGAAAATGACGTTCCCGTAAAAGATATTCCGGTTCCTGCAAGTGGTGTAGGATATCTCAGTTATGAATTCTGTGCTCGTTGTGACACAATTCATATGGCTCCTCAAAAGGATGAACTTAAAATTCCTGAAAGTGAATTTGTAGCAGGTCATCTTTATATTGTGTTTGATCATTTTACAGAAACTCTTCATGTATTTGCATTTAACTACAATGAGCATCAGATTGATTTGAAGAAGTGTGTTGAAAATCTTAAGAATAGATTGAATGATCTTGATTTTTCGTATCTTTCAGCTCCAGAAGAAGCAAAGCCATGCCGTGTAATTACAGATCTTGAAGTAAGCGAAAAAGAATACAAAGAAAAAGTTGTTGCCCTTAAAAAAGAAATTGTTGCGGGAAATATTTTTCAGGCTGTTCCAAGCAGACGTCTTCAGATTGAAAATGAAAACAGCGCAATGGAAATTTACAGGAGACTTCGCTCTGTAAACCCAAGTCCTTATCTTGTATACATTGATTTTGGTGACAAACAGCTTGTTGGTTCAAGTCCGGAAAGTCTTGTTCGTGTCAGAGACGGTGTTGCATCAATAAGACCGATTGCAGGAACCAGAAGACGCGGAAAGGATGCTGCAGAAGATGAAGCTTTAAAGGCAAACCTTCTTGCAGATCCAAAGGAAAAAAGTGAGCACTTAATGCTTGTAGATCTTGCCCGAAATGATCTTGGACGTGTTTGTAAACCGGGATCCGTTAATGTTACCCGCTACATGGATTGTGAATATTTCAGCCATGTAATGCATCTTGTAAGTGATGTTGAAGGAAAAATAAAAGACGGCTTAAAGCAGATTCAGGTGCTTCGTTCTGCATTCCCTGCAGGAACTGTCAGCGGATCTCCAAAAATCAGTGCAATAGAAATTTTAAGTCGTCTTGAAAAGATCAAAAGAAGATTCTATGCAGGATCAATCGGTTATCTTCAGGCAAACGGCGATCTTAATTTCTGCATTGGAATCCGCTGTGCTTTAAAACAGGAATCAACCTGGACTCTGCAAGCAGGCGGCGGAATTGTATACGATTCAAATCCTGACCGTGAATGGGAGGAAACAAATGAAAAACTTGGAGCTCTTCGTGCAGTTCTTGACGGAACAAAAAAGTGAACAAAAAAATGATGTTTCCCCAATTAATCAATTTATGGTAGAATAGCATCATGTACAACATACTTGGTGAATTCTGCTGTTTATTGATAGCGATTGTTTTTCTTGTATTTATTATAAACTCATTCTATCTGAGGGAAAGAAGAAATTTTCTGTTCCTTTTGTGTAATATAAGTTTAATCTTTGCCTGTGTTTCTGACATTCTTTCCTGTTATGGAATTGAGTATTATGAAAAATGTTCTTACTTTTTCTGTGTTTCAACTTCGACTGTATATTTTTTAAGTCTGTGTCTTCTTCCGTTTTTGTACTGTCTTTATTTTTATGCATCGATTTCTGCCGTTCATAAATTTTCAAAATTCTTTCATGGAACGTTATTTTTATTTTTCGGAATTTATCTTTTTATCGTAATTGCAAATATCTGGACGGGCTGGCTTTTTTCATTTGTTCCTGGAATAGGATATGTACGCGGTAAACTCAAATATTCAACTTATGAAATTACTTTCCTGATGATCATTGCGATTGAAATTGCCGTTATCCGCCACAGACGTTCTATGAGTTCAAGAATGTTTACGGTTTTTGTTCTCTACCCGATTATCAGCGCTTTTGTTTCTTTGATTCAGATTTTTAAACCATCATGGCTTTTATCCGGCTGCAGTGGAACAATTACAATGGTACTTATGTATCTTGCAATTCAGTCTGATCAGATTGAAATTGATTATAAGAGTGGTCTTAAAACTGAACAGCATCTTTCACGTACTTTAAGAAAAAAATTAAGACCCTGTACTCTCTCTTCAATCTCTATAGAAAATCTTGGAGTCCTTCAGGAAACTCTTGGCTCTACCGAAGTTGATAAACTGATTTATAATCTCGTTAGATCTTTCAGAGTGAATATTAGCGGGACTTTATTCAGATATGGAAATCAGTTCCTTGTTCTTTCTGCAGAAGGTTCGATTTCAAAAGTTTCAGAACAGATTTTAAGCAGCTTCAAAAAATATTCATACATTCCTTCTTCAATCTCCGGAAGGGAATTTAGTTTTCATTTTATTGGAGCATCTCTTGAAATTCCAAATGATGCAGAAGATTATGATGATGCGCTTGAACTCCTTAAGGGGCTGATGTCAAAAGCACGTAAAGAAAAAACATGTTGTGTTGTAAGATGTAATGAAGCTTTTATAAATGATTTTAGAAGAACAAAGACAATTATTAAAATTCTTGAACGCGAACTTAATCCTCAGTCAACGCAGTATCAGGTTTATTTTCAGCCAATTATCTCAATTGAAAAAAATAAATTTGTTTATGCAGAAGCTTTATCCCGCTTAAATGGTACTGAGCTTGGTGATATCAGTCCTTCAGAATTTATTCCGATTGCAGAAAATAATGGATTGATTGAAAAACTCGGCCGTATAAATTTTGAAAAGGTCTGTGAATTTATCAGTAGAAATTCAGATGTTGTAAAAGCCGTCTCAGTTAATTTTTCTGTTTACCAGATGATCAATCCGGAAATAAAGGATTTTGTTTTCAGTATGATTGAAAAATATAAAATCAAGCCTGAAAACATAATTATGGAAATTACAGAAAGTATTTTTATTGATGATTTTGAAATTGTCCGCAGCCGTATGGAAGAGTTTGTAAAAGCTGGAATTATTTTCTATCTTGATGATTTTGGAACTGGATTTTCAAATTTTGCAAACGTCATAAGACTTCCTTTCTACACAATCAAGATTGACAGATCGTTTGTCCTGATGATGGAAAGAGATGAAGAGATTTTAAAGCTTGTTAAAAATTTGATTTCAACCTTTAAGGATTCAAATTTAAAGATTCTTGTTGAAGGTGTTGAAACCGAACGACAGGATAAGCTTGTACGTGAAGCATCCGTTGATTATATTCAGGGCTTCCTCTACTCTAAGCCGCTTTCCATGGATTCTTATCTTAAGCTTCTTCGTGAACAGAAATAAAATTTGAATTTTTTTTCATGATTCTATTGACAGAAACTGTTTCTATGTATAGAATGTTACTATAAGTAGAAACAGAAGGAGAATATAGAATTATGATTCTTGTTATTGATAATTATGACAGCTTCACATATAACGTTGTTCAGTCTTTGCAGCGTCTTGGAAATGAAGAAGTTAAGGTTGTTCGTTCAAAGGAAGTATCTGTTGAAGATCTTGCTGCATTAAATCCTGACAGACTTGTTGTTTCTCCAGGTCCGGGAACTCCTTCAGAGGCTGGAGTTTCTATTGAAGCAATTAAATATTTCGCAGGAAAAATTCCAATTCTTGGCGTGTGTCTTGGTCATCAGTCTATTGGTGAAGCATTTGGTGGAAAAATAATTCAGGCAAAAAGAATATGTCATGGTGTTGTTGAAAAAATGGAGTTTGACGGACGAGGACTTTTCCGCACTATTCCAAAGACAACAGAATTTACTCGTTATCATTCACTCGTAATAGAAGAAGCCTCTCTCCCTGATTGTCTTGAAATTACTGCACGCTCAGAAGACGGAGACATAATGGGCGTTCGTCATAAGGAATTCTGCATTGAAGGTGTACAGTTTCATCCTGAATCAATTGCAAGCGGAATGGGAGATGAAATTTTCAAATGTTTCCTTCATTATCGAAGGGAAGCTTTAGATACTGTTTCAATGTTAAATAAAATTGCATCAAAGCAGGACCTTTCGGAAGATGAAGCAAGCCTTTTCATTGAAAATCTTGCGGACGGAATTGTTGATGAAAGAGTTATGGCTGCAGTATTTGCCGCACTTGCCGTAAAAGGTGCTGCAGTTTCGGAAATCGTAGGCTTTGCACGCGGACTTTTGAAAGTTGCAAAACCTCTTCCTGTAAAATTTAAGGGGCATGCAGAAATTGTTGGTACAGGCGGAGATTGCAAAGGTTCATTTAATATTTCTTCACTTGCTGCAATCGTTTCTGCAAGCTGCGGTCTGCTTGTAACAAAGCATGGGAACCGCGCTGTTAGTTCTAAATCAGGCTCTGCAGATTTCTATGAAAAGCTTGGAATCAACATCATGGCAGATCCAGAAAAAACATGTCGTTTAATTGAAAAAACGAATTTTGGTTTCCTGATGGCAACTGTATATCACAGCGCAATGAGATTTGCCGCTCCTGTTCGTAAAGTCCTGGGAATTAAAACTATCATGAACATAATGGGACCTCTCCTTAATCCGGCTGGAGCTGAATATGAAGTACTTGGAGTTTATTCTAAAGATCTACTTGAAACATATGCTCATGCGGCAAAGAAACTTGGTGTAAAAAGAGTTCTTGTTGTTACTTCTGAAGACGGCTTTGATGAAATAAGTCCATGTGCACCTACATATTGTTATCAGATAAATGAAGATGGTAAAGAATATAAATACGTAATTGATCCTGCAAAATATGGAATTACTGATGATGATCCTGTTGAACTTACCGGAGGGAATGGTGAAGAAAATGCAGCTCTTGCAATTGATCTTTTAAATGGAAATGGGAAAAAGACAATTCTTTATGCAGTGTGTCTTAATGCAGGTGCAGTTCTTTATATCAGCGGAAAATCTAAGACAATTAAAGCTGGATACGAAATGGCAATGGAAGCAATCAGGAGTGGAAAAACTCTTGCAAAGCTTAATGAAATTATTGAGACATCTAAAAGTTTATAATTGAAAAATGAAAAATATTCTTAAGGAAATCTGCGACAGAAGATTGCAGGATATTGAAAAAAAAGGCTTTTCATATGGACATGAAATTCCTTCAAAGCGCACAAGGCCGGTTGTACCTTTTTTGGTTCAGTCTGGAACGATTCTTGAAGTAAAAAGAGCTTCACCAAGTAAAGGTGATATTGCGCCACAGCTTGATTCTGTTGCAACTGCAAAAAGTTACATTGAAGCTGGAACAAGTGCAATTTCAGTTCTTACAGAAGAAAATTATTTTAAGGGGTCTCTGGAAGATTTAAAAAAAGTTGCAACTTTAGCAGACAGCATGGGAAATAAAGTTGCAGTTTTAAGAAAAGATTTTCTGCTTGATGCTGAAGAAATTGAAATTGCTTACAGATGCGGTGCTGATGCCGTGCTTTTGATTGCAAGAATTCTTGAAACTCCCAAGCTTCTTGTAATGGCAGAAAAAGCTTTTTCTCTGGGGATTTCGGTTCTGCTTGAACTTAGAGATGAAGAAGCAGTTGAAAAAGCAGTTGAAGTTTTAAAACTTGCTGAAAAAATGAATGCGCAGAAACAGATCGTACTTGGGGTAAATGCAAGAGATTTAAAAACTTTTGCCATAGACATGCTCATCCCTTTAAAGATTAAAAAAATGATTGAAAGTAAAGGAATTGAGAATGTCAGAATAATTTCTGAAAGCGGAATACTGAGTGCAGAAGCTGCTGCTTTTACCGGACGTCTTGGGTTCGACGGAATATTGATTGGTGAGGCAGTTGCAAAAGAGGCTGCTGAAGCAAAAAAATATGTAAGTGCCTTTTTAGAAAATGCAGTAAAAAAAGAAAAAACTTTCTGGGAAAAAATTGCATCAAAAATTAATGATGCAGAATCTGAAAAAGATTTCAAGTCACTCGTAAAAATCTGCGGGATTACAAATTCACAGGATGCAGTTTGTGCCGCGGAAAACGGGGCAGATTTACTCGGATTTATTTTTGAAAAAAGATTTGCACGTCATATAGATCTTGATAAAGTTCCAGCAATCTGCAGTGATGTAAAAAAATCCTGTGATGAAAAAAATATTTCATACCCTCTTTTTGTTGCCGTCATCACAGATACAAAATGTGATGAGTATAAAGTCGCATTAAAATATTATGATGAAGGAATTATTGATGCAATACAGTTCCATGGTTGCAGCGGAAAGCAGACGATGGGATATGAAGTACTTAAGATTGGCTGTGAAGAAGATCTTGCAGTTCTTGAAAAAAAGTATAAAGCCGGTAATGCACGTGTTCTTCTTGATGCCTGTGTTAAAGGAAAAGAAGGCGGCACAGGAACATGTATACCGCAGTCGCTTGTTGAAAAAGCATCTGCACTTGGAAAGCTCTGGCTTGCCGGTGGAATCAATGATGAAAATATCAGTGGCATGATTTTAAAATTTCATCCGGAACTGATCGATGTTTCAAGTGGAGTTGAGGAATCAGTTGGAAAAAAAGATCACGAAAAATTAAAAAGGCTTTTAAAGGCCGTAAAATAAATGGAGAAAAAAATGGCATATTCAACAGAAGGATTTTTTGACAATTATGGCGGAAAATATGTTGCAGAAGTTCTGCGCCGTCCGCTTGATGAACTTGAAGAAGCATTCAAAAAATATATGAATGATAAAGAGTTTCTTGATGAACTAGATGAAATCAGAAGAGATTATATTGGGCGTGAGACTCCCCTTTATTTTGCACCAACTGCTACAAAACTTTTAGGAGGTGCAAAGATTTATATTAAGCTTGAAGGACTTGCAAATACAGGAGCACATAAAATCAATAATGCAATCGGTCAGTGTCTTCTTGCAAAAAAAATGGGTAAAAAAAGAATCATTGCGGAAACAGGTGCCGGTCAGCATGGTCTTGCAACAGCCGCTGCATGCGCTAAACTTGGTCTTGATTGCACTATTTATATGGGTGAAATTGATGTAAAAAGACAACAGCCGAATGTTGCAACAATGGAGCTTTACGGTGCAAAAGTTCATGCAGTAAAAAGTGGAAGTCGTACATTAAAAGATGCCGTTAATGAAGCAATGCGAGACTGGGCAGCAAATCCTGATTCAACTCATTATGTTCTTGGAAGTGCACTTGGCCCTGCTCCTTTCCCTGATATCGTCCGTGAGTTCCAGAGCGTAATCGGATATGAAGTAAAAAGACAGTGTGAAGAGCGTAACATTGATGTTGCTGCAATGGTTGCATGTGTCGGAGGCGGATCTAATTCAATAGGATTTTTTGCGCCGTTTATTGATTTGAAAGAACCTCGTCTTATTGGAGCAGAAGCAGGTGGAATTGGACCTGGTGTCGGTGAAAACGCAAGCCGTATGACAGGAAACGCAGGTCGTGAAGGAATTGTACAGGGCTATAAAAGCCGCTTTCTTCTTGATGAAGATGGTCAGGCTTTACCTACCCGATCAATTTCTGCCGGACTTGATTACATGGGAATCGGTCCGCAACTTGCAGCTCTTGGTGCAAAAGGCCGTGTTGAATTTACTTCAATTCTTGATAAGGAAGCACTTGAAGCCGTAAGTTTTTTTGCAAAGAATGAAGGAATTCTTTTTGCAATGGAAAGTGCACATGCAGGTGCAGCAGCTATGAAAATAGCAAAAGAACTTCCAAGAGATAAAGCAGTCATCATTAACATGAGTGGACGCGGAGATAAAGATCTTTTCATTACAAGTCCTGAATTCCGCAGAGCAGAATGGATTGAATTTCTTAAGGCAGAAGTTGAACGACTTGAAGAATCAAAAGATATTCATGATTCAAAAATCATGGGCTGATTAATTTATTACGGGAGAAAAAAATGAATAAAATAAAATTGATGTCACATCTTGTTGCAGGCTACCCGACAAATGAACTTGCATATCAAGCCGCACGTGCTCTTGTAAAAGGTGGAGCTGATATTCTTGAAATTCAACTTCCATTCAGCGACCCGAGTGCAGATGGTCCTGCAATTCAGACTGCATGTACTCAGGTTCTTTCACGCGGATATAAAACTGCAGACGGATTAAAATTTATTGAAGGACTTCACAAAGAATTTCCGAATGTAAAAATTTATATTATGAGTTACGGCAGTTTGATTTATACTCCCGGTATTGATGCGTTCTGTAAAAAAGCATCAGAATGTGGCGTAACAGGAATGATTATTCCAGATCTTCCGTTTGATCATGATGAAGGTCTTACTGCAAGCTGTAAAAAATATGGCATGGAAAATATTCCGGTTGCAGCTCCAAGCATGAGTGATGAAAGACTTAGTAAACTTGCACACTCTGGTTTTAAATATATTTATGCGGCGCTTCGTGCAGGTATCACAGGAACAAATACAAAAATTGATGAGGCTACACTTTCATTCCTTAAAAAAGTTAGTGCAGGAGGAAGTCTTGTTTACGGTGGATTTGGGATTTCTAACGGTGAACAGTCAGCAGCTCTTGCAGAAAGTGTTGAAGCTGTTGTTGCAGGAAGTGTATTTGTAAGAATTATTTCAGAAAATCAGGGAGACGCAAAAAAACTTTCTCAAGCAGTAGAAGCAAAAGCAAAAGAGATCTGCAATATTTAAAATTAATGTAAACAAAAAAAAAGGATTGCCAGTTTTCTGAAGTGTACCCCAAAAGTTGGAGACAATTTTTGGAGGTACACTTTTTTTATGTCTAAATTGAATTTAGAAAAGAAAGCTGAAATTGTTGCGCACTACCTGAATACTTCAGATGGATACAAAAATACAGCAAATGTTTTTGGAATTTCTGAATCTGTAGTAAGAATGCTGGTGGCACAATTCAAAGCAAATGGAATTGAGGGATTAACTCATAAGAATGGAACTTACAGCGGAGATTTTAAGTTACATGTGCTAGAATATCAGAAACAACATAACCTTTCCGATAAAGAAACAGCCGTACTGTTTAAGATTCCAAATTGGGGAACACTGTGCTCTTGGAGGAAAAAATATAAACTTGGCGGTTATGAGCTTCTGTGTCAGGACAGGCGGGGAAATCCAAAAGCTATGGCAAATAAAAAGACAAAAACAAAGAAAGCAGAACCTAAATCAGAACTGGAAAAACTTCGTGAAGAAAACCAGTGGCTCAGAATGGAAAATGCAATCCTAAAAAAATTGAATGCCTTAATTCAGGAAGAAGAGGAATCCGAACAAGGGACAAAGCCGGAGTCATCGGAGAATTAAGGCAGACATTTCCTCTGAAATCCCTGCTGTCATATTTTAATATGCCCTCGAGTACATTCTATGCTGCAATAAAGCCGCATGATGATAAGTATTCGAAACTTGAAGTCAGGATAACCCAGATTTTTCATGAACATAAAGGTCGTTATGGAGTCCGTAGAATTACGGCTCAGCTTAGAAACGAAGGAATCCTTATTAATCACAAAACAGTTTACCGCCTTATGATTAAGCTCCGGTTGAAAAGCGTTCAGCGGCAGGTGAAGTATCGCTCCTACAAAGGAACTGTCGGTAAAGTTGCACCGAATATTCTGCAGCGGAACTTCCATGCTGACAAAGAAAATCAAAAATGGACTACAGATGTCACTCAAATCAACATCGGAGATAAGAAGCTTTACTTGTCTCCAATCCTGGATATGTATAACGGTGAAATCATAAGTTACAATATCTCAGAACACCCTGATTTTGCGCAGGTCATGGATATGCTGGATAAGGCATTTGAGAAAATTCCTGACGGTACAAATCTTATTTTACATTCTGATCAGGGCTGGCAGTATCAGCAGAAAAAATATCAGGAACGGCTAAAATCGAAAGGCATCGTTCAGAGCATGTCCCGGAAGGGGAACTGCCTTGATAATTCAGTAATGGAAAACTGGTTTGGAATTATGAAGTCAGAGCTGCTCTATCCAAACAAATATAAGGATGTCGAACTTTTCAAAAAGGATTTAATTGATTACATTGAATATTATAATAACAGACGGATCAAGTTAAAACTAAAAGGACTTAGCCCTGTTGAATACAGAACCAAGTCCTTTCGCTCCGTCAGTTAAAGTGTCCAATAATTGGGGTACACTTCATTCTGACAATCCTTTTTTTTGAAAAAAATTATCTTAGGTCTGCAAGTTCCAGTAAAAGTCGTTCTGTTTTTTCCCATCCAAGACATGGATCTGTAATTGATTTTCCGTACACTCCCCCGTCTGGTTTCTGGTTGCCGTCCTCGAGGTATGATTCAATCATCAGTCCCTTTACAAGATTTTTAACATCATCACTATGTCTTGTTGAATGAAGAATTTCTTTTGAAATGCGAATCTGCTGTTCAAATTTTTTGTCTGAGTTTGAATGATTGCAGTCAACGATTACACCAGGATTTTTAAGATTTGGTGCAGACTGGTATAATTCACACAGATTGATTAAATCTTCGTAGTGATAGTTTGGCCTTGAGTGTCCGTGAAGGCTGGCAGATCCGCGGAGAATTGCATGTGTCAGCTCGTTGCCTTTTGTTTCAATTTCCCAGCCTGAGCAGACAAAAGTATGAGGATGCTGTGCTGCAGTAATTGAATTCATCATTACGGAAAGTTCACCTGACGTTGGGTTTTTCATTCCTACAGGAACATTAAGCCCTGAAGAAACAAGACGGTGAAGCTGATTTTCTACAGAACGGGCACCTACAGCAACATAAGACAAAAGATCAGAAAGATACTGATAGTTTTCCGGGTAAAGCATTTCATCTGCGCTTGAAAATCCGGTCTGTTCAAGAGCATCCATGTGAAGTTTTCGGATTGCAAGAAGCCCCTTAAGCATATCACTCGGAGCATTTGGATCGGGCTGATGGAACATTCCCTTGTATCCGTCGCCGGTCGTTCTTGGTTTGTTTGTGTATATGCGTGGACAGATAAGAATTTTGTCTGCAATTTTTTCCTGAACTTTTCTAAGACGTCCGATATATTCAAGTACGGCATCTTCTCTGTCAGCAGAACAAGGTCCTATAATCAAAAGAAGACGGTCATCTTCACCTGTAAAAATTTTTTTGATTTCTTCATCGTTTTTTTCTTTCTGTGTCATCATTTTAACTGAAAGCGGATGAAGCTGTTTTATTTCTGCTGCATCAGGCAGCTTACGTTTAAATGTCATGTTCATTTTTTTATCCTTATTAATTTTTTTATTTTGATGTGAAAAAGCTTCCGAGAATTTTAAGTTTCTGGCAGACAGTTTCAAGTTCAGCAAGCATTTTTTTACCGCTTTCAGATGCAGGACTTCCTTCAACTTCAACGTAAAAATAATAATTCCAGTTTAAATCTTTCATAGGTCTGCTTCTTAAGCTTACAAGATTGAAACCGTTTTCACCGATTATATTCAGAGGCCTTGTAAGAGATCCGGCTTCATTTTTTACAGTGAACATAAGTATGAATCTTACATCCTCTGGATTTTTTGATGCGGACGGAATATTTTTTACCGGAGTAAATGCACCGAATCTTGTTGTATTTGATGTACTTGTATTGATTCTGCTTTCAAGAAGATTTAGATCAAAAATTTTTGCAGTTTCGTCAGAGGCAATTGCAGCTACAGAGGGATCATTTAATTCTTTAATGTATTTTGCAGCTGCCGCAGTGTTTGAAAAAGGTTCTGCTTCAAATCCATGCTTTTGAATAAAATCTGCACATTGTTCAAGTGCCTGAGGATGACTTACAACTTTTTTTATTTTTGAAATATCAGTTCCTTTTATTCCAAGAAGATTCTGAACAACGGCAACATTCAGCACCTGATTTATAAAAAGATTTCCATTGAATGAAAGATCCATTACAGGTCCAACTTCACCGGCAAAGCTGTTTTCAAAAGGAAGAACTGCACAGTCACATTCTCCGCTTTCTGCAGATTTGTATGCGCTTTTAAAATCAGGATAGGAAATTAATTTTGCAGAAGGAAACATTTGTTTTGCAGCGATATGTGCAAATGCCCCCTCTACTCCGCTGTATGCAACTTTCAATCCGCTCATGCAGAAAGTCTGATAGTCGCAGGAAAGGTTAATTACTTTTCTGATGAAATGCGAATAGTATGATTCAAAGCTTTTATTCTGAATGTATGTCTTATTTTTTTCAATTAATTCTTCTTCTCTTTTTGTATCTTTTACAGACAGACCGTTTGCCTTTTTGTATTCCGCAATTACTGTAGCAGCTTTCATTCTTTCTTCAAAAAGTCTGGCCATTTCCTGGTCTATTTTATTTATGCTGATTCTAGCCTGCTCTAAATCTGTCATTGTGATCCTCTGATTTTGACATAAAAATTTTCGGTTAGTGTATCACAATTATTTCTTTGTGTCATTCAGAGAATTATATGTTCTGTTTAAAATGGAAAGTCTTTTAGTTTCTGCAGCGCGCAAAAGGCATGAAATTAAGGCTGTAAGTTCTGTCATTAAAATTGAGACAGACTGATGAAGTTTTCTTTTTTTGGGGCATCTGGATTTTACAGCAAGATGAACCTGATTCCATTTTTCAAAAACCTGAGGAATAAATGTTATTGCAAGAGAAATTATCAAAGACAGTCTGATTTTTTTTAATGGTGGAATAATTAATGAAAATGCGTTTTCAATCTGCTCAAGACAAATTCTTATTTCTAATGATGAGGTTGTTTCAAAAATTATTTCTGCAAAAAAAGAAATTAATGCAAATCTTGAGCAATATAATACACCTTCGATCATTCCACATTTGTTAAATGAAAATCCTGATGAGGAAAATTCAATTGATTTAACAACAATGATGAAAACAGAAATATATAGAAGAAACCTTAAGTTTTTGATTGTATTAAATCTGCATTTTGCAAGAATAAAAGATATTGCGCAAAGTAAAATGCAGACTTTCAGAATGAATTTTTTTTCTGTAAAAACAAAGCTGCAGAACGTAAACATTAAAATCAGTTTTATAAATGCAGGAAGTTTATGAAAAAAAGAATTTCCGTTTCTATATAAAAAAAGATTTACAGCCACAAAAGTTCCTCCAGCTTTCTGCGGGGATTTCTTATGCTCCACTGCTCAAGATTTTCTTTTAATGCATTCTCTGCAGTATCATCAAATCTGATTTGACCTTTATCAAGAACAATGAATCGGTCTGCAAGTGCAAGGCATTTTTCAATTTCATGAGTCAGAAGAATTACTGTCTTTTTTTCTTTTTTTAATTTTAAAAGAATTTCACACACACTTTTTATGCCAGGATAATCAAGGTTTGCAAAAGGTTCGTCAAAAATTATCAGTGAGCGGTTCATTGCAAGAATCCCTGCGAGAGAAAGCCGTCTTTTTTCTCCGCCACTCATTACACGTGTCATTGAATTTTTTTTGTGAAGAAGTCCAGTTTCACTCAGCGCATTTTCAACACAATCCTTCAGCTGCTGTTTTTTCATTCCAGAATTTCTTGCTCCAAAAGAAACATCCTCAAAAACAGTTTCACCAAGAATCTGACTGTCTGCATCCTGAAAGACAAGACCTGCAGCTGCATTTTTCAAAATGATTTTTCCATCACTTGGTTTATCCAGCTGTGCAATTAGTGTCATCAGAACGCTTTTCCCGGAGCCGTTGCTTCCTGCAATAATCAGAAATTCTCCTTCATTGACTTTGAAAGAAACATCTTTAAGTGCCAGAGTTCCATCTGGAAATTTTTTTGAAACTTTTTCAACTGTTAAGATTGTGCTGTTCATTATATTCTCATGCTTCGTAAAGATAATTTTTAATTACCGGGCGAAGATTTTTTGTGAGTATAACATTTATTGCTGTTTTAATCAGGTGGCAGGGAATAAAAGGAATAACACAGGCGGCCATTGCTTTTCCAATTCCACAGTTTGCAATTCGCATGAATTCAATTGTTCCGCAGGTAAAAAGAACTGTTGATCCAAGAAGGCTTGCAGAAATAATTATAAGCCACTGTTTAAGAGCTTTATGGTTCTTTGATGGATTTAAAAAAAGATAAAGTACAAGTCCTGCCGTTACTGCACCAAGAAGATAGCCGATAAGAAATCCTCCTGTATATCCTTTTGTAATTACATGAAGCCCTGAGCTCCCTGAAAAAACAGGAAGTCCCATTATTCCTAAAAGAAGAAAAACAGCAACTGCAGCCCCTCCGTATACCGGCCCCAGAAGTAATCCGCTTAATAAAGCAAGGGCATCCTGCAATACAATCGGAACAAGTCCAGGCAGAGGAATTCTAAAAAAATATGCAACGCTGATCAGTGCTGCAAACAATGCTGTAAAAACAGCTCCGGCATTTTTTTTTGTTTTCATAAAAGATCTCCATTTTTATTTTTTTATTCTGTCAATTCCGGGAATAAGAGTTATAAAATCTCCGTCATGATTTTTTAAAACTGCAAATCCCAGAGAATTGATTGAATCAAATTCATAATTTATGCTGCTTCCTTTAGGAACAACATTTCTGTATTTATCAAAATTCAAGCTGTTCCATTTTGCGCATAATTCTTCATCTTTTTTTTCAGCGCTCTTACATTCACTTTCAAATCTGTCTGTAAAAACTGAAAGAATTTTTTTTCTCGTAATTTCTTTTCCTGCAATATCGGTTTTTGAGATGTCAGGTTTCTCGCAGAGATTTACACCGATTCCTATGTTGATCCAGTTTGTAATGCTTCCTGTAGAACTTACATCATCCAGTATGCCTGCAACTTTTCCTTTTTCAGTCCAGATATCGTTTGGCCATCTTACAAAAAAATCTTTATCAGAAATTGATGACAAAGATTCTGCAAGTGCAATCTGTGCGGCCATTACAATCCTGTGGCAGTAAGAAACAGAAATCTTTGGTCGAGTAATAAAAGTACATGCAAGACTTCCTTTTGTAGTATCCCATTTGTGGCCTGTGTGACCTTTCCCTTCTGTCTGAAAATCCGCAGTAATTATTTTGATTTTAGAATCTGAATCAGAAGTTTCTGCAATTTTTTTTGCTTCGTTCATAGTGGAATCAACTGTTTCAAAATGAAAAAAAGAATTTTCCTGTTTCCCGAATTCCCAGGGGAAAATACTGTCTGAAAGATCTTTTATTAGTTTGTAGCCTGAATGAGTGCTTTCAATTTCATAGCCGGAATTTTCAAGTGACTGAATTGATTTCCAGATGTTGACTCGGCTTGTTCCTGTAGCAAGTGCAATTTCCTGGCCGCTTACCGGTTCATTAGAATTTCTGAGGATTTCAAGAATCTTATTTTTAGTTGAAAGTGTTTTGTTAACCATTACGAATATTAAGTTAACGAATTTATTTTAATCGGTCAATACTTTCTGGAAATCACTTATAAACTTTTGCTAACTTATTTGATTTCAACTTAATTTTATGATAGATTAGGATATCAAATTAATACAAATCTCAGAGGTAATGTTATGAAAGAAGTAAAAGGTCTTATGGATTTTAGACCAGGAATTAAAGTTGTTGATGCTACATTAAGAGACGGTGGTCTTGTAAATGATTTTTATTTTACTGATGAATTTGTAAAAGCTCTTTATCAGACAAATGTTAAAGCCGGTGTTGATTATATGGAATTCGGTTACAAGGCAGATAAAGAACAGTTTGATAAAAATAAATTTGGAAAATGGAAGTTCTGCAATGATGATGATATTTTCAATGTTGTCGGAGAAAATGAAAATGGTCCAAAGGTAGCAGTAATGGCTGATGTTGGACGCTGTAATTACAAAGAAGATATTCACGAAAAATCAGAAAGTCCGGTTGATCTCATACGGGTTGCAACATACCTCAATACAATTCCTTCTGCAATCGATATGATTGAAGATTCAAAAAAGAAAGGTTATGAAGTAAGCTGCAACATCATGGCAATTTCAACAAGTCAGGAAAGCGATGTAAAAGTTGCTCTCGACCTTCTTGGAGAATCTCCTGTTGATGTTATTTATATTGTAGACAGTTACGGTTCGATTTATCCTGAACAGATGGCACGTATTGCAGATGTATATTGTGAAGCTGGTGCAAAATACGGAAAGAAAATTGGAATCCACGCACACAATAATCTTCAGCTTGCGTTTGCAAATACAATTGAATGTTGTGGTGATGGAGTTGATTATCTTGATGCAACTTATGGTGAAATGGGACGAGGGGCCGGAAACTGTGCAATGGAACTTTTACTTGGTTTCCTTAAAAATCCTAAGTACTCACTCCACCCTGTTATTCAGTTCCTTGACGAACATGTTAAAGGACTTAAAAAGGAAAGCACCTGGGGATATGATCTTCAGTACATGCTTACAGGACAGTTGAATCAGCATCCTCGCAGTGCAATTGCATTTACAAAAGATAAGAGAAGCGACTACTACGAATTTTACAAACAGATTCGTGCAGATGAATAGAATTTTTTCATACTTTGTAAAGAATCTGCTTGAACAAAAAAATGTATCTGTGTATAATGCTCTTTCAGTATGAATCACAGAAACTTGGAAAAACAGCTTCTAATTATTACTGAAAAATTCGCATTTTGTATATTTTAAACTGAATTCGTTATTTTGACGGATTCAGTTTTTTTTTGTTTCATCGAAACATGTATATAATTTTTTTTAGGGGTATAAATATGGCAAAGAGAAAAGACATTGATAAGGTTCTTATTATTGGTTCGGGCCCGATTGTTATTGGTCAGGCTTGTGAGTTCGACTATTCGGGAACTCAGGCTTGTAAGGCTTTGCGCGAAC
>JAILEY010000002.1 GCA_024687165.1 Treponema sp.
AGGATCTTGTACGACTAACAGATTGTTCACTTCATTAAAATATATTCCCAGTGGGAAATGACCCATTCCACCTCCGGGGTATCTTTCATACTTTACATCTTCTAAAACTGCAATTTTTTCAACTTCTTGCGCATACATAAAAAAAGAAAATAATAGTAAAAAAAATAATATATTTTTCTTCATTCCTTCTCCAACCACGCTAGTGGCGTGTGAGCATAACAATTTTTCTCCGTATCCGCTATAAATCATCCTGTATGGTAAATCGCCGTATAAGATTTTTACAGTTTCAACTTGTTTTCTATTATACAATTAGTAAATCAAAAGTCTATTATCTTATCGGGTTTCCGCCTAAGATTCCATCAAGAGGACTCTCAACTTCTTTGGCACCTTTACTCAATACATGTGTGTAGATCATGGTTGTGCGAATGTCGCTGTGTCCTAGGAGCTCTTGTACGGTTCTTATGTCGTAGCCTTTTTCAAGGAGGTGGGTTGCGAATGAATGGCGGAAGGTGTGACAGCTTGCATTTTTTGTGATCCCGGCATCGTGGAGTGCTTTTTTTACGGCTTTTTGAAGGATGCTTTCATCAACGTGATGCCTGCCTTGTTCTCCGGTTCTTTGATTTACCCAGCGGTTTTTCTGCGGAAAGAGCCATTGCCAGCGGAATTCAAATGCGGTTTGTGAGGAACGTTTTGTCATACCTTCTCGAAGCTGGACACGGCCATAGCCATCTGCAAGGTCTTTTTCATGGATTAATTTTACCTGCGCAATGTGGGCTTTGAGTTTTGGAATTAAACTTTTTGGGAGCATTACGCGGCGGTCTTTTCCACCTTTCCCATATCGAATTGTGATTTCGTTTCTTTCAAAATCGATATCAAGAATTCGAAGTTCAAGAACTTCATTCAGTCTCATTCCTGTGCCGTATAAAAGTTCTGTGGCAAGTTTTTTGTAGCCTTCAAGATTGTTTATAATCAATTTGATTTCTTCTCTGCTGAGGACGACGGGGGCGCGTTTTTTGTGTTTGGCATGTATGACGTTTGCAAGATTTTCTGCGTCCTCATGTTTTACAAATCTGAAGTAGAAAAGCAAAGCAGCAAGAGCCTGATTTTGAGTTGATGCGCTTACATTTTCTTTTACGGCAAGATTTGTAAGAAATTCATTTATCTGGATTTGTCCGAGTTTTTCGCTGTAGTTTTTGTATGCGTCAAGAAATTCTTTAATCCATTTTGTGTAGCTTTCGATTGTGTGCTGACTGTAGTGTTTTGTTTTTAGTACATCTGTAAGTTTTCTGATTTCTTTTTGTTCTTCAGTTTCTTCAGGCGGATTTTCTGCGGTTACGGGATTTTTAAAAATTGGGAAATTGAATGAGCCAAGTTCATACAGATTTCTTAAAAACATTTGAGAAGCTTCTTTTGTATTTGGAATGAGCCAGAGCTTTTTTTCATTGTTCCATTTTCTGTTTGGAATTGAGCGTGCCACATTCAGCATTTTTTGATCAAAACCATTCGGGAATTGAATTGAAAAATATTTTTCGTTGAAAGGTTTTATGCAGATTGTCATTTTTATCATGTCTCCTGAAATAATTTTTGATGCAGTTTTTTATCAACCTCACACATATATATAGAAGAAATTTGTTAAAAAAATTCATTTCATTCGCAAAAAAGTAAAAAAAATTAAAAAAAAGTTAAAAAATCTCTAAAGTAAAAAAATTAAAGTCCGAAAAAAAAAGTATAGGGTGGTAAACCTTAAGGGGCGGTGAACAAAGGATTTGTTCGCTTGGAACTCTAAAATAATCTTAACCAAAGATAGGAGATACAATTATGGTTATCAATCACAACATGAGTGCAATGTTTGCACAGCGTTCACAGGGTCTTACAGACGTAAACAATCAGAAGAATATGGAAAAACTTTCTTCTGGTATGAAAATCAACCGCGCAGGTGATGATGCTTCAGGACTCGCAGTTTCTGAAAAAATGCGCTCACAGATCCGTGGTTTGAACCAGGCTTCTACAAACGCAAAGAATGGTATTTCATTCATTCAGACAACAGAAGGATACCTCCAGGAATCTGAAGATATCATTCAGCGCATCCGTGAACTTGCTGTTCAGTCTTCAAACGGTATTTACACAGACGAAGACCGCATGCAGATTCAGGTTGAAGTTTCTTCTCTTATTGCAGAAGTTGACCGCATTGCTTCTTGTGCACAGTTCAACGGTATGAACATGCTCACAGGTCGTTTTGCTCGCCCAACTGGTGAAAACACTGTTACTGCTTCTATGTGGCTCCACATTGGTGCAAACATGGATCAGAGAACACAGGTATTCATTGGTACAATGAGTGCAACAGCTCTTGGTCTCCGCTCAGTCGGAACTGAAGAAATCATGACTTTGGCAACTCCAGATGAAGCTAACCGCGCAATTGGTACTCTTGATGAAGCAATCAAGAAGATCAACAAGCAGCGTGCTGACCTTGGTGCTTACCAGAACCGTCTCGAAAAGACAGTTGTTGGTCTTGATGTTGGTGCAGAAAACCTCCAGGCTTCTGAATCACGTATCCGTGATACAGACATGGCTAAGGAAATGGTTGACTTCACAAAGAACCAGGTTCTTTCACAGGCTGGTACAGCTATGCTCGCACAGGCAAACCAGAGCTCACAGCAGGTTCTCTCACTCATTCAGTAGTTTTAGAACTGCAGCTTAAAGTTGCTTGAGGAAAGGCGTCTTCGAAAGGGGACGCTTTTTTTTGTTTAAAAAAAATGATAAATTAAATCCATGAAAAATGGCTTCGGATTTGCAGAGGATATTGTTCCCTTTTTGCATGAACTTTTTCCTGATCTTTCTGACGGGAATAAGGTCTTGGTTGCCGTTTTATATTCAGCTTTATTTTTATTTTTTATTTTGATTGCCCGTGTGATGCTGAAAATTATTTCAAATCACATTGCGAAAAAAGCGTTTAAAATTTATCTTTCGTCATTGAATATTTTGAAGGATATTAATGATCTTGAAATTTCTGAGGAAGAAAAAAAATCTCTTCGGGATTTGATTTCAGCCTGTGCAAAACTTGGGTCAGATATTGATTTTCATACGGACAGAATTAATCATTCAAGAAAAGTGAGCCGACTTGTTTCCAAAATGTGCACCTTTCTGCGTGTTCCAAAGCTTGAGGGAATTTTAAACACGTGTGCCTCGATGATTTATGACATTGGTTTTCTTGATATAGATGCGGAACTTTTTCAGGCAGAAATTCTTGATCAGAAAGAAAAGCAGCTTTTGAAAACACACATCAACAGTTTTTTACCGGAGAGTGATTTTATTCCTGAAGCATATAAAACGCTTTTTGTTTTTGCAATTAATTATCATCATGAAAATTTTGACGGCTCAGGTTATCCTGAAGGTTTGAAAGAAAAAGATATTCCATCTGTTGCAAGAATGATTCGTGCTGCAGAAAGTTATGTTTCAATGACAAGTAAGCGAAGTTATCATAAAACTTTAAGCCGTGAAAAGGCAATAAAAAATCTGAAAAAAGCGGGCGTTTATGACATGGAAATTGTCGGTGCCCTTGAGCATGTAACAAAAAATATAAGAGGAAAAAAATGACACCAAGAATTTTTTTAAATGCAAAAGAAGAGCAGGAAATCATGCAGGGGTTTCCATGGGTTTTTGATAATGAAATTTCATCAGTAAAATTTGAAGATGAAAAAAAGAATGTCGTGCAATCTTCCCTTAAGGATTGTAAAGTTGCTGACGGAACTGTTGTTGAGGTTTTTGCAAAGGGTGGTGCTTTTCTTGGAACCGGCGTGATCAACAGAAAATCAAAAATTACAGTGCGACTGATCGGCAGTGAACATGCTGATAAAATTCTTGAAGATCCTCAATCTTTTTACAACAAAAAAATTCAGGACGCATATGATTTAAGAAAGCTTCATTACAATATTCATGATTCATACAGACTGATTTTTGCGGAAGCTGATTTTATTCCGGGACTGATTTGTGAACGCTATGTAGACACAAAGAAAAATGTTTATCTTGTGATTCAGTTTTTGTCTTTGAGCTGTGAAGTTTTTAGAAAAGAAATTCTTGAAGCACTTAGAAAAATAATTAAGCCTTTTGGAATTTATGAGAGAAGTGATGCAAGCGTTCGTGAAAAAGAAGGACTTGAGCAGCGTTCCTGCTGGCTTGGTGAAAAGCGGGAAGAGGTAATTACAATCCGCGAAAATGAAATCGAGCTTGAGGTTGATCTAGTTCGCGGTCAGAAAACAGGTTACTTCCTTGATCAGAAAGACAATCGTGCAGTCGTTGGAAAATTGTGCGAGAAAAAAAGAGTGCTTGATACTTTTACTCACACAGGGGCCTTTGGTCTTAACGCATTTAAGAACGGTGCAAAGGAAGTTATTTCTGTTGATATTTCTCAGGAAGCTGTGGACATGGTAAATCGAAACATCGAGCGAAATCATGCCGGTGCAAAAATGAAAGCGGTGTGTGCAGATGTTTTTGATCTTCTTAAGGAATACGAAAAGAACGGCGAAAAATTTGATGTTATAATTCTTGATCCTCCGGCATTTACAAAATCTGCAAAGATGATTGAAAAAGCATACGGCGGATATAAAGAAATTAATTTGAGGGCAATGCGTCTTTTGAAGGAAAACGGAATTCTTGTTACATGTTCATGCTCTCATTTCTTTGATTCAAATGTTTTTTACCCGATGATTATGAAGGCTGCAGAAGACAGCAAAAAGAAAGTTCAGATTTTAGAAAAGCGTGGTGCGGGTCCGGATCATCCTGTGCTTCTTGGATATCCAAAATCAGAATATCTTAAATGTGCAATATGCCGTGTAATTTAAAATTACTGCGAGGAAATTTGTATGGAACAGATTAAAGAAAAATTATTAAAGAGATTTTTGAAATACGTAAAAACTTACAGTCAGAGCGATAGTGCAAAAGCTGATGAGGGAATTATTCCAAGTACACCGCAGCAGTTTGAAATGGCAAAAATTCTCTGCGGTGAATTGAAGAAGCTTGGTCTTGAAAATGTGCAGACTACAGAACACTGTTACACTTATGGATTTCTTCCTGCAAACAATGAAAGAGAAAAAACTTTTTGTCTTCTTGCGCACATTGATACTGTTGATGAGGTGAGCGGACTTAATGTTAATCCGCAGCTGTCACAGGAAAACGGCGACACAATCATCAGGACTGACGGTGAAACTCTTCTTGGTGCTGATGACAAAGCTGGTGTTGCTTCAATCATGACTGCACTTGAATACTTTGTTGAGCATCCTGAAATTAAGCATTGTGGAATTGAAGTGATTTTTTCTCCGGATGAAGAAACAGGACACGGAATGGATAAGGTTCCGCTTGAGCTTTTGAAATCAAAATGTGCATATACTGTTGATGGTGGTTCTCTTGGTGAACTTGAAGTTGAATGTTTCAATGCGTGGAAATCTGAAATTGAATTTACAGGAATTGCATGTCATACGGGAACAGCCCGTGGCGTGATGGTAAATGCTGTGAGTATGGCTGCATCATTTCTTGAAAATCTTCCACGGACAGAACGGCCTGAAACAACAGATGGCTACCAGGGATTTTATGCGCCGATGAGTGTAGAAGGTTCAATTGAAAAATCTAAAGTTGTTCTTTTCCTTCGTGATTTTGATCTTAAGGAAATGGAAAATCGTCGTGAGATTGTAGAAATTGTTGCGCGCAGTACAGCCGCTTCTTATGATGGAATGGTAAAAGTTTCACACACACAGCAGTATCTGAATATGAAAGAAAAAATGTGTGCTTCTCCTGAAGTTGTTAAAAATCTTGTTGCAGCATATAAAGCATGCGGCGTTGAACCAAAGTTTACTCCGATCCGCGGTGGAACTGACGGAAGCCGTTTGACGGAAATGGGAATTCCGACTCCGAATATTTTTACAGGCGGGCATAATTTTCATAGCCGTGATGAATGGGCAAGCTTAAATGAAATGAGCAAAGCCTGTGAAATTTTAATTGAGCTTGCAAAGATTTAAAATCTGAAATCTCTTTCGCCGTTAATTTCCTTTTCAAGGTATTCTCTGGCGCGTTCTCTGATTTTTTCATTTGGAATGTTCAGGAGTTCGCGTTCAATTAATGCGTCACCAAGTTTTTTTGTTTTTTCAGAAGCGTAATCTTCAAGATATTCTTTCAGCGTCATCAAGGCATTCGGGTGGCAGCAGTTTGCAATCTGCCCGGATTTTACAAGCGACATGAATCTGTCACCGGTGCGGCCTGCTCTGTAACAGGCGGTGCAGAAGCTTGGAACAAAATTCATTTTCATCAGCCATAAAATTACTTCATCCAGTGTACGCTGATCACTTACATCAAATTGTGTTGTGTCATTCGGTCTCTCTGTTTCGCAGTAACCGCCAACGCTGGTTCTTGAGCCGCCTGAAATCTGTGAAACACCAAGCTCCAGAACTTTTTCTCTTGTAGCCTGGCTTTCTCTTGTAGAAATAATCATCCCTGTGTACGGAACTGCAATCCTTATGCATGCAACGATTTTTGCAAAAGTTTCATCATCAATTGCATCAGGAAAATTTGAAGGATCAATATCATCAGCTGCACGTATACGCGGAATGCTTATTGTGTGAGGTCCAACGCCTTTGTAAGATTCAAGGTGTTCAGCATGCATCAAAAGTCCGACAAAATCATAGCGGTATAAATTCAGCCCGAATAAAACTCCGCAGCCAACGTCATCAATCCCGCCTTCCATCGCTCTGTCCATTGCTTCCGTGTGGTATGCGTAATCACTTTTTGGTCCGGCCGGATGAAGTTTTTCATATGCTTTTTTATTGTAAGTTTCCTGAAATAAAATGTAAGTCCCGATTCCAGCGTCTTTGAGTTTTGTATAATTTTCTACAGTCGTTGCGGCAATATTTACATTTACGCGTCGGATTGCTCCATTTTTATGTTTGATGCTGTAAATTGTTTTTATGCTTTCAAGAATGTATTCAATAGGATTGTTGAGCGGATCTTCACCAGTTTCAAGCGCAAGCCGTTTGTGTCCCATGTCCTGCAGTGCAATCACTTCTTTTTTAATTTCTTCCTGAGTGAGCTTTTTGCGCGGAATATGTTTGTTCTTAATGTGGTAAGGGCAGTAGGTACAGCTGTTGATGCAGTAATTTGAAAGATAGAGCGGTGCAAACAAAACGATTCTATTGCCGTAAAATTTCAGCTTGATTTCTTTTGCAAGATTTTTGATTTTTTCATTTAAATCCGGAATGTCACATTCAAGAAGAACTGCTGCTTCCCGGTGAGTTAAGCCTTTGCAGAGTTTTGCTTTTTCAAGGATTGATTCGATAATCGGTCTGTTGCTTTTATTTTCTGCTGCATATTTTAATGTATCTAAAATTTCTTCGTCGTTTATAAAATCTTCGGCATGAGGGGAATCAACACTGTACATGATTCTTCTATTATATAAGATTTTTTTGTCATTGAGAATTATCAATCTTTCTTTTATAATTGAGCCATGTACGAATATGAAATTGAAGGCGGATTCCCGATCAAGGGAACTATTAAAGCTAGTGGAAACAAAAATGCGGCACTTCCATGTATTGCTGCAACTTTACTTACAAAAGAAAAAGTAGTTTTAAAAAATATTCCTGAAATTGAAGATACAGGTGTGATGTTTGAGATTTTAAAATCTTTCGGTGCCTCTGTAAAAAAGATAAAATCAAACACCTGGGAAATTATTGCTGAAAATGTTGAAAGTGCAGAAATTCCTGCAGAGTTTTCTAAAAAAATAAGAGCCTCAATTCTTTTTGCAGGACCTCTTGTTGCACGTACAGGAAAAGCAATAATGAATCCTCCTGGAGGAGACGTTATCGGACGCCGCAGACTTGATACGCATTTTCTTGCACTTCAGGAACTTGGTGCACGCGTAAGTACTGACAGACGTTTTGAGTTTACTGCAAATAAACTTGTGGGACAGGAAATCTTCCTTGATGAAGCATCGGTAACGGCTACTGAAAATGCAGTTATGGCGGCCGTGCTTGCGGAAGGACATACGGAAATTACAAATGCTGCCAGTGAGCCTCATATTCAGGATTTGTGCAACATGCTTAATTCTATGGGTGCAAAAATCGGCGGAATCGGTTCAAACATTTTGCAGATTGATGGAGTGCAGAAGCTTCATGGATGTGAATTTGAAATCGGTCCTGACTTTATGGAAATAGGATCTTTCATCGGTCTTGCTGTTTCAACTCATGGTTCAATTACAATCACAGGCGTAAAAGAAAAAGACATGCGTCCTCTTAAAATTGCATACGGAAAGCTTGGCATTCAGTGGGAAATTAAAGGTGATGTTCTTACAGTTTCAGAAAATCAGGCTATGAAAGTAAATACTGATTTAGGCGGAATGATTCCAAAAATTGATGACAGCCCGTGGCCAGGATTTCCGCCGGATCTTACTTCAATCATGACAGTTATTGCAACTCAGGTTGAAGGAACTGTTTTGATTTTTGAAAAGATGTTTGAAAGCAGAATGTTCTTTGTTGATAAGCTCATCGGTATGGGAGCACGCATTACTTTGTGTGATCCTCATCGTGCTGTTGTTACAGGTCCAAGTTCACTTCATGGAGATCATCTTGTTTCACCTGATGTTCGTGCAGGAATGGCAATGGTGATTGCGGCAATGGCAGCACGCGGAACAAGCAGAATTAGCAACGTTTATCAGATTGAACGCGGATATGAACATCTTGTAGAAAAACTTCAGTCTCTTGGAGCACACATTAAAAAAGTTGATGTAAAGTAAAAACGCGGGGATAAAATTTGTTTACAAAATTTAAAGAGACAGCACTTTCTGTTTTGCCGATAATGTGCATTGTCTATATTTTATCTTTGACAGCTGCTCCGTTGGGAAGTGAATTAAATCTCAGGTTTGCAATTGGAGGCTTTCTTCTTATTGTGGGTCTGACTTTTTTTCTTGTCGGTGTGGATCTTGGAATCATGCCGATTGGTGAGCGTTCCGGGGCAGCACTTATTTCTAAAAGAAATTTAAAACTTCTTCTTTTGATTTCATTTTTAATTGGATTTATAGTTACTGTTGCAGAGCCGGATGTTCAGGTTCTTGCAGATCAGATTCAGGGTGTTGCGTCAGGTGTAAACAAATGGGCGCTCGTTTTAATGATTGCGCTTGGTGTCGGATTTTTTGTTGTAATCGGTTTATGTCGAACGGTTCTTTCGTGGAATCTTCGCACAGTTCTTGTAATTTCCTATTTCCTGCTTTTTCTGATTGCATTTTTGTGTCCTGCACAATTCCAGGGAGCTGCATTTGATGCCGGGGGGGCAACTACAGGCCCAATGACGGTTCCGTTTATTATAGCTCTTGGTATGGGTGTTGCAAGTGTTCGATCTGCAGGTTCTTCTTCTGACGGTAAAAATTTAAATGACAGCAATTTCGGTCTTACAGGGATTGCAAGTATCGGTCCGATTGCGGCAGTTTGTGTATACGGGCTGATTCATAGTTTTTCCGGTGGAGCTGGAGCTTCTGCAGCAGAAACCGTTCAATCATCAAAAGTACTTGCTGGCAGTGGTCTTTCAGTTTTTGTTGAACTGATTCCGGAAGTTACAAAAGAAGTTTTATTTTCTCTTATGCCTTTGTGTGTGATGTTTGCACTCTTTCAGATTTTTCTGTTGAAGATGCCTCCTGTTCAAATCAGAAAAATGATAAAAGGAATTTTTTACTGCTTCCTCGGATTGATTTTTTTTCTTGTTGGAGCAGACGGCGGCTTCATGCCATCGGGAAGAGTTCTTGGAGAAAAGCTAGGACTTGCTGCTGTTTCAAAAGGTGGCGCGTGGACTTTTCTGATTGTTTCAGTTGCTTTTATTTTTGGTGCAATTACAGTTTGCGCTGAACCTGCTGTATGGGTTTTAACAGAACAGGTCGAAAGTGTAACCGGCGGAATCATCAAGAGAAAAATTCTTATGTTCGCATTGTCGTTCGGTGTTGCGTTTTCAATCAGCTTGAGTATATTAAAAATTATTTACGGTTTCAGTATCTGGTACATTCTGATCCCCGGATATGCACTTGCAATTCTGCTTACATTTTTTAGTCCTTCTTTGTTTACTGGAATTGCTTTTGACTCAGGCGGTGTTGCTTCAGGACCAATGACCAGCACTTTCATTTTGTCATTTACACTTGGATCTGCATTTTCCAGTGGAAATATTTCTGAAGGTGCGTTTGGTGTTATTGCTCTTGTTGCCATGACGCCGCTTATTGCAATTCAGATTCTTGGAATAATGTTTAAAATCAAAACTAAAAAGGCGGTGAAGAAAGATGAGCATGTTTAAACTTATTGCGGTAATTGTTCCTCATAACAAAGCGGACAGAATTTCTTCTTCTGCTGTAAATGCCGGGAGTGCAGGTGGAACTGTTCTAATGGGGCGTGGACTTACAGGAAGCAAATTTCTTTCTGCGCTTGGTCTTGGAGAGTCTTTGAAAGATATTCTTTTGTTTTTGTGTGATAAAGAAAAGACTAATCAAATTTCTGTTGAAATAAAAAAAACATGTGCAAATGAGCGTAAGAATTTTGGAAAAATTTTCATTCTTGATTCACAAGTTATGATAAAGGCTGGAAATATTTTCAGTGAAGAAAAAGATGAAGGAGGAGATTCTATGGATTATTCATATCAGCTTATTTCTGTAATTCTTAACAAAGGCTATGCGGATGATGCAATGGCTGCTGCAAGAAAAGCAGGAGCGGGTGGTGGAACTGTTTTGAATGCGCGCGGAACAGCTCGTGAAGATGATGAAAAATTTTTCGGCATGCATATTGTTCCGGAAAAAGAAATGCTGATGATGGTTGTTCCTTCTGAAAAAAAAGACGATGTTCTTAAGGCAATTAAAGAACTTCCGTGTCTTCAGCAACCGGGCAGTGGAATTGCATTTTGCAGTGGAGTTGATTCGTTCGATATTCTTGGTAAAAAATAAAATTTTATTATGAACAGGGAATTATTTTTCAGCGAATTGAAGCGAGTTTCATCTTTAGAAAAATTTATCCATGAAGAATCAGTTTTTTTCTTTGATGAAATTGAAAGTACGAATTCATATCTTCACGATGCAGCTTCAAACTCACAAAGTAATTGTTCATGGATGATTGCAGCTTCTGACAGTCAGACTAAAGGCCGTGGCAGATTACAGAGAAAATTTTATTCTCCATGCGGAAACGGATTGTATTTCAGTTTTTGTCTTGAACCTTCAGACGGTGTGAAAAATCCTGCAGATTACACAGTTGCTTCATGCGTTGCTGTCTGTCGTGCAATAGAAAAATTTTTTGGTAAAAAAGACTGCAAAGTTAAATGGGTCAATGACATTTATATCGGTTCAAAAAAAGTCTGCGGAATTTTAACTGAAGGTGTTATGGATGCGTCTCTTTCAAAAGTTCGTTCCGCAATAGTTGGAATCGGTGTAAATATTTTTGATGATCCTGCTCTTCCAGAAGATTTAAAAGAAAAAGTTGGTTCTGTTACGGGATGCATTTCAGAAAAGTTTACATCATGTTCAGTAAAAGAAATTCGTGAAAAATTTCTTGCACAAATTTTTGCGGAGCTTCTTGAGATTTTTGAATCAAAAGAAAATGTTATTAAAGAATACAAAGAACGGTCGAACTTAATCGGAAGAAAACTTCTGGTAACACCTTTAATCGGGAATAATGAATCTTCCTACGAAGCAACTGCACTTGATATTACAGATGATGCGGGGCTTGTTGTTGAACTTTCAGACGGCTCAAGAAAAACTCTTCATACCGGAGAGGTAACACTTTCTCTTTGATTTTTTTGCATTTTTTTATTAGAATTGGCACATGCCGCTCAAAGAAAAATACAGCTTAGTAAGAAACTCTGCACTCATTCTGATTTTTGCTGCATTTTTTTCAATTAATTCCTGTGAATCATCAAAACAGAATCCTGTATCAACTAAAGAAAAAATTTTTAAAGAAGACAGCAGCGATGTTTCTGTTGAAGGAATTGAAATCCTCAAAAAATCTTATCCGCAGGTTCAGATAGAATACGAGTTTGTAAAAGAAAAAAACGATTATCTTGTTTCTGTGGAAAATTTAAAATATAAAACCAGCCATAAATTTTACTGGTGTGATGGAAAAATGCTTCCGGAAGAGGAGCTTAAAAATCAGGATCAGTACAAGCCCTTTATTTACAGATTTTCAAATGTCCTTAGAGAGCCTTCTGAATTTACTGATGATGAACTTGAACGTTTGAGGGAATACACAAAAAGAGAAAACAGAAAAAATAACGGTGGTGAATCTCATTTTTTTCTTGAAGCTGTTTATAATTGTCATTCCCGCGGATCAACTGAAAAGCAGATTATCGGTATAAATATTTTTGGAAAAAATCTGAATGTTCACAAGGATATAAAAGTTCCGCTGAAAAAGGTTGAAGCACGTGTTACTGAAGAAGCAAAACATGATGCAGAAATAAAGAAATTTATTAACGGCTTAAAAAGCTGTGGCGGTTATAACTGGCGCCTGATTGATGGAACAAAAAGAAAAAGCATGCACTGTCTTGGGATTGCAATCGATATTCTTCCAAAAAGAATTACCGGAGAAATTTTCTGGAGCTGGGCGCGTGACAAAAATCCAAAGGGCTGGATGATGACGCCTTTAAAATCACGATGGATTCCGCCAAAGAAGGTTATAGATATTTTTGAAGAAGAAGGTTTTATCTGGGGCGGCTACTGGCCTATCTGGGACAATATGCATTTTGAGTATAGACCAGAACTTCTGGAAATGTTAAAGTAGTGTAAAATAAAATTAAAAGGAGAAAGGAATGAACAAAAAATTTAAATTCATTTCAATTTTGTTTGCAATGTCTTTCATTATGACTGCAGCATTTGCAAAACCAAAAAATTTTGAAGAAGTATGGGCAGAGAAAACAGAAGTTTCTCAGCAGTATGAAAGTGCAGTTGAACAGATAAAAGAAGCTGGTTCTGCATATTTTAAAGATGTAAAAGTATACGCAGAAGGAAAATATCTTGTATATGAATATATCTATTCTATTGATATTGATGTAGATGCTGCTAAGGATGCTCTTAAAACATCAATGGAATCAAACAAGGCACAGCTTAAAGAAGTTAAAAAGGCTGTTCAGAAAGATTTTGACTACAAGAAGATTACTTTGAAGTACATCTACAAGTCAAAAGATGATGTTGTAATTTATGAGTTTGAATTCTAAATCTTAAAAGAATCAATAAGGCTGTCCAGTTCGGGCAGCCATTTTTTTAATTAAAGCCGATTGTTATGCACCAGTTTTTACTTGTGTTGTAGCCACCGCCAAGAATAAAGCTTCCGAACGGTGTTTTAAATGATGCGTAAAGAGAACCACCTGCAATAATTTCTTCGGAATATCCCAAATCACCTTTTGCAACAAGATACAACGGCATGCTTAATGTGTCGAAGATTTTTTGTCTGAATGAAATTGATGCAAGCGTAAATTCTTTTCTAAGAGAATAGATCGGGCTGCCGCTCATTCCGTTGATTCCGCCAAAATCCGCATAGCTTTCGTTGAGTAAAGATGGGAATGTTGATTTTAAGCCTTCAAGCTTAAAGCCGATGCTGTTCCATTTATGCAGCAGTTCAAATCGTTTTTCAAAAGAGCCGTGAATAAAAATAATTGTATCTTTAGGCATTTCTTTTTTTTCAAATACGCGGCCAAATCTTGTATCAATTTCTGCCTGTGTTCCGTTTAGTTTTGAAAAATCATTTCTCAGTGTAGAAAAAGAAAGTTCGTTGTAATTATAGATAAAGTTATAAAATCCTTTTCTGTTTGTAAGATAATTCAGACTGTACTGAATTCCGCCTTTAAGAGAATAGAAATCTGAATATTTCAGTTCAAGTCCGAGTCTTCCGTAATTTGCAAAATCATCGTTTGGCAGTCTGTTTTCAAGGAAAGTATTTGTATCATATTGCAGTGAACCGTATCGTGCACTTTCTGTAAATTCGATTCCTACTTTCATGTTTTTTACTGTAAATATTTTGAAAAAGAAATCAGCATCAAAATAATGTGTGTCACCGTATGAATATCTTAATTCAGTTTCTACGTTACCTGCAAAATAAATTCCAAATGAAGATTCAGGAATAAAATATGGATTTTTAAATTTAGCAGCATTAGAAAAATTTAAAAAGAAATTCGGAGTAAAGAAAATTTTGTTTGTATCGATTACATAATTTGTTGCAGTGAGTTCAAGAATGCATGAATCTTCTCGGCTTCCTTTTTTAGGTGTGTATGTAAAAGATGATAAATGTGAATTTGTTTTAAAGTCGTAAAGCTTTTTTTCTAGCTCACGTTTTGTTTTTGAATCTAATTTCCGGCCTTTGAATTTTTCAAAAGTCTTTTTATTGAAGATTAAAGATTCTTCGTTTGAAAATGAAATTGTTTTGAACTGAATGTCTTCAATGTAAAGATCAGGAAAGTTTTTGTATTCGCCTTTTCTCTCTTCATCCAGCTGCTGAAATTCAAAACCGTTTTTTTTGAGTGTTTCTGCAAGTTTTTCAAGTGAAGCTTTATTTTTTTCAACGCAGATTTTTCCTGCTTCATAAATTTCTTTAGGATGAATGAAGTCAAAAATTGTAAACTCATCAAGCTCAGGTTTAAGAAGAAGGTCTGCATATTCATACTGCTCAACAGCATTTGAAGTAAAAAGAAGATTGAAAAATTGAATTGAAACTGCGTAAAGATTTGAAAGAGTTTTTGGATCAGTGTTTGTGACGCTTGCAACATCAATCGCAATTACATAATCTGCGCCAAGTTTTTTTGCAAGACGAACCGGCATGTTGTCGCGAAGCCCTCCGTCCATTACAAAAATATCTCCCTGTTCCACGGCAGGTGTAAAAAGAAGGGGAATTGAAATGCTGCCTCTTACCGCCTGAACAAGAGAACCGTCTTTGAAAACAACAGGCTCTCCCGTTGAAACATTTGTTCCTACTGCACGGAATGGAATTGGAAGATGATCAAAATCCTTTACTGTCAGCACGTTGCTTAAATAGTAATTGAGTTCGCTGATGATTTTCTGTTCACCGACAACTCCAGGTGCACTGCCGATACTTCCGCCTGCAAAGCTTAAAGAAAGTCTTGCGTCATTTCTGAAATTAAATGCTTCCGCAGAAGGTTTCATCTGTGTTGCAGAAGGCTCTGAAAGAAGGTCGATGAAGTTTAAGGAAAGCATTATGTCTTTAATTTCTTTTGGAGTGTAGCCCGCAGAATACAATGCACCGATCAGTGAGCCCATGCTTGTTCCAAGAACGATATCAGGCTTAATTCCCATGCGTTCAAGTTCTTCAAGAAGAGGAATTTCAGCAAGTCCTTTAGCACCGCCACCGCTTAAAACAAGAGCAACTTTTGGTTTTTTATTTTTTTGCTGTGAGAAAATTTGTGAAGAAAATACAAAAATCAGGCTGATTATTATTAAAAATTTTTTTTGAAATTTCATATTCAGAATGTATCATTAAAATAGATTTTTTTGAATATGAGTATTACAATGGGATTGGAAGTTTTAAACAATGTGATAAAATGAAAAAATCGAGAAGAGGGAAAAATTATGTTTGAGAGCACTAGTCCGGAAATTCAGGATAATTATCAGCATCAGATTGAAATTAATCAGGCACTTACAGATGGAATTCATTCAGCCTATTATATCAATTTTGATGATGACAGTTTTATCATAGAAAAAGTTACGGATGATGTCAGAAAAGAATTTAAAAAATTTATTGATAGCACAGAATGTTTATATTCCAAAACTGCAGATGTATATTGCAGTAAGTTTGTTCACAAAGATGATTATGAGAGAATGTGTCTTGAATTGAACCGTGAAAATATTCTCTCAAGATTAAAAAAACAGCACAGCTTTTGCATTCAGTATAGAATAAAAAAAAATCCTGTTTATGACGGATATTTTGAAATGCATTTTGTCGATATCAGCAGAAATGAAAATGAGCATAAGGCTTTTGTAACTGTAAGATGCATTGATGAGCAGAAGAAAATTGAAATCAAACAGCAGAAAGAACTTGAATTTTATGAGACTAAAGCAAAAGAAAGTCTTGATATAATTAATGAGTTAAGCGGATCCGGTTTCTGGTACATTGAATATGATATTGATGGAAACAGAACAAATATTTACCTCAGTGATAAGTTCCGCTATCTTCTTGGATATAAAAATGAAAAAGAATTTCCAAATACTTTTGATGCAATTCTGGAAAGAATTTATCCTGATGACAGGGATATGATTTACAATAAGATTCATAGTCTGACGGATGGAAGAGAAGAGTTTAATGTTATTGTCCGCATAATGAAAAAAGACGGAAGATACAGCTGGTATCAGAGTTCTGCAAAGGCTCTTAGATATTTGAACGGTAAGCCTCGTCTTGTAATCGGAACATTTGTTGATATTTCAGAAAATAAAGAAAGAGAATTCTTGAATGCTCTTGTCGCTTCAATGTCTAAGATTTCATATTGTATTTATGTAATGGATTTGAATAATAATTCTTACATTCGTGTTCGCCCGTATGAAACTCTTGAAAGAATGATTAAGAATGGAGCAAATCTTGAAGAGTCGATAAAAGTCTGGATGCAGCATGTATGTCCTGAAACACGTTCGCTGCTTGAGGAATTCCTTGTTATTGAAAACATGAAGGAATTCTTTAAGGAAAAGGATAAAGTCTCTTTTGATTATAAGGGAATTCACGGATGGACACATTCATCTTTTATCGTTGTTGAACGTGATGAAAATGGAGTTGCGGCAAAAGTTCTCTGGATGTGTGAAGATATCTCAGATGAAATGAATAAAAGAATTCAGCATGAAAATGAATTGAATAAATATTTCCTTTTAAGTTATACGGATAAAATGACCGGCGTGTTTAATCGTGCTGCCTTTATGCGTGATATTGAAATGTATGAGGAGCTTGGTGCGGAAAATATTGCTGTAATTTATGCTGATATTAACGGCCTTAAATCAACGAATGATTTTTATGGACATGATGCCGGCGACAAACTGATTATGAAATCTGTAAAAACTTTGAAAGATTGTTTCATGCGCAAAGAGGATAAAATTTATAGAACCGGCGGCGATGAATTTGTAATCCTTATGACAAATGTTACAAGTGAAGAATTTGATGAAGCCTATAATAATCTGAAAGACAAATTGAAAAAGAAGGAAATTCTCAGCGTTGGCGGAATCTGGGCTGAAAGTGAATCTGACATCGACCTGCTTACAAGAAAGGCTGAAAAATTCATGTACGAAAATAAAAATGAATATTATTTAAATCATCCGGAACTGGACCGCAGAAAAAAATAGGTGGCAAGGTGTGTAGTATTTACGGAATTTTGAAATTTTCGTAAAATATCGCCCTATGGAATTCACACAAGAACAGATCGACGCATTGGTTGTAAATGAAGTCGAAATAATGAAAAAAATTGCAGAGGAACTTAATATTCGTGTTCCTCAGGTAAGTGCTGTTATCAGCCTGGTTCAGGAAGGATGTACTATTCCTTTTATTTCCCGCTATCGTAAAGAAAAGCACGGCTCACTTGATGAAGTTCAGGTTAGAGACTGTGATCATCTTTTTACATCATATAAAAATCTGGAAGAGCGACGCCTTGAAATTGTAAAAGGAATTTTCGGTCAGAATAAACTCACAGATTCACTTTACAATGCCGTAATGAATGCAAAGACTTTGAGTGAGCTTGAAGATCTTTGGGCACCGTTCAAGAAAAAGAAGAAGACTCGCGGAATGGTTGCTGCAGAAAAAGGACTTGAACCTCTTGCAGATATTCTTCCGTCACTTTCAGATGATGAACTTCTTAAAGAAGCAGAAAAATACATCAAGACAGATAATGAGGATTCAGCTCTCAATGTTGAAACTGCTACAGATGCAATAAACGGCGCAAAGGATATTATTGCAGAAAGAATCAGTCAGGATCCTGCTAACCGCGAAACAATCCACGATCTGTACATGGCAGAAGGAACAATCGTTACAAAGGGAATTGTACCGGAAGGACAGGATGCGGAAACTGCAGAAAAAACTTCTACATACAAAATGTACTGGGATTACAGCGAGCCTCTCAATCAGGTTAAGCCTCACCGCATTCTTGCAATCAACCGCGCAGAAAAAGAAGGTGCTCTTGAAGTTAATCTTGAAGTTGAAGTTGATGATGCAGTAAAGGCAATTCAGAAAAAATTTAAGATTTTGAATAAGGCACATGCAGAAGCAATTGAAGACGGTGTTGTTCGTTCTTTGAGCCCGGCAGTTCTTCGTGAAATCCGCAGCACAGAAACTGATGAAGCAGATGATCACGCAATCGGACTTTTCAGTGAAAATCTTAAAAACCTTTTGATGACTCAGCCGATCAAGGGAAGCCGCGTACTTGGAATTGACCCTGGTATCCGTACTGGTACAAAATGTGCCGCTCTTGATGAAACAGGAAAATATCTTGGTTACTTCTTAATCAAGCAGGTTGCAGATCCTGAAGGAAGTTATAAGGCAATCTGTGATGCAATCGATAAGTATGACATTCAGGTTGTTGCAGTTGGTAATGGAACAGGAAGTCAGGAAGTTCAGGCAATCGTAAGTAAAGTTGTCGGCGAAAATTATGCTGATGCAGGCGTCATGTTTACTGTTGTTGATGAAAGCGGTGCTTCTGTTTACTCAGCAAGTGATGTTGCTCGTGAAGAATATCCGGACCTTGATCTTACAGTTCGTGGTGCAATTTCCATGGGACACAGACTTCAGGATCCTCTCGCAGAATTTGTAAAAATCGATCCGAAGTCAATCGGTGTTGGTCTTTATCAGCATGATGTTAACCAGAAAAAACTCAGTGATACTCTTGATGAAGTTGTTGGTTCTGTTGTAAATCAGGTTGGCGTAAATTTGAATACAGCAAGTGCAAGTCTTCTTAAGTATGTTTCTGGAATTACAAAAACTACAGCAAAAAAGATTATTGCATATCGTGATGCAAATGGAAAAATTACAAGCCGTGAAGATTTGAAAAAAGTTCCTGGGCTTGGACCAAAAGCATTTGAGCAGTGTGCAGGATTCTTGAAAATTGCAGAAAGTGATGAACCTCTTGATAACACATGGGTTCATCCTGAAAATTATGCAGTTGCAAAAGAAATTCTTCCGTTCGTTCAGAAGGGTGAAAAGCTTACTGCAGATTTTAAAAAGTCACTTTGCGAAAAATACAACGTTGGTGAAACAACAATTTCAGATATTGCTGAAGAACTTGCAAAACCAAACCGCGACCCTCGTGATGATTATCCTGCACCAATTATGCAGAAGGGCGTTTTGAGTTTTGATGATCTTAAAGTAAACATGAAGGTTACTGGAAAGATTAAGAACGTTGTTGATTTCGGTGCATTTGTTGATATCGGTCTTCATGAAACAGCTTTGATTCACATTTCTGAATTGAGTGATTCTTTTGTAAGCGATCCAATGGAAGTAATTAAAGTTGGTGACGTAAAAGAATTTACAATCATCGATCTTGATAAAGACAGAATGAGAATTTCTCTTTCACTTAAATCTGATGCAGCAGGAAGAACTTCCGGTGAAACTTCAGCAAAAACTTCAGCTTCTTCAACAGGCACAACAGGAAAGAAGAGGGTTGTTGTAGTAAAGAAAGGCGCTTCAGCTTCTGCATCAAAGCCTGCAGATCGTAAGCCAAGAGAAAGACAGAATTTTGGCAGCGATGATGGAATGTACTACAATCCGTTCGCTGCATTATTGAAAAAGTAAGTTTAAGAAAGCAATAAGTACAAATAACAATTGTTATTGAAGAAATAAAAAAATTATGTTTTTATATATCTGGATTAGTGATTTTTATTAATCCAGATTTTTTTTTATTACTTTTTATAGGAGAGAAGTAAAATGAAAAAATTTTTTATCGCTTTATTTGCTTTGGTTCTGACTGTAACAGCATGTCAGAAATCTTTCGCACAGAATGCAGATGCAATTGCGTCGCTGGAGTATTATCGTTTTCCGAATGAAGTTGGTGACGATGATAGTGCAAAGTACAGACTTTCATTGAATGTCGGTATTGGTGGAAATTTCCTCTTTACAGACACATTTGGAATTCGTGCACAGTCAAGTCTTCATATTCCGGTTCTGAGCCTGCTTGCTAATTCAGTTAATGATGATGAAGAAACAGACACGGATTTCGGTTTTGGATGGTCTGTTGGAGTTGGACCTGTATTTATAATTCCTGTTGGCAATGAATCAAAGTTTGAAATTTCAATTCAGCTGCAAAACTTCCTTGCTACAAATTATTACTACAACGGCGGATCTGATTCTTTTGCACTTGGCGGAGAAATTCTTTACAGAACAAATTTATCTGATGATTTAAAAGGATTTGCCATTGGAGTTGCATATTACAGAATCTTCAACGAATATTTTTTCAAACAGGAAGAAAGATATACAGGCTTCAATAAAGGCTTTATAATCCGTCCTGAAATCTGCATTAACCTGGGATTTTAAAAGTTAAACATTGAAAATTTATTTTGAATGTTTTTTGTTCCAGTCTTTTGTAGAAGGCAGGAATCTTCCGTAAGCAAAAAAGTGGTTCTTCCAGAAGCGTTCATCGATTCCTGCTAGAATCACTCCTGTTCTTGGTCCGTCGCTGACCGCAGAAATAAACACTCTTTTTCCTTCAAATTTTTTATTGCTTCCGTGGTATACGCCGCAGTAAATTCCAACATGAGTTATTCTGTCTGATTTCATGTCGTTCTTAAAAAACATCAGGTCACCGGGCTCACGTTCTTTTGGAGAAATCTTTTTTACTTTGTTGTAGATTGCCTGTGCCTGTCGTGGAAGCTGAATCCCCAGTCCGTGGTTTGCAACGTAATCAACATAACCGCTGCAGTCAAATCCTTTTGGAGTCGTTCCACCGTAAACATATTTCACTCCCTGATATTTAAGTGCGAACGTAATGAACTTTTGTCTTTGTGCAGAAATTTTATCTGCGGAAAATGCAGGTGTTGAAAAGAGTGCGATAAAAATCAGAATTAAAAAAGGTTTGTATTTTTTCATCTTGCGCTCCTGAATGTACTACTATAAACATATTATCGGAAAAAAAGTTATTTTAGTTAAAGACAGATCATTTTATTGACACAATATGTAGTTAGTGTCAAAATAAAAAAACATTATTTTGAAATAAAATTAAGGGGACAAAAAATGGCTGTAATTAAACCAATGATTCGTTCTAATATCTGTATCAACGCTCACCCTGCTGGATGTGCAAAAGAAACAGAAAATCAGATTGCTTATGTAAAATCACAGAAGGCAAAACGTGGAACAAAAACTGCAAAGGAAGGCGGATATGCTCCAAAGACAGTTCTTGTTCTCGGATGCTCTACAGGATATGGTCTTGCTTCAAGAATTTCTGCTGCATTTGAATATGGTGCAGATACAATCGGTGTTAGTTTTGAAAAAGAAGCAACACAGGTTAAAGGTGGAACTCCAGGCTGGTATAACAACAAGGCATTTGATCGTGCAGCAGCTAAAGAAGGACTTAAGTCTGTAACTTTTAACGCAGATGCATTCAGTGATGAATGTCGTGCAACAGTTATTGAAGAAGTTAAAAAATGGGGAACAAAATTTGATCTCGTTGTTTATTCTTTGGCAAGTCCGGTTCGTACAGATCCTGATACAAAGGTTCTTTACAAATCAGTAATCAAACCTGTTGATAAAGTTTACGGTGGTCCAAGCCTTGATATGATGACAGGAAAAATTGGTCACATGGAAGCACAGCCTGCAGAAGGTGATGATATTCCTAACACAGTAAAAGTTATGGGTGGTGAAGACTGGGAACGCTGGATCAAGCAGCTTTCAGAAGCAGGTGTTCTTGCTGAAGGATGCCGCACAGTTGCATATTCATATATCGGACCTTCACTTTCACATCCAATTTATCGCGACGGAACAATCGGTGCTGCAAAGAAGGATCTTGAAGCTCGTGCAAAGAAAATTGATGCAGCTCTCAAGGTAAATGGTGGTGCAGCTTATGTCAGTGTAAACAAAGCTCTTATCACACGCTCTTCTTCAGTTATCCCGATCATCTGCCAGTACATTGGTGTTCTTTTCAAGATTATGAAAGCTAAGGGAACACACGAAGGTTGTATCGAACAGATGGAACGTCTTTTTGCAGAACGTCTTTATACAGCAGACAAAAAAGTTGCTGTTGATGCAGAAGGCAGAATCCGTATGGATGACTGGGAAATGGATGCAGAAGTTCAGGCTGAAGTTGACAAGATCATGCCACAGGTTACAGAAGAAACTGTAAGCAAGTTTGTAGATCTTGATGCAATTCGTCACGACTTCCTCGCAATCAACGGTTTTGATATTGCCGGAATTGATTACGAAAAAGATGTAACAGATATGTCTTCAATCGACTAAAGATTTTCTGTAGTAATATAAAATGATGAAAGACCGCTGTAAGAAATTGCAGCGGTTTTTTATTTTGCAGCGGGAATGTATAAAATTTGATTGAGCCTTAAAATTGCTTTTTCCTGAATGCCGTTTGTTTCACAGATGGCTTGAACTGTTACACCGTAGCGGCGCGAAATGCTCCATAGGGAATCTCCTGCGACAACCTTGTATTTAAAAGGAAATTCAAGCGGCTTAAGTTTTGCAAATGCTTCTGCGGCACTTTCACCTTTTCCAAGCGGAAGTCTAAGCTGATATTTTTCTGCAGGCGGCGTAAATCCTTTTGTTAAAGCTGGGTTGAGTTTTTTCAGTTCTTTTTCTGTCATCCCAAGTTCACGTGAAATGTCTTTAATCAGATACGGCTTTTTAGTTTCGTAATAATCAAAATTTCCATCGCGGACATCAACCATCGTTTCATATTCTTCGTTGTGGTTTGTAATCGTTACGTTGTATTTTTCCGGATGAATGCAGATGTCGCAGACGGCAATCAGCTGTGGAATATAGTCTGCAGTCTGTTTTGGAATGTAACCTTCTTTTGCAAGTGTCCAGAAATCTTTTTCATACTTTGCTTTTTTTATTGCTTTTGAAAGTTTACCGTTGCCGCAGTTATATCCCGCGAGTGCAAGAAACCAGTCATCAAAATAATTTTTGTTGTATTCAAGTTTTTTCAGTCCGGCATAAGTTGACTTCCACGGATCAAGGCGCTCATCAATATATTCACCAAGCTTCAAATTCGGCTTAACACTGTTTGCCATAAACTGCCACAATCCAACAGCACCAGATTTGCTTTTTACAGAAGGATTATATGCGCTTTCAACAACCGGCAGATATTCAAGCTCAGGCGGAAGTTCAAGTTCACGCACCATTTTGCGCACATAAAGTCTGTATTCAAGGGAATTGTTGATTATTGAAGTAAGCCTTTCAAATCGTTTTTCTTTCAGATAAATCTCACGCCACGCAACAACTTCTTCCCGATCTGCAAACTGATCGACCCAGGTATAAAGCTCTTCGTCGTATCCGGATTCATGCACTGATTTTTTCTTATTCTTTTTGTCTTTCTTTTTTTTATCTTCTTTTTTCTTTTCTGCTTTTGATTCTTTTTTTTCTTCCTTAATTTCTTTTTTGATTTCGCTCTCTTTTTTTTCTTTGAGTTCTTCTGTTTTATTTTCTATATTCTCTGCATTTGCTGTATTTTCTGTAGAATCTGATTTTAAATTTTCTGATTCAGTCTGGTTGGATTTTTCAGTTTTTTCTTCAGTTCCGATTTTTTCTTCGCTCTCATTTTTTTTATCAGCGGTTTCTGTCTTTTCAGTATTTTCAACTATAATTTCTGCGGCTTTATTTTCTATATTTTCTGCCTGAATTTTTTCATCAGTTTCCTGTGCAAGACAAGCGAATGTTGTAATCATTATTATTGTTGTAAGAATTCTGCACTTCATCATGTATTGAATGTATCATAAAATGGCAGTCATTATAAGAGGCTGATTTTTGATGACTCATTGACACTGTATACTCTCTGATTTAAACTTATAGGACATGCTAATTTTTTGAGGTATAATTATTTTATGGAAAACAAGAGCATTAGAGAAGCTTACGGTGAGTATTTTAAGGCTATGCTGACAAATTCGGTTGCAGCAGCAAAAATCGATGCATCAAATGTTTATCAGCCTGCAAACAAAAAAAACAAGGAATTTATCGACAAACTTGTTTCTGACAATCTTGATCCGGAAAGTTATTTTGAAAAACTGGATAATTTTGTTGAATTCTTTAATCAGGTTAAGGCTGGAAAAAACGGACTTCTGCTTCTTGAACATTATTCGAATACAGACCTCCCTGAATTCATTTATATGCTTGAACATAATTCTGAAGGTAAGCTTGCAGAATTTGCAGATAAAATTGTTGCGATTGCCGGAATGAAACTTAATGAAGCTAATCCTGCAGTTCGTGCATTTGCAGAAAGTTTCAGTCGTGTTGTAATTTATCCTACACGAAGTCTTACAAAAGCAGAAGCAAATGCTCAGTCAGAAGAAGAAGCAAAAGAAGAAGAAGCAAGAGCAAGAAAAATTAATATGGCTGCAATGCGTGCGATGGATGAATGTAAAAAGCGCGGACAGGTAATTCTTGTTTTCCCTTCAGGTACTCGCTACAGACCTGGACATCCGGAAACAAAGCGCGGTCTTAAAGAAATCGACAGTTATCTTCGTCTTTTTGATATTGCACTTTTTGTAAGCATTAACGGTTCTGTGCTTCAGATGCAGCCGGGACATGAAGAGGATATGCTCAGCGACTTGTGTGTAAGAGATAAGGTTGTGTTTACAGCAAGTCCTGTTATTGAATGCAAAAAATATCGCAAGGAATATCTTGAAACTCTTGGTCCGGATTGTGAAGATCCAAAACAGGCAATGATTGATCACGTGATGGAAGTTCTTGATAAGCAGCACGAAGAAACAGAAAAAAAGAGAAAATAGATTTTACGGGGATTTATGAAAAAGATATGGTACAAAAGTCCGGCAAAAAATTGGGATGAAGCATTTCCTGTTGGAAACGGCAGACTCGGAGCAAAAGTTTTTGGTAATACAGGTCATGAAATAATTCAGTTTAATGAAGAATCTGTATGGACCGGCGGCTATATTGAGCGTACAAATAAAAGCGCACATAGTTCCCTCAAAGAAATAAGATCGCTTATTGATCACGAAAGAATAGAAGATGCACAGGAGCTTGTGTACGAAGCTTTTTCTGCAGTTCCTTCTCTGCATCGTTCTTATAAAAGTGCAGGAGAACTTCATCTTGATTTTTATGATGCTGAACATTTTGCTTTGGAAAATGCAGACGGCTTCAGAAATAATTTTAAAGATGTTGATTCTTACAGTCGTGAACTTGATTTTACAAGCGGAATTGCAACAACGGAATTTTCTGTTGAATCGGTTTTAAACAATTCTGATTTTGCACGAAATTCAAACGGCGGAGCTGTAACTTACAAAAGAGAAGTTTTTGCATCTTTTTCATCAAATACAATCATCATTCATATTTCATCAACAGCACCAAAAAGTGTTTTCTTCAGGGCACAGATTTTAAAAGATGGTTGTGAAAAAAAATATTCTCTTTCTGATGATACAATCGTTATGCTTGATACAAGCGGTGTTCCTTATGCTGTAATGGCAACTGCTGTTTCAAGCGGAGGAACTGTGCGTGTCAGAGGAGAAAGCCTCATCGTAGAAAATGCAGATGAAGCAACAATTTATCTTGATGTAGAAAGTGCATACAGTTTTGGCGGCTACAGAAGAAAGTGTGGTGTAAAAAGATCTTATCCGCTTTCGCTTGCAACAAAATGTGCAGATCTTGCCTTGAAGAGAATCTGTTTTGCAAGCGGAACTTCATATGAAAATTCCAGAAGAAATCAGGTGGCGGACTTTGCTTCTTTGCTTGAACATGCTGAACTTGAAACAGATAATGAAAATCCTGAAAAGAAATCTGTAGATGAAATCAAAGAAGATAAAAAATTATCTTTAGAATACGACTGGAATTTTGAGCGGTATAAGTTCAATGCTGGCTGTTCTGCTTTAAGTTCACTTCCAATGGCAAATATCGGAAACGGACTTTGGAAAAATGAAGATTCAGCTGTAAAAACAGAAGGTTTTGATCTTCTTTCTAAAAAATGCGGAATGATTCCTCAGGGTGTCTTTGGTGCAGAAAAATCGGCAGAAGCTTTGTTTAAGTTTTTGAAAACACTTTATAAACACGGCTCTGTCTGTGCAGATGAAATGTATAAGTGTCACGGATTTGTTGCTCATAATTCAACAGACATCTGGGGAGATCCATGTCCATGCGGAACAGATTTGAGTTCTTCTTATATTCCTTTGGGAGCAGCAAAACTTGCACCTTCAGTTCTGGAGTATTATGAATATTCTCTGGATAAAAAGTTCCTTAAGAAAAATTTTTATCTTTTGAAAAATACATGTGATTTCTTTGCAGATTATCTTGTTTCTGCAGATGAAAATAAAAAAATGATTCTCTCTCCGTCCTTCACAGAAAAAGGTATTTCAGCGGAATCAGAAAATGCAGAAAGTGTAATCTATGAGCTTTTTGATTCAACGATAAAAGCAATGAAATATCTGAATCAGAATGCGGCTTCAAAGGATTTTGTAAAATATCAGTTTATAAAAAACAGGCTTTCTCATCATGAAGAAAATACAGCTTCAGGAAATGCCTTCACAGACATAACTTCTTCAATCGTTTCAAGCAGAATTGTAGATGGGCGTGTTGAAATCAAACTTTTGAATGGTTTATCAGAAGAACTTAACAGCGGCTCATTAAAGAATGTATGTCTTAAAGGAAAGATTTTTGCGGACATAAGCTGGAAAAATGGAAATCTTACTGAGGCAAAACTTTTTACAAAACAGGAAGTTAAATTCATTCCGGGCATAATCGTTGTGTATAAAGGAAAATCTTACGATTCTAATATCAGCTCCGGCACCCTCGATTTGAGAAATGTCCTTCCAAATACTATTTAACCTTTGTTCTGTACATTGTAAACAAGGGTGAATTATGGTAAAATCTTTGCCTATGAGAATTTGTAAGTTAGGTGAAGAAGTATTACGCACAAAATGTGAAGAAGTAAACCCGGAAGAAATCAATGATGAAATGCGCGCTTTGTTCAACGAAATGTTTGAAACAATGATCAGTGCAAACGGATGTGGTCTTGCTGCTCCTCAGATTGGTATTTCAAAGAGATTTTTTGTCATCATTGCGGATGATGATGTTAGACGCGTATTTATTAATCCTGTAATTACAAAAACTTCGTCAGAACTCAGCGATTATGAGGAAGGCTGTCTTTCTTTACCAGGCTTCAGTGAAAGTATAAGACGCCCTGCAAAGGTTTCGATCAGTGCATTGAATGAATTCGGAAAGCGTTTTGTTATTGAAGATGCAGAAGGACTTTTGGGAAGATGTATTCAGCATGAAAATGATCATCTTGACGGAATTCTTTATATTGATCGCGGTGATGAATCAGTTAAAAATGAAATTATAGAAAAATTTAAGAAAAAGGCTGAACGTGCTGCAGAAAAAGCTGCCGCAAAAGCAAGAAAACAGGCAAGCATTGCAGCTAAGATTGCAGCAAAACAGAACAAAAAATAGGAAGATAGATGCTTAGAGTTGTATACGGCGGTAGTCCTCAGGTAGCAGCAACAATTCTCGAACTTCTTTTGCGTGACAGTGATATGTCAAAGGCAACTCCGGAAGAACAGTATGAAATTGTCGGGGTTCTTACAAATCCTCCGTCAGCAAGGGGAAGACATTCTCAGCTTGTACCGACTGAAGTTGAACAGTATGTACGTACATGGAATGAAGCACGCGGTACAGATATAAAGGTTCTTTGTCCCGAACATGTTTGTGCTCCGGAGCGGGAAATTCTTGCTTCATTAAAGCCTGATATTTTTATTTGTTTCGCATACGGACATATCCTTGGTCCGAAATTTTTCTCGTTGTTTAAATACGGTGGAATAAATATTCATCCTTCAATTCTTCCAAAATACCGTGGGGCAACTCCAATCAACGAATGTATTTTGAATATGGATGAAGAGACCGGGTGTTCAATTCAGAAAATGGCTCTTGGGATGGATGAAGGCGACATAATCATCTGTAACAAGTATCGTCTTACCGGAAATGAAAATGCTGAATATCTTTTGCGTCAGTGTTCAGTTTTTGGCACTGCAATGTTTACACAGTATCTTCGCCAGATTTCACGCACTGGAATTCTTCCGCCTGCAACACCTCAGATTGGAACACCTTCTTACTGCACAAAAATTAAAAAGGAAGACGGAAAAATCGACTGGAATTATTCTGCAGAAAAAATAGATGCAATGATCAGGGCATATACACCATGGCCTGGATGCTACACAATGGTAAACGGAGTCCAGCTGAGGATTCTTAAGGGACGTGCTGCAAGTAAAGTTGCAATTCAGGATCCGTCAGTTCCAAAGCAGACTTCTGCAGTTCCTGGTACGGTCTTAGATTACAATAAGCATCGTGGAATTCTTATTCAGACTGGAAACGGCGTTTTGATTGCAACCGAACTTCAGTGGCAGTCAAAGAAAGCAATGGATTATAAATCGTTTATGAATGGTGCAAGAAATTTTATAGGCACTGTTCTGGAGTAGGATATGAAAAAACTTGAGGTTAAGGATTTAATAAGAAAAATTAAAATTGAAGCAGCGGAATATTCAGAAAATGTTGCTTCTCATGGCAAACTGATTTTAATAACCGTGATTTTGACATTTATTGTTATGTTTGCAGTTGCTCTTTCTGTATTTTTTATTTCAGTTCAGGGTGCAGAAAAAGTTCGTGTTCCGAATGTAAAGGGAATGTCGCTGAATAATGCTATTCTTGAAATGCAGACTCGTGAGCTTTATCCGAAGCTTCAGTTCAGATATTCAGATTTGCCTGGTGAAAAAGGACTTGTAATCGATCAGTATCCGAAAGAAGGTTCGATTGTAAAAGCTTATAGATCAATTACTGTTACAGTAAGCCGCGGTGTTCCAATTGAAGAATTTGAAGATTACACAGGAAAGGATATCGACAGCATACAGAATTCACTTGATCTTGCATTTAGTGGAGCAGATTCTCTTGTAAAGGTTTCACGTCCTGTTTATGTAAAATCTGATGCTCCTGTTGGAACAATTCTTGAACAGTTTCCTGCAGCAGGTACACCGATTGAAGATTACATGAGACTCCAGTTTGTTGTTAGCAGCGGAAATAAAAATGTTGAAGTTGAAGTTCCGTCTGTTGAAGGAAAAAGTATTAAGAGCTTCCTTGCACAGCTTAATAACACAAATAATCAGATTACATACAATGTTTCTTTGAGTGAAGATTCATCGGCTCCAAGAGAAGGAAAAGTTATTTCGCAGGAAAAGGTTGGAAAAAAGGTTAAGCCTTATTCAAGATCTGATGTAAAAATTGCTGTACGACCAGCTTCACAGGAATCTTCAAATATTCAGGGGCTGTTTACATATAATCTTCCTGAATATCCTTTTGCAGTCTCTGTAAAACTTGATGCAGTTTCACCGGATGGAAATCAGACTACAATTGCTGATTTTAATCATCCTGGAAAAATCATAACAATTCCATACGATGTAAAGAAAGGTTCTACTTTGATTCTTTACGTTATGAATGAAGAAAAAACACGCGAAGTTGCAGAATAAAAAAATGGGGCTCCAGTTTAACTGAAGCCCTTTTTTATTGCTTTACAGCTTATCAATAAGCATTGAACATTTTCCGCTTGGAATTGGAAGCGTCTTCTTTTTCTGATCAAGAATGTTGATTGTAAAGTAATACAATTTTTCACTTTCCATCTGAATTTCCCAGCCTCGGTTGCTCTTGTTACTTAAAATTGTAATAAGATTACGCTTGAGGGAAAGCTTTTCAATTCCCATAGTTTCAAGGTTCGGAATAATCCAGTCTACAGTTTTTCTTGGAAGACTTATGTTTAAGCCGATAACGTTTTCAATCATAAGTGCAACGGTAGAAAGACCAATATAGTGCAGGAATTTTTTACGTGGGAATTCCTTTTCTGAACGGCAGGTTGCAGGACCTTCTTTGCAAGGCATATAAGCTTCGTAAAGATCTCCTTTCTGCTTTGTGTTTATTGGGCTTAAGCCTTCAAGAATAAAATACAGGTGGCGGATTGCACATTCACGGGCAAAGGCAAAACGCTGGTATTTTTCAAGTCCCTTAATAATCATGAAGTTGAACGGAGCAAGAACAGATCCGCGGAAGCCTTCTCCAGTTTCTTTAAAGTCGCTGCTGTCTACACTCAAAGTTGGGAACGGATGCTCGGTACCGAATGTTTTTGGATTGCTTAAGTGTGCAATAAGAGTATCTGCTCTGTCTGCATTTGGAAGTTCAGCAAGAAGCGGCCAGAATCCGGCGATTGTTTTCTGAGGAAGTCTTGCTTCGTTTTTGTCCAGATCGTGGTAGAAGCCTGTTTCTGTATCCCACATAAGGCTGTTGATTCTTGTTTTAAGGCTGAAGTACATCTTTTTGTACATGAAACTGAGTTCCTTGTCATTAAGAATGTCTCCAAGTGCACTCATGTGAGCAACATTTATAGCCATACAACTGTTAAAATCTACAGGATAAACACAGCCTTTTCTCGGTGAATTGAACATTGTACTTGCTTCATGTGGAACAGCATAAAGTCCGTTCGGCTGCTTGAATTTTTTATCGATCCACTCCATGTATTTCTGGAGAGTCGGCATGATTTCCTTGATGCGTCTCTTGTTTGCACCCTTGTGGTAAAGGTTGAATTCTGCCCATGCAAAAAGAGGAAGCCCGATTCCTTCAGGGTTTTTCTTGTCTAAAATCGGTTTATTTGTTTTAACATCATACTTCCAGCGGATTGCACCGTCTGCTTCCTGACGTTCGTAGAAATAATCAATATTTTTGCTTGCCGGATAATTTCTGTTTGAGTAAACAAGGAAAAATGATGAAAGAATTGATTCAAACTGGTCCAGAACATGTTTTCCTTCTGACGGATAAACAAAATACCCATCTTCACTTTCATCGCCCGATTTTGGATCAAGCCAGTATTCCGAAAGTCTGTTCCATGTTTTGTCATAAATGTCTACAAAATCCTGATCATAGAAGTGGATTTTTGGAAAATCTCGTTTGTTCACAATAGCTCCTGCAAGAAACTTTTTTCGATAATAATGCACATTATAACATAGAATTTGCTAAATCGTTTAAAAAATATAGAAAAAAATTGAATTTCTTGGAAATTTTTGCATTTTTGAAGAAAAAACACCGGCTACCAGAAAAGACACGGCTGTTACGCACGGTGCAAGGTAATTGGAATCCGACGTTTTTTGTGTTCTTACGAACCTTGCAAGCGCTTCACAGCCGTTCTGCTTTTCTTATCGCCGGTGTTTATTGTATATATTCCAGCGCGACAACAACAAACAGAATATTTTCGTTCCACTCAATACTTCCTCGCGCCAATTTTGTTTGTTTTATAAAAAACGGCTGTGGATATTTCACAGCTGTTCTGTTTTTTCAGTGTTTTCAGCTGGTTTTGCGTTTTCTGCAGTTGCTTCTGCTGTTCCTTCTGCAGTTTCTGCAGGTTTTACAGGTTCTGCTGGTTTAGGAGCAGGTGCCGGCTTTGGAACTTTTATTGCAGGAATAATATTTGTATAGTTTGAAGGAGTATTAAAATACAGCCTGATTACTTCAAATCGTGACTTGTGGCGTGACTTTATCAAGAGGCTTTGTGTTGTTGCCTGATAAACGTATCCCGAAGAATTGTAAGCTTCAAATCGAGGGTCTGTCCTGAACATAAGTCCCTGAATCTGAATCTTGTTATCAAATGAAGGAATTCCGCTGAAAATTACGTAATGTGTCAGGTTGAGAGGGAAATCAATAACGATATTTGCTGTTGTTGCAGGTTCAAATGTATAGCTGACTGCAGTTGCAATCGTCCATGCCCATACTGCATTTGTTCCATAATAACCGAGAATTTCTGCATGCGGGTAGTATTTGTTTTGCGGTGAAAGAATTGTATAGATATCGCCGACATTCTGCAGTGTAATTTCTTTTGATTCAAGTGCTGTATTTAAGAGAATATAACCTGCTTTTGTCCAGCTGTCTTTTGCTTTTTCAGTTCCGATTTTAACAAGTGCTTCTCCGACTTTTATCTGGTCAATCAGTGATTTTACGCTCGGATCAGCAATTATAAGTGTCTTGTCTTTTATAGAACAGCTTTTCTGAATTGATTCAACACACTGATCGATAACCGGCTCAAGTTTAGAAGCAAACTTTCTGTCTTTTGCGCTTAAATCAGCATAAGTGTTAAGAATTCCGGCTGCCTGTACTGCTGTTGGTGCAAATTTGCTTATTGAAGCAGGATAAGCGATAAATTCCTGCGTTGAACTCTTGAATTTTTCTCTCAAAAGGTAGCTTGAAATGCCTTCTGTTGTAAATGCATCCAGAGATTTTGCAGAAATTGCAGAAGCCATCCTTGAATTTGCAGCAGAAAGAGTTTTGTTCATTTCTACAAGATTATTGAAGTATGGGGCTGAAAGATAAGTTCTTTTTGTTCCGGTTTTAAATGATTCAGGAATTGAATTTACAGCCTGAGTATATTTTCCGCGTTTTGAAAGTTCTGCAACATATGCAACAATCGTTTTTTCGTTGAGTGAAGCGGCGTTGTTTGAAACAAGAAGCTCGTTTGTTTTATTTATGAGGGTGTCACAGAGTTTTTTAGCGTTCGAATCAAAATCTTTTTTTGTTGATTTTTCAAGCTGAGCAACTGCATCGAAAGAGAAAGATTTCTGTCTGCTGATTGAAATGATTGAGGCCGCGCTGTCTGTGCTGATTTCAAAGCTGTCTTCTTTAAGAGATGATGCTGAAAAAGATAAAAGGTCATTTTTTGAGCTGAGCATCATGTTTGATGAAGAAATTCTTTCAGTATTAAATTTTTTAGATGTTGAATATGGAATTGTGTATGATCTGTAAGTGCTATTAAACGAAGGAAATACTGAAAGCCGGTCGTTGTTTACCGTAAAAGAAATTTTTGCATTGTTCTGGAATAAAATTGTAAATCCGTTTGCAGTTTCTTCGTAATTTTCAAGAATCAGGGCCTGAGATTCTCCTTTTGTAGTCTTTGCGATTACAGGAGTTTTTTCAGAAGCACTGAATTTGATGTTTTTGTATTCAATTTCAAACTGATTTTTTAACTTTATCTGGTCATCTTCAGTTCGTGTCTGTGCAAGTGTCAGCGATAATGCACCTAAAGTTCGAGAAATAATAGATTCGGTCTTAAACTGTAAAACAAAGATGCCGACAATAATAAATGTGTAGAGGGCGAAGAGTCCCAGAAACTTTCTTACAGGATGTTTATGCATTTACACAGTTTATCCATTATGGATAATAAATTCAATTAGAGTGGAAAAATATGAAAAGTTCGATTAAAGAGATTCTTTTGGCGGGTATTGTTCTTGGTGTAATTGTTTTTGTTCTTAATGTTGCTTCCTGCGCATCAAATCAGAATATTCAGGAGCCTGTAAAGACTGAAACCGTTGAAAAAAAGGCTGAAAATCAGAAAAAGCCTAAAAAAGAGTATACAAAAGAAGGATTCATGGAGCTTTTGCAGCACACATTAGATACTGATGGTGCAGAAGCAGCTCTTTCTTTATATGAAACTGAACTTCCAAAAAATTATTCTAAATTTAAAAATGATTTTGACCTTCTCTTTTTAAAAGCCGCAATTTGTGTAAGCGCAAATAAACTTGATGAAGCTCAGTCACTTTGCGATGAACTTTCAAAAAAAGATCCTAAAAATCAGGATGTAATCGGGCTGTCTGCAACAATTGCAAAAATTCGCGGAGATAAAGCCGGCCGTGATAAGCAGGTTAAAGCTCTTCTTGCTGAAGATCCGTACAATGCAATGGCAAATATTGAAGTTGCAGAAGATTACTTTAATAGAAAGAATTATAAACAGGCACGATTGAGTTATAAAAAAGCCCTTGTCCGTGAACCAAAAAATGAAGATGCTTTGCGCGGACTTGGACAGACTGAATATTACCTTGAAGATGATGAAAACGCAAAAGCAACTTTTAATAAGCTTCTTGAAGTAAATCCTACAAGTGTTCAGGCTTATCTTTATCTTGGAAAACTTGCCTTTGCAAACAACGAATATAAAATCGCATCAGATAACGCAAAAAAAGCAGTTGAACTTGACCCGTCGAATTATGAATGCCACATGGATTACGGTCTTTATGAAAGAAACCTCGGTCATTTTGATGTTGCACTTGCAGAATGGACAAAATCAATAGAAATCCAGCCTGATTATTTTCTTGCCTATGCTTACCGTGCGGGTCTTTACGATGAACAGGATAAAGCAGCTGAAGCAATTGCTGATTATAAAAGCGTAATCAAACTTAACCCGAAGTATTATTACGCATATGAAAGCATCGGTGTTCTTGCACTGCATGAGGAACAGTGGACAACAGCCCGTGAAGCTTTTATGAAGTGCCGTGAATTTAATACAACAAACGTTTCTTATCCGCTTATGATTACGTACTGTTATTATAAGGAAGGAAAAGGTCCTGAAGCAAAAAAATTCAGCGATTCAGTTCTTCGCAAAATGGACAGAAATACAATTGAATACACAATGCTTCGTTTGTTCCATGACAGAGCAGGAGAAAAACCTGTACCTCAGAAAATTGCCGCACTTGGAAACAGAAATACTCAGGGAAAAATGTACTATTATTTAGCTTTATTTTATGATATGTTCGGTGGTGGCGAATTCGCAAATCAGTACTATACCAAAGTTTTAGACATGAAGAGCCCGATGTTTTTTGAGTATCGTCTTGCTGAATGGCGCATGAAGGGTAAAGTTCCCCTAAAATAAAAAATCAGGAGCAGAAATGCAGACTAATTTAAAAATATCAGACAGAGAATTTATACTTGTTGGAACTGCACATGTTTCGCAGGCAAGTATTGAAGAAGTTGAAAAATCAATAGAAGAAAATAAACCGGATTGTGTTGCGATTGAACTTGATGAAAACCGCCTTAAGAACATAAAGGATCCTGATTCCTGGAAAAAGATGGATATTATCAAGGTCCTGAAAAATAAACAGGGATTTTTGATGCTTGCAAATATAGTTCTTGCAGGATATCAGAAGCGAATGGGAAAAGGTGCCGGAATTAAACCTGGGGATGAAATGGTTGCCGGTATGAATAAGGCTGATAAAATGAAAATCCCGCAGGAAATGGTGGACAGACCGATTGCAGTAACGTTGCGCCGAGCCTGGGCTAAAAATTCCTTCTGGGGAAAGTGCAAGCTTTTGAGCATGCTTATTGCAAGTGCATTCAGTAAAGAAGAAGTTTCAGTTACAGAAATTGAAAACCTTAAGCAGACAAGCGAAATGGACACGATGATGTCTGAGCTTTCAACATATCTTCCTGTTGTTAAGGAAGTGTTGATTGATGAAAGGGATTTTTATCTTGCTTCAAAAATCTGGAGTGCAAAAGGAAATAAAGTTCTTGCAGTTCTTGGTGCGGGTCATTTGCCTGGAGTTCAGAAGCATCTTGAACAGTTTGCATCCGGGGCTGAAAATGCAGACGTAAGCGGAATCGAAACTGTTCCTCCAAAATCATTCCTGAGCAAAATTCTTACATGGACAATTCCTGCAATCATAATGGGACTGATAATTACAGGATTTATAATCGGTGGTGTTGAAAAAGGTACAACTCTTCTTGGTAGCTGGGTAATCTGGAATGGAGCTCTTGCCGGTCTTGGTGCAATTATCGGTGGTGCTCATATTCTTACAATTCTTGTTTCGATTGTTATGGCGCCTTTAACGTCTTTGTGTCCGTTTGTTGGAATCGGGCTTTTTTCTGGTCTTGTTCAGGCTGTTGTGAAAAAGCCTTCAGTTGAAGATATGGAAAATCTTCAGGATGATGCAACTTCTTTGAAAGGTTTTTACAGAAACAGAATACTGAGAGTTCTTGTTATTTTCTTTCTTTCATCTCTTGGAAGTATGATTGGAACCTTTGTTGGCGGTGCATCTTTTATAGGAATCTTTGCGAAATAATGCAGAATTCTATTGACATGTTTTTATGAATTCTGTATATTAACCGTACACTTTTGGAGCGATGTCAGAGTGGTCGAATGTGCCGGTCTTGAAAACCGGTATACCGCAAGGTATCGGGGGTTCGAATCCCTCTCGCTCCGATTTGTAGCTGAAAGGCAATGACCTTTTAGGTACCTGGAGACGTGGTAGAGCGGTAATACAACGGTTTGCTAAACCGTCGGTTCCTAAAGGGCCGGGCAGGTTCGACCCCTGTCGTCTCCGCTACTTATGAGATTGTAGCTCAGTTGGATTAGAGCATCACCCTGCGGAGGTGGGGGTCGCACGTTCGAATCGTGTCAGTCTCAAAGAAAAGCTCATCTAATGGTGAGCTTTTTTTTATTTTAAAATTAAATGCTAAGGAATAAATGCGATTCGAAACGAAGTGAAAGGCTTATAATTCCTTCCTGAAAATATAAGTTTTGTAATCTTCATTTTCGCTGCTGAAAGGTTCGTAAATATTTTCCTGAACAAGTGTAAAATTATGTTTTGTGTACCACTTCCAGTTACAGTCGCAGTCTGTATAAAGGTAAAGATTTTTCCATCCTTCATTTTTCATCTGCTGACAGGTCTGTTCAAAAATAATTGAACCTGCTCCAGGCTTTCTGCTTACGAACAGAGAAAGCATAATATCGTCGTCGTTCATTAAGGAATGAGTAAGTTCATCCATCTTGTTGAGGTAAGTTTTGCTCATTTGTGATGCTATTTTTAAATTTTCCGGAAAACGTATAGATTCGCGGCTGAACCATTCTTCAGCAGTTGATATGTCATTCTTTCGGGCAAAAAAAGCTGCAGAAAGAATTTCATTATCAGAATTTTCATATACAAGCTGGAAGTGATAGTCATTTTCAAAAATATTATTTCTTACAATATATTCAACATTAAAGCGCTTAAAATCTTTATCTCCTACTGGCGGACACCACAGCGGCTCAACAACATCAACAATAAGAGGAAGATTTTTCATTTCGAAAGGCTGGATAGAAGTTTTCATAGTTCGTCCTGTGTAATCATTAATATTCAACATTATAGAATCTAATTTAATCTTTTTGAATAAGAAATGTTTTTGTCAGACTGCATATTTTGCCTATTTCTTGTGTATTTTATCTAAAGTCTGTCATAAAATTTTTTTTCTGATTTATACTTCTATTAAATAATTAGATGCGTGGGAAAGAGGTATATATGAATGAAAAAATATTGAAGCATTATAAAGAGAGTGGCCGATTCACTTATCCAGGATTGTACAAAGCTTATTTTAAAATTCTTCCGGATGATATAACGGAACTTGGGAATCTTGTGTGTGCGCAGATTATTCATAGAATCACTTTGAAACAGGGCAATTCCGGAGCAAATGCTGATTTACGTTACGGTGACATGACACGATATCCATGGCACAGAATGCGTTGCGAGGATGATGTGTTTCTTACGGCTTCTTCAATGACGGCTGAACTTTTCAGGATGGATGGTCGTGGTTTTGCAAGTGACCGTGCGGTTGAGAACAAGCTTGTTTTATGCTGCCGTTACGTTTCTGTTCTTATGAGTGCGATTTTAAAAGCAAAGGGGTATGCGGCTCGAAGCAGGGCAGGATATGCTCCGTACATTGTTAATGGAATCAGCATGGATCACTGGATCAATCAGTATTATGACGAAGCTCTGGGCAAATGGGTTACGATTGATGCCGACGGATTTTTTAAAAAGGGTGAACTTCCTTTTGACAGTCAGTACGATATTCCTCAAGAGCAGTTTGATTTCGCAGGCCCAACCTGGCTTGATATTCGGCAGGGTAAAAAAGATGGAAGTAAATTTATCTACGCGGACGGACTGGGCACAAATTCACTCAAGGCACTTTCACTTTATGTTTTTTATGATTTGAATGCACTTATGAATCAGGAACTGACATTTTCGTTTGCGCCTCTTTGGTGGAGTCATTTTGATAAGATGACAGAGGAAGAGCTTGCAAAGATTGACAGGGTTGCCGAACTTTTAAAAGAGCCTGATGAAAATTTTGATGAGCTGCACAAAATCTGGAGTGAGGACAAGTTCTGGCGTCTCTTCTGTTCTCCGCTTGTTGGTGAATCTGATTTTATTTAAAGTCTTGATTCATTTTGTATGAAATTAAAGAATACTTACGGATTCTGGGGAAAAAAAAGATAGCATATACAGGTGAAAATATTATATGGAAGATTTATCTGAGTACCTAAAAGAAACTGACTGCATTGATTACACAAATCCTCTAGTTGCAAAAAAAGCGGCCGAACTGAAAGCCGCCTCTTCTGACAATCTTGACTACATAGAAAGAGCCTACAAATTTGTACGCGACGAGATTCCGCACACTTGGGACGCAAAACTTACCATGGTTTCAAAAAGCGCCAGCGACGTTCTCAAAAACAAAACAGGCATCTGCTGGACAAAGTCATGCCTGCTTGCCGCCCTGCTCCGCGCGAATAAAATCCCGGCGGGAATCAGCTACCAATATTTGACTCGCGCCGACGACGCGAGCGACGGCTACATCATACATGCATTGAACACTGTTTACATCGACTCGCTAAAAAAATGGATTCGCCTTGATGCACGAGGGAACAAGCCGGGGGTAAACGCTCAGTTCAGTCTGGAAAAAGAAACCCTCGCCTTTCTAGCCCGCATCGAATTTGGCGAAAAAGATTACCGCGACAATCACAGCGATTTGGATTTCCGCCTCAAAGAAATTTTAAAAGCGAGCGACAACATTCTTGAAGTACGCACGGATTTTGAAATGTAAGGAGGGAAAAAATGATTACGGTAAAAAGAATCAAAGGCGGAACAGATAACTGCTACATAGTTGTTGAAGGTAAAAATGCAATACTCGTAGACACCAGCAGCAAAGCCTCCCTCAACATGGTAATTGAAGAGTGTGACAAATACGAAATAAAGCTGATTGTCCTTACACACCCACACTTTGACCATGCAGAAAACGCAGCCGAACTTTCAAGAAGATATTCCTGCCCTGTTGCATTCAACAAAGTGGATGAGGAGCTTTTTGACGACTACAACAAGCAGCCGCTAAAATCATACGGCCTTGTAGGAAAAATTGTCTTGGGACTTTCGCTTTCAGTTTTAAAAAACACAAAGGTTGAGCGGCCTCAAAATATAATTTACGTAAAGGAAGGCGACAGTCTTTCTGAATACGGAATAAATGCAAAGATTGTGGAACTTCCCGGACACACAAAAGGCTCGATTGGAGTTGATGTAGAAGAAAGCCATCTCTTGGTCGGAGATGCTTTGGACAACTGGATTAAGCCATCTCTGGGGCACTTGTATTGCGACCTTGACGCTATCAAAAAGACCCAGGAAAAAATAAAGGCACTTGGAAAGCGTGCAATTTATTTTGGCCACGGAAATCCTGTTACTCGTTAACAGAAACAACACAATGAATTTGGAGTAGATTATGAAAATGAAAGCGTTTGTAGTTTATTGCCACACATCGGAAGATTCTTTCACGCGCCATGTAAGGGATTCCTTCATAAAGGGAATTGAAGAATCGGGAAACGAGTATGTTCTTTCCGATTTGTACAAGATGAACTTTAAGACGGATATGAGCGAGCAAGAATATCTTCGTGACAGCATGAAAAAAGTAATGATTAACGACAGAATTTTTGATCGCGCAAAAAAATCCGACTTTGTCATCTTTCCAGGAATGACAAGGGAATTCGCCTCGCGAGAAGAGGACTGGGATAAGAATCTCAAAATAGCATACGAAAAAGGTAAAAACTTTTTTAAGTGAGGGATAAAAATGAAAAGATACATTGCGCTGCTTCGTGGAATTAACATCAGTGGCAAAAATAAAATCTCAATGGCAGAGCTGAAATCTGCATTTGCCGAAGCGGGATTTTCTGATGTCTGTACGCACCTCAACAGCGGGAACGTTATTTTTTCGGATGATGAAAATAACACACTTGTTCTGGCCGATAGAGCAAAAACTTTAATAAAGGAAAAATTTAATCTGGACATTCCTGTGTTCATCATTTCACAGAAGGAACTTTCTGAACTTTTAGACAAAGCTCCAAAATGGTGGGGAACAGAAAACAAAGAAATATACGATAATCTTATTTTCGCCATTCCACCGAACGACATCAAAATAGTTGCTGAAAAAATTGGAGAACCTACAAAGGAACTTGAACAGGTTGAGATCTGTGATAATGCAGCTTTCTGGTCCTTTGACAGAATGAAGTATAATAAGGCTGCCTGGTGGAAAAAGACCGCAAGTACAGGAATTGCAGAAATGATAACAATCAGGACTGCAAACACTTTACGAAAGATTATATCTATTTAATTAAGAAAGGATGATTCGTTGCTTTCATGCAACGCCGCTAACGCGGAGTTTTTAAAGGAGAAAAAAATGAACTATAAAATAATCGATCAGGAAACATATTACAGAAAAGGCGTTTTTCGGCATTTTATGGAAGACTGCCGCTGCTCAACGTCAATGACGGCACGCCTTGATGTTACGGAACTCGTCGCATATTCAAAAAGGGCTGGAACAAAGTTCTACATCAATTTTTTGTACATTCTTTCAAAAGTTCTCAATTCACGCGATGATTACAAAATGGCATATTTGTGGGAGACAAAAGAGCTTATCTGCTAC
>JAILEY010000005.1 GCA_024687165.1 Treponema sp.
ATAACCGTCATTACGGAAAGATTCAATCGAATCAATGAAGAAAAGAGAAAGGGTTTTGATTTTTGTAAGACAGTTGCAGAAATTTTCATATTCTTTTTCAAAGTGGCGGTCAAGCGCAAGGTTCAGCATTGTAACCTGGAATGTATCGCTGAAAACCTCGGGATAAAGAGAGTCGCTTTTGTGCAGAATCATTCCGTTGCTCAGTTCAATTTCTGTTTTTGAAATTGAAGAAACATGGATATTCTCAAAGCTTGAATCGATGTTGTTCAAAGAATCCGTTTCATGTAAATCAAAAGTCTTTTTCGTCTGCTCATTCTGGAAGCGGACGGTTTTTGCTTCGCCTCTTGCAGTGTTGATTTCAAGCACCTTGATTTTTATCTGGTCTTTGATTTTGTCTTCTTCGGCAATGTATTCAACCTGCACGCCTTTCACAAGATTGTCGTTAAACGAAGCGCACGCTCCGAGAGAATACACGACGTTTTCATAATCGATTTTGTCTTTGCCCATTTCCGGGAAGGTTGCGCCGTAGCGGATAATACATTGCGGCTGGATTTTTTCTACAAGTGTTTTGAATGTGCCTTTAGTACGGTTGAACTTGTGCGGCTCATCGATGATTACAAACGGTTTTATGCTCTGCAGGACCTTGTAAGGATTTGTGAAATTTCCAAGCAAAGTCTGGTCGTATTCAGCATCCATTGTTGCAGCAGAATTTAACATTCCGCTGTTTGTTAAAAGCACGTCGATTTTATTTCCGTTCAAGTCTGTATTTTCTGCAAAAGCCTGAATCGCAGCCGGTAAGGATTTTCGCCCTTTGTTTTTCTGTTTTTGTGCATCAAGAACATGAAGGCGTAATTCCGTTCCGTCGTACAAAGACTGCAAGTCACTTTTCATGTATGCAGATTTCAAAAAAGCCTTCGCTCCTTCTTTGATTGGAACTGTCGGAACAAGCAGGATGAATTTGTTGATTCCATAGGCTCGATGAAGCTCGAACATTGTTTTTGTGTAAACATAGGTTTTGCCAGTACCGGTTTCCATTTTTATGTCGATGTTCAGATATTTAGAAGAAGAATCCGTATAATTCTGCCGCAAATTTTCAGGCACTGTGTAGCCGTCCGCAAAGCAGTTTTGTTTTTCGCCCTTTTGAATCTGAGCAATGTTTGCTTTTATTGTCGCAATGTCTTCCGTTAGAGAAGGGCATTTTGTTCTGTCTGTGTAAAACTTGGGTTCAATTCCGTCAAAAACATGGAGCACTGCATTGATTGCGTTTGTCTGGTGCGGTAAGTTCTGTTCAAGTCGCATTTAGTACCTCACAATCGGTTCAAGCGGATTTCGGTTTTTTAGCGTCTTAAGATTTGTGGTAATACAGTTGAGCATGTTGAAGTCGAACGAATAGCCGTAGATAAAGATTTTGTCCACTGTAAGCTCCAGACTTTCGATTTTTCGGATAAGTTCTTTGATTGATTTTTCTTCAATCTCGCCCAGAAGATACAGATATTTTCCGATTTTTTTATCGTCAAGAAGATATGTTGTGTAACCTGAAAGGTCGATTTTTTGAGGAACTGCATTAAAGCCGAAGCCGTCTTTTATCTGCCAGGTTTGCAATAGCGTTTTTTCGCCAAGTGATTTTACGATATTTCCGTCATTTGTAAAAAGTTCGTTTGGATCAAAAATTTTGATTTTATCCAGCGTCTCTTTTGGCATGGATTTGAGGTAGTAGGTTTTAAATCCCAGGTCAGCGGTTGTGTCTGGATATTCAGCTTTGATTTTTGCAGCTGCGCGGCGGATGCGTTCACGCCCGATTTCATCAATTGTCTTGTAGCCAGCTTTTTCCGCTTCGCTATCTTTTTTTACTGGTTCATTTAGCTGCACCATGATGAATTTGCGCTTGCCGTTGTCGTTTGCGTTCAAATCCATTACGGCGTGGGCGGTTGTGCCTGAGCCGGAGAAGAAGTCGAGGATTATGTCGGGGGAAGTCTCCCCCTCGCTACAAACCTTGCGGTTTTCCGCTACCCCCTCTGCGGGGGACACCCCCGCAACGCCCCAGTTTTTCTCATAAAAAACTTTTGATACCCGGTGAATCGTAAGTTTACTTTTACTATTCTTTTGTGTAAAATAAAAGCTGGAGTTATTTTATGCCTGCAAATGTGATAGACTTGTTTTCTGGTGCTGGAGGTTTAACATATGGATTTTCTCATCGAATAGAAAACAATACATTTGTTCAAGATAATTTTTTTAATTTTTTATTTGCAAATGAATATGATCACCAAGCTGCAAAAGCCTTTTCAGAAAATTTTCCACAAATAAATCTTATTGAAGGGGATATTGCAGATATAAATCAAGATTTTCTTAGAGAAAAAAATATAAACATTGATGTTCCTGTTGATTTAATTATTGGAGGTCCTCCTTGCCAATCC
>JAILEY010000011.1 GCA_024687165.1 Treponema sp.
TGCATGCTTAAGACGCGCCGCCAGCGTTCGTTCTGAGCCAGGATCAAACTCTCCATGATTTATTCTTAGGACCGAAGTCCAAAGATTTCTCATTTCAGTTTTTCCTAAAGCTTTTAACTTTTATGGAAATTGATTAAAAAAGATTTCTGATTTTATTCAGAAAGATTTGTGTTCAATTTGCGTTTCGCTGACCTTTTGTATTTAGTCTTTGTCTTTCCTTCTCTGTCAATGTCAAAGAGCGCCGCAGTCATCTGCGGGTGAGAATGAATATATATCACCATCAAAAAAGTGTCAAGTTGAATTCTGAATTTTTATCCGAAATTCATGAATTTTTATCATTTATTTTGAGAAATATAGAATTCCGGCGCCGAATCAGCAGGCTTTAAGTCTTATACGGCCGCCCGGTCCTGAAATTCAGCAGGGAATCTCCTAAAAAGAGGCGTTTGTAGGAAATTTTCAAATCCAAATAAAGGAAGCAAGAGTTGATTTTATAAAAAATTGACGCTGCGTGAATAATGTTGTATATTAAAAAAAGGAAATGCCCGAACATTTGGTCATCTCCACATTGGATTTTTAGTCCTTTACGGACCTAGACCGTCAGTGTGTCAGACTGGCGGTCATTTTTTTTACTCTTTCTTATCTTTCAGATAGGAGAGTACCGTTATAATTGTGCAGACGACAGTTGCTACACATGTAACAACTGAAATTATTCTGTCAATCATTATAACGTATTCCTCCCGATTTCATATTTCAGCATTTGCTGATAGAGTCCGGGAGACAACCGCCTGTTCAGGCATTTCCAAGTTTAAAATTTCAGCGCAGGCTCGCTCAGAAGCCCTGCGGCTTCAGGAACCTACATATATCTATATAACCGCAGACGGGCATAAAAATTCATTTCAACAGGGATTTTTTCAAAAAAATTATTTTTTTTATAACGCGAGCAATGAGAGCAAAGTAAAACTCGTTGTTTTCTGATGCTTCGCATCTGAAATACAAATACTTCATAGCCGGGATTGAAGCGGAATGCGCGCAGCGAAGCGAGCACATTGGAGCGGAAAGCCCGTGACATAAAGACGCTTCGAAAAAGATTACTATAAGAAATTAAAAATTCCCTTGAAATTAATAGAAAAATGCATTATAAGACGCTGTCGGATTTCAGGAAAGTCAGGTGGAAGCCCTGCGCATGAAATGATACGGTTAAAGTCCGAATGCTGAACTCCGTAATTTATCTATTTTAGGGTACATGCTCTGCCCTGGAGGACTTATGAAAAGATTTTTTAGATTGACTGCACTGGCAGTTCTGGCTCTTGTTCTGTTTGCCGGATGTAAACAGGATGTAGGAAGTAATGACAATAGAGAAGTATTACCTGCAGGCGTAAGCAGATTGGAAGCTGACGATCCGATTTGCGGAACTTGGAATGCTAACTGGGGAACACTATTAAATTGTAATCCTGATTTTGTTTGGGCAACATGCGCATCCTGCACAAAAGATGACACATTAACAGAAAACTACTTTTCAATAAACGCATATGGTACGGAAGAAAAATACAAAAAAGATTCTTCAGAAATCTATGTCGTATACAACACATCAAATGGAATCGTAAATAAAAAATCAGGTGTATTAATTTTTATTGCAAAGACTACACTTGAACCACCGTATAATGAACCTACAACAAACTGCTACTATGGTGTAAAATTCGAGATTCAAGATGATGACCCTACAAAAGCTTTAATTGAAGGCGGAGCAAGCCCTAGTACCTCTTATAAAAATGTAACAACATTGGAAACTGCCGTTGAAATGTTCGGTTTTGATAGTGAAACATATTACAATCCAAACTTTTGGAATGAATCAAGTTCTGGCGCCTCAAAAAACACTTCCAACAGCACAGCTTCTTCTATTAACGAACCTGAGGCAGACTCTCAGGCTTCTGCAACAACACCTACTGATTCTACAGCTGTCTCTAACGAATCAGGCACAAGTACAACTGATAATTCTTCAGCTTCAACAGACGAATCAAACGCAGGATCATCTGAGAATTCTCCAGTTTCATCCAACGAACAGACAACTAACTCAACAGATCCTTTTTCCGGTTACACAGTGCCGGGGACTTATCGTTCCACAAACACTACTGGAGATATTTCTGAATTAACTATTACACAAACAACTCTCACCTGGAATAATAGCGAATACACAATTCTTGATGGTGCTGAGTGGTCAAAATTCTCCAATGGTAAAACAAACCAGTTTACTTATCTTGTTTCGGATTCTACCGGTAAATACCTCTGTTGTGTAATGTATTATCTTAACAACGGAAAAGATTATATTAAGTTTTATTCGCCAAAAGAAACTGACTTAATATCTGCTCCTACTACTTCTAACTTTGATTTAGTAGGCTCATTATCAAAAGCATTAACAGATGTAAACTATTTATCTTGGACAGTTGAGTATTCCAATCCAATTACAAACGGAACTGTTAAGATTGTTAGATCCCGTGAAATAGGTTCTGATGAAAAATTCACAGTTACTGCGGGTGGTAAAACCTGGAATGTAAACTTTAAAACTTATGTTAAGAATATGAATCTTTCTATGCCTGCCGGTAATGACCGCATGGAAATGGAAGTCGATGAAGCCGTTTGGTGGTCGTCTTCTAAAGCTAGTCCAAACTTGATTGCCAATGGCGACGCAAGTCCTGATTATCCTTTGGGAACACCGGCTTGGTATGAACTCCAGTGCTGTGAAAATTCTGGAATGTATTTACTGTCTGTTACTTATGCAGATTATGATGAAGAAGAAGGATTGTATTATGAAATCGTTGAAAATTTTACTTTGACAAAATCCAAGTATGATGAATTAATGATTCACTTCCGCTAATCTTTCTTGCCCTCTCCTGCAGAGGGCTTATTTTTTGATATTAAATAATGAAAAACCTATTTCTTTCTATATTTTTATTTTCTTCAACGACCATTTTTTCTCAGAACCTTGAGCTTATTCCTGCGGGAGAAAGCGTACTACACGAAAGCTCACACACCATAAAAATCGACAAAGATTCCTGCGCATCAGACATAAAAGATGTTTTAAAACAGGAAGGATTTTCTTTTAAAGACGCGAGCAATGAAGTTACAATTCACGGATTATGGAACGCAAGCATAAAAGTTTATGTTGACGGTGTTTTGATGAATGATCCTTTCGACGGGAAATTCAACTGGGACTCAATTTCTTTAAGCCAGATAAAATCGATTGAAATTGATGAAGCAAACGCAGAATGTGTAATAATTAAAATCAGCACGTATTCAGAAAACTTTTTGCAAAACCAGTATTTTATTGAAGCAAGTTCCAAAAGTTACGCAAACAACGCATTTGATAAAAACAGAATTTCTGCAGGCTTAACATTTCCTTTTGAAATTAAAAATGCAATGCATCTTCAGCTTGAAGAAAAAATTTCTTTTTGCAGTGCGGAAAATAGATTTGGCTACAGATCACGAGAAGTTTCATACAAACCATATAAAAATACATTTGTAAACTATGGAAACTATCCATATTTTAATAAAGGTTACGAAGAAAAAGATTTAGGAAATTCTTTAAGTCTTTTAGTTTTTCCTTATAACATGAACGGCTCTCATTTTGGGATTGTCTACAATTTTTTCTATGATGATGCTGAATGTGGAAGTGTAAAAGGCGGTAGATATCCAGTTGAAAAAAATCAAAAAAAATTTCTTAATTCAATAAATCTTCCGGGACAATTTTATTTTGAAAACTTTAATATTGAAAGTTCACTTTCTTATTTTGATTCAATTTTGAAATATAAGGAAGCAGACAGATTTTCAAGCTTAAACAACAATTATTTTTCAAAGAGGATAGATGAAAGACTAAAAGTTACGATTCCCGAACTCTTAAATCTTTCAGTTGAAGAATCAGCCGCATTTTCAATCATTGATCAGGACAGCGTACACAACAAAAAAATGCTTCAATGGTCTGCAAACGCCGGAATAAAAAAAGAAGATTTCATTGACTGGGAAGTAATCTCCGGGATTTCAGTTTTTAAAAATACACCAGACTGGACTGCAGCATTAAAGCTTCACAAAAAAGTTTCTGATGATTTTGATTTATTTTTTAATGCAGGAAAATCAGTTACCCAGCCTTCTGCAGAACAATTATATTACGCAGGAGCAGGTGGTAAGGGAAATGAAGATTTAAAATGTGAGCGTGCATTGCTTTCAAAATTAAAATGCATTTACAAAGATTATTTTTATCTTTCTCCGTATTTTATTTATTACAAAGATAAGATTCAGTGGCGAGATACAGGCTCAAACAACTGGACATGCATGAATATCGGAAAATCTGTAAACTACGGTTTTGATTTTGGATTTTATGATCTGCCTCTTGGAGATTATTTTTTCTTTAGTGCAAATTATACTTTGTGCAATGCAATTCTAAAAACAGAAGGCCTTGAAGGCAAGCAGATTATGTGCACACCGAAACATAATCTTTATTCAGCAGTAAAATTTAAGAGAGGTATTTTTTCATGGACAACCGAATTTAATTTTAATGATGATTGTTATACAGAAAATACAAACAGCCAGAAAACAGCAGCGCAGTATTTATTGGATACACGCGTTGACTTAAATCTTTCAAAGGCAGACATATTTCTGATTCTGAAAAATCTTCTGGACTATTCTTATGCGGGCGTTGATTCTTTGCCTGATGCAGGGCTGTCATTTGAAGGCGGAGTACGTCTGAAATTCTAGTTATCAATTGTGTAGGTCTCCACCATATAGCGGATTGACGTACCTTTATTATCTTCAAAAGTTTTCTGAATTATAAACACAAGATTTTTTCCGCTCTTGTCAGTAAAGATTCTGTCGATCTGGTATGAAGTGATTCCCTTTCTTTTTATATCAGGACTTCCAACTTTCCATGAAGAAATAACATCTCCGTCTTCATTCTGTCTTTTTACATCGATATAAAATTTTGATTTTACACTCTTACCTTTTCCTTCAAATGTAGGAATAAGCTTTACGTGATAATAGATTTTCTCGCCGTTCTTTGAGGCCTCAAAATCCTGGAAAACGATTTCTGCTTCAGGATCTTTTTTCTCTGATTCGCGAAGGAACAAAAGTGTTTCTGCATCTGCAGGCTTGGCTTCGTACTTTGCAAGGCGCCATTCTGAATCTGCCTTAAGCTGAAGGTAACAGTTTTTTCCAGAGATTTCGCTGTCTTTTCCTGAAAGATTAATTTTATAAACTTCACCTTTTACGAAATCATTTTTTGCAACATCAACTGTGTAGATTTCTGCCCAGGCTTTATATTCTTTATCTGTTTTTCCGTAAGTTCCAAAAATATAATACTTTCCGTCTTTTGAAAATCCGATGTCATCAAAAGAAGCTGCGTCACCGGCAAAAGCAAAAATTGAAGCAAAGGCTAAAATTGAACATGCAAGTATTTTTTTCATCAAAAACCTCCCAATTTGAAACAACTGTTCAAATTCAATATCGGAAAAAAACATTTATATCTTTAATTATAAAATCACAGCGCGGAATATTTTCGCTCAACTCAATACTCCTTCGTGTCGATTCTTATAAATCAATATTCATTCTGATATACTTTTTTTTCTATATTTATTATTCTGTAATCATGACTTTAAAATTTAGAAACAGGGTTTATTTTGTTCTTTTTTGTATCAACGTTCTGACTTTTCTTCTGGGATTATCTGCTGTGTTATATCTGATTTTAAACAATATAAAGATTCCCGCAAATTTTCAGAAGGATTTTGATCTAATTCCTTTCTTGTGTCCTTACAATAAAATTGCTTCTTTAATTTCAATAATTATTTTTCCATTTTTTGCCGCTGCATTCTGTCTTGCAATCATGCAGGGGTTTGAGAAAACTGCAGCACTCGAAATTCAGTTTTTTACCGGTTTTGTAATCAGCTGCTTTCTTGAATCAATCAGAATTTTAATTCCACTTCTTGAGCTTTGGAACTCGTATTCTGAATTTGTAAAATTCATCGGGAAAGTCATTATTGCAGGAAGAGTTCTTGCACCGCTGAGTTTTTTGTTTTCTGTAATTTTTTCTGCAGTAGACCAGAGACAAAATTCAGAACGAAACATGTTCATTCTTTTTCTTTCAGCAGCACTCCTCGGCTTCTGCTATCCGATAAACACTGCATCTTTCACATCGAATTATTCAATTGCTTGGGGTTACAAAGAGCTTTTCATTTCAATAAGATTTGTACTTTTTATGTGCACTGTAATTACAATTCTTCAAAATGCTTATATTTTTTCTATTAAAGAGATGTACGCAAAAGCTTTTTCAGCTCCGGTATTTTTCTTAGGATACGCGCTTTTGTGCAGTACGGACAGTTTTTTTGAAATTGCAGTTTCTGTTCCTACGATGATTACAGGCGCAATAATTTATCTTACATCAATACACAGACTGGAAAATTAAAAGCTGACTTACGGCGGCAAGAATTACAGGAATAAGAATATTATCAAAATCCTTCAGCGGAAAAACTTCAATAAACATTCCGATTGAAGCTACAACAAGAGCAACAAAAGTTATGTCAACTCCCATGCAGCAGCTGTTGAATCTGCAGGCACTCCAGCAGGAAATAAAAATTGCTGTAAAACAAGTAAGACTTCCTGCAACGGTTTTTCCTTCTGTTCCCGGAATCTGAATACGACCAAAAAGTTTTCCTGCAAGACTTGCAAGTCCGTCTCCGAAAGCGAGCCCAAAAATTCCTATAGTTGCGGGAAGCGGCTTAAAGAAAAATGCAGCGGCTAAAATTCCGCAGACAAGAGTTACCGGCCCAAGAACAAATTTATTTTCATCACGTTTTCTTGCAGCGGCCTCTGTTACTGCTGAAATAATAAAAACCTGTTTTCCGTTTAAGCGAAGGAATTCAGAAACGACATAAAAGCAAAGTACGCAGCTTAAGGAAATCATTACAGGTACATAGGAAATCCCCAGAAGTAGTGGAATGAATGCACTGCAAAGATGAATCGACTTTCTGAAAAATTCCTTGAACAGCAGAAGAAATTTCTGACGCGAGAGAATGCCTGAATTTATTCCGCCAGTCAAGACTTTTCTAATCACAATCCAAGACCTTTTTCATTTTCAAGCTTTCTAGGAATTTCTGTATAAAGTTCCGGTTCGTACTGCAAAGTCGGGTGAGTCATATATTTAATATTCTGTTCTGCAAGATTTGAACCTTCAAGACGAACCATTGTAATCTGATTTCTTGTAAGTGCATCCCATGAGCGCAGACTTTCCTGAAGATTTACAATTGCAGTCGCATTAAGTGAACTGTCACCGTTATTGTTTGCAATTCTGTGAAGTGTTACACCAAGATTATTTGTTGCCTTCATGTATGTATCAACAAGGTCAGCCTGATCTTCACGAACCTGTGGAAGCACAATGTGGTACTTCTGTTTATTTGCATTGAGTACATTTATCAAACGTTCGTAATATCCCTTTGCAACGTAATTATCATTATTCTTGCTGAGTGTATTTGCCAGTGCAAGAAGAAGATGAGTATCACTTGAATTTGAATCATAACTCTTTATGAAAGAACCAAGTGCTGCAGGATAATTCTGATTCTGATACTGGATGTACCCGATTTTATATCGTACAGAAGAAGTATCGCATTTGTTGTTTACTGCATTTTCATAATTTACGAGAGCAGCATCATTATCGCATGCAATGTAGAAATCAAGGTCTGCAAGGTCAGCGTACATTCTTCCGACATTTTCATCGCTTTCAAATCCGCTTGATTCACGTTCTGCTTCAAAAAGTTTAAGTCCCTTTCCGTAAAGTTCTTCTGCAGTAATATATTCTTTCTGAGCTGCAAGTTCTTCACCAAGAAGTCTGTAAGTATTTATGTACTTATATGTATCCTTCTTGTTTCTTCTTGTCTGCTTTTTGAAATTATCAAGAGATGCTTCAAGAAGCTTCTGTGCAGGAACTCTGTTTTTTGTTGCAACGAAATAGCGGCCCATGTTGTAAAGTGCAACAGGATTATTTGAGTCAGCTTTAATTGCATCTTCAAGAAGTTTACGTATATCTTCAATAGAAGATCTTAAAGGTTCTTCTGATGTGCGGAGTTTTCCGTAGCGTTTGTCCAGAAGATAACCAGAAAGTTCAATTTTATCTCTTGCAGTCAGTCCGTTCTTTTCACCGCGCTTCATGAAGTAATCTTTGTATGAAAGAACCTGTCTCAAGTCATCAGTGCGAATGTAATAAATCATCTGGCGTGAAACATATTTATCTTCATCACCGTAAAGCTGAACAAGAAGATCATACTGTTCCTTTGCAAGTGCATATTTTGACGGATCAATATCATCAGCCCAGTCAAGATATGTATCTCCGAGTGCAGTTATTCCGTCTGCATCATTAATGTGATAATCGAGAACTTCACGCTTAAGGATCCGCTCTGCTTCAGGATAATTCTGAAGATCATTGCGTTCCATTTCTGCCCAGTCAAGACCAGCCTGTTTTTCATTATCAAATCTCTGAAGAATTGCACGATACATCATGCGGCTTCTGTCATACTGCTTGTGATCTCTGTAACCTTCCGCATATTTATAGAACCAGTCTTTAACGACATTATATCTGAGAGCTTCATTAAAACATTCTTCTGACTGCGGATAATGGCTGTCCTGCAAAAGTGCATAACCTTCTTTGTAAAGTCTCCATGCACAGATCGGCTTATAGATGAATGTATTAACAAGAGTATAAATACAGAATACCATGATGGCTGCTGCAGTCGTAAGAATTGCACCTGGAATAATTCTGTTTTTAAGCTGATATTCCATTGACTTCTTGTACTGTTCGTATTCGGAAGCTGAACGGCGCTCAAAGTCACGGGGAACATCAATTGAAATATCAAGGAGCTTTTCAAGTTCTGTTGCAACCTGACGGGCAGGAGCTTTTCTGAGAACTTTTTCAAGCACTGCGAAAATTGCGTCATCTGTAAATTCGTTTTTAACTACAAAATCTTCAAGAGCGATTCTTACGTTAAGAGGATATTCCTGAAGGTTTGCAAGGAATCGTTTATATTCAGCGTCAGTAAATGTATTCTTTGGTTTGTCTGCGTCTGATGCATCTGCGGCCTTTGAAAAATCAGGAGTGTCAACCTGAGGCTTCTGAGAAAGGTCTGCGGTTACTGTGTCAGAGAATCCTGCAATGTAGAATTCATCATCATCTTCTGAACCATTTACTTCACCAAGAGCAAAGTCTGTATTTTCTTCATTTGAAAAATCAAGATCCTGAATTGCACTTGTATCAAATGTTTCTTCTGGAACTGAATCCTCTGGAGACGGCATTTCACCCTGTTCAGAATCAAGATTAAGGGAGTCAAGATTAAAGTCGCCCATATCATCTGAAGACGAAGCTGAATCTGAAGAATCATCCATATCTGGAAGATCAAAAGAAAGATCATCGCCACCAGCTGAAGAATTTTCATCCATATCCGGCAAAGCCATATCCATTGAAAGTTCTTCTGACGGATTTTCCTCGGCTTTTTCTTCTACAGGCATATTTCCCACATCAGGGATTTCATTAAATTCTGTAGGAAGATCGTCGTTCATGCTCAAAGAATCTGAGCTTTCAAAATCTTCATTTATTGCATCAAAGGCTTCAAGTGCGCTGTCAGTTTCTGCATCATTACTTGTAGTTGTATCTGAATTTGAATCTGTATCTGCTGAAGATGCCTCATCAAAATTCAAATCACCAAGATCACCCAGGCCATCATCTGTTGAAGCTGGTGCATCAATGTCATCAATATTGAGGGAGCTGATATCAAAGTCGCCGTCTACTGAAGTGTCTGAATTATCTGCGGAATCTGAAACTGCCGGTTCTGTATCTAATGGAATGTCAGAAACATCAGCAGGAATATCAGATGCATCAGAATTTTCTGCAAGAGTTTCATCAAGTGAAAGATCTCCTAAATCATCTGTAGCAGGAGTTTCGTCAAGAGAAGGAATATCGCCTATATCATCAAGATTAATTGAGGCTGGATCAAAGTCGCCGCTGTCTGATGTATCTGCTATGTCTAAAGTCTCTGAAGATACTGAAGCCGGTTCATCAAAAGACAAATCTCCAAGATCCGGGAGTTCTTCTGTCTGTTCTATTGAATTTTCAACAGGAGCTTCAACTTCTGCGGCAGGTTCTTCTGCTGCTTCCACAGGCTCTGCGATTTCTTCAGCAGGAGCTTCAAGATCAAAGCTTTCTCCGCCAAGTTCTGAAACTGGAGGAATATCTTCTGCAGTCAAAGGTTCTGCTTCAACTTCATTAAGTTCACCAACATTTGGGAGTGAAGATGCAAGATTTTCAACATTGACTTCAGGCAAAACTTCTGCTTCTGCGGGATTTTCTTCAGGCATGTCAAAAAGTGAAGAATCAAATGAAGCAGGTGAAGGTTCTGCCAGTTCTTCAACAGGCTCAGCTTCTGCAAGATCCGCTGCCGGTGCATCTGAAAGGAAAGAATCTGCAGAAACATCTACAGTTTCCTCTGCTTGTTTTTCAGAAGTTCCGAATGTATCTGCGTCAGGAACAAAAGTATCAGGTTCTTCTTCTTTATCAGGCATTGCAAGAAGAGAAGAAAGATCCATATCTTCGATTGAAATTTCTTCCGGCTCAGGCTCTGGTTCCGGCTCAGGTTCACCTTCAAAATCACTGAGATCAAGATCATCAAGATCCATATCACCTTCTGAAATAAGAAGATCTGAAACATCCGGCACCGCTTCTTTTTTTGCTACCGGTGCGTCTGAAGGAGTATCATCTGAAGAACTGTCGTCGCCGTTCATGAAATCAGCAAATTCATTTTCCTGCTGTTCACGTTCTGCTTTTGCTGCCGCTGCCTGCTGCAATTCTGCTTCTGAAATTTCTGGGAGACCATTTAAAAAATCATCAGCGTCATTTATATCTTTTACTGTATTTGGAATTTTTACGATTACAGGTTTTTCTCCCCTTGCGCCACGAATTTTTACTTCGTCACCAAGAGTCAATAAATCTGAATTAAGCTGTTGCAGCTGCTTTAGTCCCGGCATAGTAGTAATTATACTCCTCAAATCGACATTTCTTCAATCAGATTATCGGCAAAGAAAATTCAGAGTTTAGAACTTTGAATTCATACTGTAAAATTGGCTTCCGGTCGTGTGGAGCAGTCCAAAACCGATGCTACCGCATCTACATGCTGTTTGTTGTTATGTAACTATTTATCATGTCGCTATCGCGACAACAACAAACAGAATGTTTTCGGCCTGCTCCACACTCCCTCGCGCCAATTTTATAAAATCTATGATTACTCGAAATTAAAAAGTCATAAAAATCACATCTCTGGGGACATTAAGCAAAAAAATCTAAAAAATCCCGGCTGTTTACCGACAATATATATATGAAAAGATTATTTTTTATTCTGGCCGTGACTTTGTGCATGAGCAGCTTTTTATTTGCTGAAGAATCCGATGAAGAATATGATTACAATGAACTCGTAAACACTATTAAATCCGTGAAGGCTCCTTATCTTGCAGGAGATTATGTTATTTTTACTGCGGAAAGAGATGTACGCCACATCGGGATTGCATTTGATTTTGAAGATTTTACAGAGATTCATTCCTTTAAGCTGAAGAAATTTACTGATATGGAATATGAAGAATCAAACTCACTTTTATTTTATATTCTTAAGCTTCCTAAAAATGTTCTTGAAGTGAATTACAGACTGATTGTTGACGGCTTGTGGACTACAGATCCTTTGAATGAAAATCTTGTGTTCAATAAGGATACAAATCTGATGATGTCTCACATTGACTGCACAAGAGAAATTCCTCCTGTTACAGAAAAAATTGCAAACGGAAAAGTAAGATTTGTTTACAAGGGAAAGAGCGGTCAGAAAATCAGACTCGGGGGAAGTTTTACAAACTGGGACAGCTGGATTTATCAGATGAAGGAAACAAAGCCTGGAATCTATGAGTTTGAACTTCCTCTTGCACCAGGTGAATATCAGTATGCATATTTTACGGGAATTAATTCTTTCCCAGATAATACAAATAAAGTTAAGTGCTACACAAGTGACGGAAAAGTAGCATCGCTTCTTGTTGTAAATTAATAAATCTGATTTGCGGGTCCCAGCAACGGAAAAAAATCAAGGTAACTTCCCATAGGGAACTCTCCTTAATTTTTTCCCTACGTCCCACAAATCAGATTTTAAATTTAAACATCAAATTTTAAGCTAAAATCTAGAAATTAAAATTTGAAGCCGCCGAATCCGCCTGGAAGTTTCATTCCTCCAAGATCAGGCATTCCGCCCATTCCACCGGCGCCACCCATTCCCTGAAGCATCTGATTCATCATTCTTGCCTGAGAGCCACGGTTGCGTGTAAGCTTCTTCATTGTAAGCTTTGTTTTTTCAAACTGCTTAATAAGCTTGTTTACTTCCTGAACAGAAGTTCCGCTTCCTTTTGCAATTCTTTTTCTTCTTGAAGGACCAATGATAAGATGATTGAGTCTTTCTTTATATGTCATTGCCTGAATGATTGCTTTCTGATGTTTAATTCCATCTTTTGATGCACCAAGCTGTTCTTCAGAAATCTGTCCTGCGAGTCCCGGCATCATGTCGATGATCTGTCTCATGCTTCCCATTTTTTCAACCTGTTCAAACTGTTCAAGCATGTCCTGCAATGTAAATTCATTGCGCATCATCTTCTTCTGCATCTTAAGTGCAGCTTCCTGATCAACTGTTTCCTGTGCTTTTTCTACAAGGGAAACAACATCACCCATGCCAAGAATTCGGCCTGCAATTCGGTCCGGATGGAACTGTTCAAAATCTTCTGTTTTTTCACCAGTACCAATGTAAAGAATAGGTTTATCAGTAATTGATTTAAGAGAAAGGGCTGCACCACCGCGGGCATCTGAATCAAACTTTGTAAGGATTACGCCGCTGAGCCCAAGCTGTTCATCAAAACTTTTTGCAATTTCAACCGCATTCTGACCAGTCATTGAATCTGCAACAAGGATTGTTTCTACAGGATTAAGTTCTTTTTTTACTGCAACAAGCTCTTCCATCATGTCGCCGTCAATCTGAAGACGACCTGCTGTATCTATGATGACTGTATCAAGTCCGTTTCTTTTTGCGTAATCAAGCCCGCCTTTTGCAACACGAACTGCAAGTTTTGGAGATGCATTTCCAGCTGCTTTTTCTACGGCTTCATCATCCTTGTAAACAGGAACTTCAATTTTCTGTCCGAGAACACAAAGCTGTTCAACTGCTGCAGGACGAACAAGGTCACATGCGACAAGCAAAGGCTTTCTTCCTTCTTTTTTAAGCTTTGCGGCAAGCTTATGTGCAGCTGTAGTTTTACCGGCACCCTGAAGACCAAGCAAAAGAATTACAGACTGAGTATCAGGACCTTTGAGTGCAAGATCAGTCTTTTTGTCTCCAAGCATTGCAACAATTTTGTCATGAATGATTTTTACAAACTGCTGTCCCGGATCTACAGCCTTTAAAACCTTCTCACCCTTTGCTTCTTCAATTGTAGAATTTACAAAGCGGCGTACAACACGAAGATTTACATCGGCTTCAAGAAGAGCCATTTTAATCTGTTCAACTGTCTCTTCAATATTTTTTTCCGTAATCTTTGACTTACCGCTTAAAGTCTTTATGATTCCGCTGAATGTTCCTGTAATTTTCTCTAACATTTTTTATTCCTGATATTTATTTTTTTAGCAATTTACAAGCTCTCTAAGACATTCTTCTGCAGTGCATTCTTTATTGAGGACTTTATAAAGAATTTCACAAATCGGAAGCTTGATTTTTTTCTGCTGAACGATTTCATGTACGTACTTACAGGCAATCGCTCCTTCCGGAAGATATCCGACTTTTTTTACATTTGCAATAAGATCATCGAGATCCTTAAACTTTGAAAGCATATCTGTCTTGATGATATCCTGACCGAATCTTCTGTTACGTCCATATTTTGATTTACAGGTAACGTCAAGATCGCCGACACCGCTTATTGAAGTAAAGGTTGCGGCATGTGTTGCACCCATTGCAAAACCGAGCGTCTGAATTTCATTGAGACCGGCTGCCATAAGAAGACTTTCTGTATTATCACCGAACAATTCACTTGTTTCTGCAAGAGCGTCCATTGCTCCATACACAACTGCAATTACATTTTTTGCCGCTGCACAAATCTGCACACCGATTGTATCAAAGGAAGCATAAGCCATTATTCCTTTTGCTGAGCGAAGAAGATCACGCATTTTAACGGCATTTCTGTGATGCTGACTTGCTGAAATAAGGCCGGTGATTTTTCCCATTGCAACTTCTTCCGCATGACTTGGACCTGCAATGTAAACTGTAGAATCTTTATAGCTTGCAGGAAGTGCTTCTTCCATCGTTTCAAGAACAAATTTTGGAAGACCAGAATTATTTGGAACAAAACCTTTTGTAAGCGCACCGATTATTGTCGATCCGTCTGCTATATTCGGAACATCAACAAACTTTGAAATTGTAGAAGCAAGATAAAGAGACGGGCTTCCCATAATAAGAAACTGCTTTCCTGTTGCGGCCTGCTTTATGTCAGATGTACATGTCATTGAAGGAGCAAGTTTGAAGCCGGGAAGATAGCGCTTATTTTCATGCTCTTTGTTGATTGATTCTACAACATCTTCTTCCATTGCCCAAAGCTCAACATTATGTCCACCCGCAGCAATTGCAGTTCCCAAAGCTGTACCCCAGGCTCCGGCACCAATAATTCCAACGTTAAAAATTTCCATAATTTATATAGTCCTTTTCAAACAAGTGTAATACTCAAGTTTTCCTATTTTACTATAGAAAGTGATAATAAGCAATGAAGTAGAACAACTGGAGATTTTCATCAAAAAAAAAGCACCTGCTTTTTACACAGGTGCTTCATCAGGAATCTTTTAGTCCTTTAGATCCATTTTGCCATAGGATCATCCCAGTCGATGATTTCTTCAGGCTTAAAGAAAAGTCCGATTTCGCGAGCTGCACTTTCATCGCTGTCACTTGCATGAATGATATTCATGTTTGTATGCATACCAAAGTCACCGCGGATTGTTCCAGGCTGTGATTCAGTAACTTTTGTTGCACCAACAAGCTTGCGCACGATTGTAACACAATCATCACCCTGCCAAACCATTGCAACAACAGGTGCACTTGTAATGTATCCTGTAAGTTCACCAAAGAAAGGCTTTTCCTTGTGTTCAGCATAATGATTTGCAGCAAGTTCAGGACTGATCTGCATCAATTTAAGACCAACAAGCTTGAGTCCTTTTTTCTCAAGTCTGCTGATAACTTCACCAACAAGACGGCGGTTTAATACGCCAGGTTTAAGCATTGTAAAACATCTAGTACTCATGCGGGAAATTATAATGTATGAAAAGAGATTAAACAATCATCTTCTGCTCAACACTCCTTCGCGCCAATTTTATCAAAATTAAAACTCTTTAATTGATAATTTCACAGAGTATACTTATAATAAAAACATGAATACAAAACGTAAATACTGCCTTATGTGGGCATTTGTTGCATGTGCAGCATCTATTTTTTCTATAACTGATCACGTCGGATATTTTGGCGGAGATAAAGCACCAAGTACATTATTTTTTACAAGCTGGTCTACATGGATTTGTACGGCCGTTGCTTATATTTCACTTGCAACCTGGCGCAAAGATGAATATTCCTTTGGCATGAAGTTTTTTAAATTCAGTGCAGACATTATGGCAACTGCAACTTTTATTGTTTCGGCATTTGTACTTCCGGAAAAAATCTGGATGTACTCATACTGGACAAATATCGGAGGCATCTTCAAGCATTTTCTGCTTCCACTTTTAACAATAGGCTTTGAACTCTTTGTTGACCGCAAAAAAAAATACAAAATGATTTTTTCTCTTTATGGAATAATTATTCCTGTAATTTACTGGACATCTGTAATCTGCAGATTCCTTTCAGCAAGAAAAAATTTCGGCGGCAGAATTCCTGAAAGTCTCTGGTTCAGATATTATCCGTATGGATTTACAAACATCGACAGTGGCCACAGCCTCAAGGGGCTGGTTATTCTTCTGTGCGGAATTGGAGCTGGGCTGATTCTTTTCGGTCTGTTTTTTGTATTTGCTGATAAAAAATCAAAAGAGAATAGATAAAGATGACTGTTGAAAAATCTGAAATAATTGAACTGCAGAAATTTATTGAACGCAAACTCAGGGAATTAAATCTTCAGGCAAATCCTGATTCAGCAAGAATTTTTGATTTGAACATGCTTGATTCAAACATTTCGCTTTTTCTGCTTTCTGCTGAATTTAAAGACGGACCGCTTGAACTTAAAGCTTCAGATAAAATGATTGTTGAGGCGCTTAAAAATTTCAGGAGCTCTTCTACGGATGTAATTGATCCGCAGACTTTTGTGCAGGAAGTTGCAGTCAGTGCACAGGAAATTCTTGATCTTCTTCTTAAGCTTGAAGAACGCGTTGAAAATTTCCCGGAAAAAACTTTAGGCAAAAATCTTAGTGCAAGGTTCGATACTGCTGAAGAAGTTATACGACAGGTTGCCGCCTTAAAACAAGCTTCTAAAAAAATTATAAAAGACTGGCAGAGCGAAGAGATTCCATTGCCTCTTACAAATGCCGGTAAAATCCTTGGAAAATGCAAGAGTGAAAAAAAAGCCGCTGCATCCCGTGCAAACGGACTTAAAGGCGGAAGACCACGCAAAGACGCAATTTCAAAAAAAGGAGCTTCAAAAACTTCAAAAGTTTCTAAGGCTCCTAAAAAATCAACTGTTACAAAAAAGACGAAAACAGCAAAAAATCATTAGTTTGCTTTACCAACCAAACACATCCATTCAGCTTCTGCGCAGAGTGTTTCTCCTACATATGCTTTTCCGGCCTGTTTAATCATTTTTGGGCTTACGCGGAGATTTGTAATTTCCATTCTTACTTTGTCACCAGGGCGAACCTGATTGCGAAACTTTACTTTGTCCAGAGTTGCAAAGAAGAACAAAGAACCTTCTTCAAATTTCTTCTGATAGCTCAAAGCTGCTCCACCGGCCTGTGCCATTGTTTCACAAAGAATTACGCCAGGAACTACAGGATATTCAGGAAAGTGACCTTTAAAGAAAAATTCATTTTCTGTAAAGGTGTGTTCACTTACGCTTCCGTTATCATCACAGCTGATGATTTCATCCACAAAAAGAAATGGATCACGGTGTGGCAAAAGTGATTTGATGTCTGTTGTTACGCTCATAAAATTACCTCTTGATTGTAAATTATATATTAAAAACGATTTTTACTCATTCAGTGTGTATTCAAAATCGAAATAACAAATTAACTTATCATGATCAGTACATGTCTTGTATTTAATACCTGTCTTCAAATCTTCATCCAATGAAATACGAAACTTAGTTCTACTTCCATTTAGAACCAGAAACAGGACTAAATTCTTTATCAATTCTATATGTTTTTTCTCCTACTATAGGAATATCTAATGTAATTCCGGCAAAACAATAAATTTTTTCAAAAATTTTCATTCTTTATATTCGAAATCGAAATAACAGATAAAATATTTTTGATCATTATAAACTGTATATTTAATACCATCATTCAATGGAGCCTTTAACGTAAGCAAAAATTTTGTACAACTTTTATTCAGATTTTTACAATCAGTTACCTTTATATATTTCGCATTATTATTTTCATCTCTATAAAAAATCTTCGTATA
>JAILEY010000046.1 GCA_024687165.1 Treponema sp.
CGGGTTCAAGTCCCGTCATCTCCAAGAAAAGTATTTGTAAACAGAAAAATGCTTTCTGTAAAAACAGGAGGCATTTTTTTGCACATCTGAACCCGTTAGCGGAGTGGAACTTGTGCTTTTTCGCTGACTATTTCTTTAACCTGTTCTACTGTCATAAACTGCATTTTAGTCTCCGTGCTTTGCTTTGCGTCAGCGACATAAACCTTCAGTTCATCAGTATAACTACTGGTCGCCTGGTTAGAAATAAGAAATTCAAAGAAAGCCTTTACTTCCTCATCTTCAATCATTTTAGCACACAAGGGTGCAAATTTGAAATATTACGTTACATTTCGTGGCATTACAGTACACGTTTTGTGGAGTAATATGAAATGAATCGTGGAGTGACTGTAAACGTTTCGTGGAATGTAATGAAATAAAACGTTTAGTAATATAAAACGTTTCGTGGAGTGACAGTAAACGTTTCGTGGAGTTACATGTTACGATTCGTGGAGTGACACGCCACGTTTCGTGAATAGTACTGTTTACGAATCGTGTAGTGACAGTAAACGGTTTGTAAATAGTACTATTTACAAATTGTGGAAAACTTTTTTATGAATTGAGGTTAAGGCTCTCCACTGTCTATAGACAGACTATCCACAGACAATGGATAACAAACCTGACATAAATTTCCTGTTTTTTCTAGTTATCAATACAAAAATTCACTATAATATTGCTTGATATGGATTTAACTTTTAACAGCCTTAAAATTATAATTCAGTCAAACTTTGGTCCTGTAGTCTGTGTTTTAGGGTTAATAGCTTTTATTCTCACAAATACAAGTTTTCCAGACAGGGTAAACAGGTGCTTTATTTATATCTGCATTGCACTTCTTCTTTTAACAGTCTCAGACAGCATGCGTTTTTATTTCGGACATTTACCATATCCAACATTCTGCAGATACGTAGCGGCAGGTTCCGGTTATGTTTTACGTCCGGCGCTTCTTTTTCTTCTTACAATCATAACTTCACGCTACCAGAAACGAAAAAATCTTTTATTCGGAATTCCATTAATCATTTGTTCCGTTATTTCGATAATCAGCATATTCCCGTTCGGCAGAGGAATCATGTTCAGTTTTTCTAAAGACAATGTCTACATCCGTGGACCGTTCGGATATTTTTCTCATTATCTGACTGTCTTCTATTCACTTCAGACAATTTATTATTCAGTTAAAAATTACAGCTACAACAAAACAGAGTGCCTTGTGCTTGTCATAATGGAAATAGCAGGATGTATTTCTGCAATACTGGTTCACTTCTTCGGCTATGATTTTATTCTGCTGCAGGTTATTGTTTCTGCAATTTTATTTTACTATTTCTTCCTTTTAACGCAGATTTACAAACGCGATGCACTTACTTCATTTTTAAACAGACGATGCTTTTATCTTGAAATAAACAGGCTCATAAATTACCCGATGATTCTGCTTTCAATGGATTTGAACAATCTTAAAAAATATAACGACACAAAAGGTCATGCTGCCGGTGATAAAGCAATTGTTACCGTGACGATTGAAATGGTAAAACATTTTTCTAAATATGCTTCACTTTACAGAACAGGAGGCGATGAATTTATGGCTGTTTTCAAAAAAACAGATATTGCGTTGATCGAAAAGCTAGTAAATAAATTTCAGTATAGCCTTAGTCAGACAGAATATCGCGTTGCATGCGGTTATGCAAAATATGAACCGGGCGATGATATTGAAAAGATAATTAATTTATGTGATAAGCAGATGTACACAAACAAAGCAAAACTTAAACAAGAAGACGGATTCAAGAAAATATAGCTGTAAATATATATATTGTAAAGAGTTTCTTTTTTTTCTGATTTACATTAAGATATCAAAAAATCAATTTCAGGATGGTTCCTATGTACAAGACAATACAGGCTGAAAAACTTACAGAAAACGCAATTAAACTTATTAGCCGCGACTGGATGCTTATTTCAGCATGCACGGTAAAAGAAGATGAAGACGGAAGCCTTATCACAGGACGTCCAAATATCATGACTGCAAGCTGGGGCGGTGTGGGATTTCTCTGGAACAAACCAACTGCAACAATCTATCTTCGTCCTTCCCGCTACACAAAGGAAATAATCGACAGTTCAGATACATTTGCACTCAACATTCTTCCGCAAAAATACAAGACTGCACTTGATTACTGCGGATGCCATTCTGGACGCGACGAAGACAAATTCCGTGCTGCAAAATTGAACTGCCTTTACATGAATGAAACTCCATATGTAAAAGAAGCAAGAATCGTAATTTTCTGCAGAAAACTTTATGCTCAGGAATTTGACCCTAACTGCTTTACAGATGAAAAAATCTGCAATCAGAATTACAAAAAGAACGACTTTCACACAATGTACATCGGTGAAATAACAAAAGTAGTTATTGATGAGCATGCAAGTAAATAAGTTTTTAACGGACTGAAACCGTCAAAAACACTATGAACATGACACAAAGACTTTAAAAAGTTCTTTTGCGCTTGAATAAGATCTTACGCTTGAATCTTTGCTGATTCTGCGGGCTTCATCAATTGCAGCCAAAGTTTCTTCGGAAAAATTATACTTTGGAGGAACAATATCAAAAGGAATTTTCTGCTGATTTATAGACTAGCGCAAAAATAACCTTATGGCTGTAGTAATATCTAATCCTAATGAATTAAAAAGAGACTCTGCTTCTAATTTTGTTTCTGTATCTACTCTTGTCTGTAAAACTGCTGTAGCCATAATATACCTCCATCAGAATTATTTATAATGCAAATATAATACAAATAGAGTCTATTCGATTACTTTCATCAAAAGCATATCGATTTCCTCCATTTCTTCTTTTGTCTTTTTGAAATTATAAAAAAAAAGAAAAGATACAACTGCTAATATTGCATAAATCATGGCAGAAATATGAAAATTATGAATTGCAAATAAAAGGGAAGCAATTTTAGCGAACATACCGACCAAAAACAATGCAACAATTGTCACGCAGATTCCTTTTTTGCAGACCAATGTTCCATTTTCCCTTAGAAGAATTTTGTATTTTGGGAAAAACATCCGTCTGAAATCTTTGCCACAAATAATAATTTTTTCTTCTTTTTGAAAACATTCAATCAAGTCAAAATCAATCACGCAAAAAAAATCATCTTTATTACCCGGCATTTCACCAGTAATAACTTTGTCAAAATCATCAGAGAGTCTTTTTTCCATATCGATTTTCTCTGCAATTCCCGACATTGAGTTTTTCTGAGAGTTAATTTCTTCTTTTTTTGTACAAATCGTGAACACGGTAAATCTCCCTTTTATCTGCTCCATAGGGGGCTACAATCACTAACGCAATTTTTTTAGCCGGTCCCTTTTATCTTTGGATTGTACTTGCTTTTACTTTTTCGTAAACTTCAGTTCCGCACAGAATCTTTACAAGTTCCATCGCAAATTGTTCTGATGTACCTGCCCCGCGTGATGTAACAACATTTCCATCAACAATTACAGGAGCTTCTGTTGTGTGACCCGCTTTATATTTTCCTGCTTCATCTTCCATATTCAGATAACAGGTCCACTTTTTGCCTTCAAGTGCTGTTGTTTTAGAAAGAACTCTTGCAGGACTTGCACAAATTGCGCTTACAATCTTTCCGGCATCATGCATCTGCTGAATAAACTTAAGAGCCATCTGACATTCACTGATATTTCTTGATCCGGGACCGCCTCCAGGAACAACAACAGCATCCGGAAGTTCAGCATTTGAAGACAAATACGAATCCAGAGTCATATCAGCAATTACAGGAATCTTGTGGGAAGATTCAACAGTACGACCAGAAGTTGCAGTTGCTAAAGTTGTAACCTCACAATCTGCACGACGCAAATAATCAACAGGAGTTAAAGCTTCTATTTCTTCGAACCCCGGGGCCAAAAATACTACTACCTTTCTCATAACTTGAAATTATACACTGAACGGAATATAATTGTAATATGAAATCCGTACTTCTCATTGAAGGTTCAACTCTTTTCAGTGGTTTCTTGAAAGACAAATTCTCTACAGAACAAGTATCTCTCGAATCAGCCAATTCAAGGGAGGCATTTACAAAACTTGTTTCTTCGTTACCGGATCTTGTTATTATTGAGTTGAATGAAGACGGAATAGACGAATACATCCAGACATTGCTCGACAAAAAACACATGGATCCTAATGCAAAAAAAATCCCGATTATCATTACAGGACCTGTCATTGATCGTGCAAAAATTTCTCAGCTTGTTGAATATAACGTAATTAAATATTTTACAAAGCCTATAAACTTCGATTTGTTTTTTGAAGCAGTCGGAAGGGTTCTTCATTCTAATCTTTCCATGGATACAACACCTTGTATTCTTGATATGCACCTCAACGGAAATATCATCTTTGTTGAAGTTGCACTTGGTCTCAACAGAGAAAAACTTCTTCTCTTAAAATACAAGCTCGCAGAAATCATTGACCGCTACAGAATTCACGCACCGAAAGTTGTTCTTCTTTTGACGAACCTCAATCTTTCATTCATGGACGGTGCAAATCTTGAGCTTCTTTTTGAAAATATTACGGCAGACAAACGCGTTGCAAATAAAAATATAAACATTCTGTCACTTGATGATTTTGTTTCAGAACTTGTAGAAGGTCATGCAGAATACACAGGCATGAGAGTTGCAAAAAGCCTTAACAATGTTCTTACCTCACTTGTAAATCAGGATTCAGCATATGACAAAAATGAATTTGTCGTAGATAAAGTTCTTTCTTTTGACAGAGAGATTGATAATCAGAGTCTGGACTTTTCTGAAGCACATACAACTGCAGGCAGCGCAAACACAGGCTCAGTTGCACGAATTGCAGTAGTCGACGATGATGTTGTTGTAAGAAAAATTCTTGAGAACTCATTTTCCGGAATCAGTGCTGATACAACTCTTTTTGAAAGCGGCTCAAGTTTTATTCAGGCAATTATGTCCGGAGAATCTTTTGACCTTGTAATTCTTGATCTTTACATTGCGGACATGGATGGAATAAGCATTCTCAAGAATCTTCAGGACCACAGTTTTGAAACACCGATTATAATTTACTCAAAGGCAACAGACAGAAACATTATCATAAAGGCACTTTCACTTGGTGCAAAAAGTTATCTCATAAAACCACAGAAGCCTGAAGTAATCATAAACAAAGCTGTAGAAATTCTCCACAAGAACAGCCGCTCTTAATTTTTCAGGAGGAGCAAATTGAATTCAAATTCTCTTGAAGCCGGAAGCCGCTTTATAGCAAGTACAATGCATGAAGTAAGAACTCCTCTCCAGACAATTATCGGTACACTGGAACTTCTTCTGGACACTCCGTTAAACAAAGAGCAGCAGGAATACATTCATCAGATTGAATTCAGTGCAACTTCACTTCTTGGACTTGCAAACGATGTCCTTGATTTTACAAAAATTTCTTCAAACAATTTTAAACTTGAACCGCGCCCGTTTAATCTGATTGAACTCACAGAAAGAATTATTGATCTGATTGCAATAGAATGCTTCAACAAGAAAGTCGAAGTTATTGCAGATATTGACGGAAACATTCCAAAAGAAATAATCGGAGACCCGATTAGAATTCAGCAAGTAATTTTAAACCTGATAAAAAATGCAGCAAAGTTTACACAGACAGGATACATAATCAACAGAGTTCTTATTAAAGACAAAAATATTTATTTTGAAGTGATTGATTCGGGAATCGGTATTTCTGAAGATAAGAGCGAAATAATTTTCAACGACTTTTATCAGATTGATTCAAGCTCGGTGCGAAAAGCAGGCGGAACAGGGCTGGGACTTTCAATCTGTAAAAATCTTGTAAAAATCATGAATGGAAAAATCGGAGTTAAGCCAAATCCAGAAGGCGGTTCAATTTTCTGGTTTACAATTCCTTTTGAAATTCCAGAATTAAAATCAACGGAAGAAACAAAAATAATTTCAAAACACACTGATAAAAAAATTCTTATTATCGACAACTGCATTCATGCCGCAGAAGCTCTCAAGAGAAAATTAAATTTCTATGGCTTTGAAAAAATCGATTATGCTTTAACAGAAAAAGAAGCAATCGAAAAAATAAAAGAAGCTGACGAAAAAAATAATTCATACTCAATTGTTTTTGTAGATCTTATTCTTCCAGAGATAGACGGCTGGAGACTTGCAGCTGAAATTCCTTCAATTCATAAAGCAAAAGACATGAAGCTCTTTCTTATGGTGCCGGAAGGTCAGGTTAAAAAAGATGCAAAATTGAAATTACTGGATTGGTTTACGGGGTACATTTACAAGCCGGTAAAATTTCAGCCGCTGAAAGAAATTCTTGATCAGGCATTTAACTCACCTTCATCAAAAGAATCAAAAGCTTCTTCAGACAATTCTGTATCACCTGTACAAAATACGTCACCGCTTGTTGCAAAGGGATTGAATATTCTTGTTGCAGAAGATCAGATTGTAAACCAGAAGCTTCTTGTAACTTTCCTCAACAAATTTGGGGCAACAACTTATGCAGCTTCAGACGGACAGGAAGTTATTGAAGTTATTAAAAATCATCCTGAAATAGACATTATCTTCATGGATATTTTCATGCCTGTAAAAACCGGTATTGATGCAACGGTTGAATTAAGAAAAAATAATTACAAGGGAATCATCATCGCCTGTACTGCAAACAATGATGAAGACGATTTTAAAGCCTATAAAGAAATCGGAATGAACGATATTGTTGTAAAGCCGTTTAAAAAATCAACAATAGGCGAACTGCTTGAAAAATGGAATTCTGTTCTTCTTGTTCCAAATGCAAAAGACATGCTCAACCTGGCATACCTTGGAGAAAAATCTTCAGAACTTTGGGATATTGATGACTTCATGGATACTACAGGTGACAGCGTTGAATTTGCAATTTCCCTGATGGATGAATTCCTTGAGCAGGAAAAACATCTGATGGAAGAGCTGACAGCAGAATTAAAAATGAGCGAACTTAACTGGCAGAAGATTGAACTTTACACTCATACTCTTAAAGGCAGCAGTGCTTCCGTAAGTGCATTCCATTTTGCAGAGCTTGGAAAAATTATGAATGAAGCTGCAAAAAATAAAGACATAGAAAAACTCAGGGAAGCTAAAGTTACTTTTGAAATTGACTTTATCAATCTCATTGGAATTGTTGAAAACTGGAAGACTTCAATATGATTAAGACAAATTATCATACGCACACAACTTTTTGCGACGGAAAAAATACTGCACAGGAAATGGTCGAAGCAGCAATTGAAAAAAATTTTGACATACTCGGCTTCAGCGGACACTCAATGTTTCCATATTCAAGCGACTGGCACATTCAGTCACGGGAACACGAAGCATATATAAACGAAATAAATTCTTTAAAAGATAAGTTTAAGGATAAAATAAAAATCTACGCAGGTTTTGAAGCAGATTACATTCAGGGATTCTGCTCTCCAAGCTTTAAAAACTACAAGGATTTTTCTCCGGATTACCTGATTGGTTCAGTTCATTTTGTTCCGGGTAAAGGCGGAATGCTTGAGGCAGATTCCAGTCAGCAAAGTTTTGCAGAAAATGTAAAAAAATATTTTGGCGGAAATGTAAAAAAAGCAGTTCAGGAATATTTTTATCTTGAACGCGAAATGATTCAAAACAGCGACTTTACAATTCTTGGTCATCCTGATTTAATCAGCTGTCAGAACACAAAAGATCTTAAGGCCTTTGATGATTCTTCTTCATGGTACAAAAAAGAGCTGAAGCTTACGGCAAAAAAAATCTCTTCCTGGGGCGGATGTATAGAACTCAACACAGGCGGAATTTTCAGAAAAGGACTGAGCACTCCATACCCTTCTCCATATTTTCTTTCACTTCTCAAAGAACTCAATGTACCCGTGATGATAAACTCAGATGCGCATACAACTTCGGGACTTGATGCCTGGTTCGATGAAGCCGTTCAATACATAAAAAAAGCCGGCTACACAGAACTTTCATTCTATGAAGACGGCTCTATAAAATCACAAAATATTTAAGCAGAACTAGCGGTTCTTCTTCTCTTCCTTAGCCTGACAATCTACACACAAAGCTGCATAAGGAATTGCTTCAAGTCTTGCTGCAGGAATTTCATTTTTGCACAAAAGACAAAGTCCGTATGTTCCCTGGTTAATTCTGTCCAGTGCTCTGTCAATCATTGCAAGACGACGCTGGTCTGCATCCCCCAATGAATTAAGCAGTGATCTATCGATTGTGTCTGAAGCAACATCAGCTTCATCCCCAGCTTCAAGTGTATCAACAAGCTTTGTAAGCTGTTCATTTCTTCCTGTAAGTGTATCAAGAATTTCGTTGCGTTCTGCAATGAGCTTTTTTTTCTGCTTATCTACAAATTCTTTTTTCATTATTCAAATTCTCCTTTTTATTATTGACAGTAATAAATGTTTTGTTCATAATAGTATACGATAATTTTTGGAATTTGCAAATATTTTTTGGAGGAATCGTGGCTACAAAAGACGAAGCTATTGAAGTTGAAGGTATTGTAAAAGAAGCATTGCCAAACACAATGTTTAGAGTTGAACTCAAAAACGGCCACATCATTTTGGGTCATCTCTCTGGCAAAATGCGCAAGCACTACATCCGCATCGTTCCAGGTGACAGTGTAAAGGTTGAACTTTCACCTTATGACCTTAACCGTGGACGCATCATTTTCCGCGAAAGATAATCATCTTAAAGTAAAAAAGGCAGCTTTATCCGCTGCCTTTATTTTTTATCATTTTGTAACCATCAGTCTCAAAGATCTGAAGATTCCCTTTACGCCGTCTATAAATCCCAGGATAAGAAGAATAGATAACAGGAAGAACCATCTCCCCACAATTCTGAACATAAACAGGCAGAATAAAGTCTGTCCAACACTTCTTATAAAGAATGGAAAAGCTTTCATGCCCCTTGGATATTCTGCATTTCTTGAAGTCCAGGTGTAAGTATTTTCATCATTTCTATAATTTCTAAACTGCTCGCTTGCATTTCTGAAAAATTCTTCATAAAGATCAGAATATGCTTCCTGCTGATATGCACGACTGTTTGAATAATTTGAATAAGATGTATTTTGAGAAGAACCATACATATCATACTGTCTTCGTTTTGTTTCATCCCCAAGAACAGAATATGCTTCATTTATTTTTTTAAACTGAGCCTCGGCATCTGCATTCCCCTGATTTCTGTCCGGGTGATATTTGAACGCCAGATTTCTATAGGCTTTTTTTATTTCTTCCTGCGATGCTGTTTTTGAAACACCAAGAAGCTGATATAAATCTTCCATATACTAAAGATACTAAATAAAAATCCAAAATGCAACGTTATTTTATTATTACCCAGGTTGCCCCTGCCCCACCATGATTCTTATCCGGATGTCCGCTCATTCCAAGACGCTTGTCCTGTTCAACAAACATTTTTACCATCGGTCCAAGAACAGAATCAGATCCGTGACTGTGAATTCCTTTTCCGTGGATTATCAAAATCTTTTTTAATTTTTTTGCACAACATTCAGTTACAAAAGAATTCAGTCTGTTCCATGCTTCGTCTTTAGTAAGCTGATGAAGATCTAAAGTTGCCTGAGGAACCATTGAACGAAGATATTCAACGCTTTCAAATTTCTGCTTCTGAGCATTCTGTTCACTCAGTTTATCCTTGTCGATTGTTCCATGCCTGTTAAGCCAGATATCCATCGGATTCATTCTGCGTTTACTGTCACGTTCCATAATCTGCTCATAAGTATATCCCTGGCGGGCAGCTTCTTTTTCTTCTTTTGTAGGAGCATTAGCTTTCTTATGCGATACCTGCGGAGTCTTTTTTTGCAGAACTTTTTTCTGCTGATTGTCCCACTGATTCAAAATATCTGCAAAATCCATTTTAATCCTCCCGACTTAAAAATCATTCTACAAAAACTATTTTAAAAGATGAACATTTTTTTCCTTAATCCAGCCGTAAGTTTTATTATAGCTGACATAAATCCATGCACCGGCATCACGCTCAACCTGAACAAGATTTCCTTTTTTTACAATAACGCTTGCAGGCACATTTTCTTCCGGAATTGAATACATGAATCTTCCAGTATAAACTCCTTTTTTGCTGTAAACCTTAAATGAATACAAAACAGTACATAATACACAGACAGAAAAACAAGCTGTCAAAACAATGAACTTAATCTTAGTTGAGAAAATATAAATTACGACACAAAGAACTAAAAGAATAATACACAGAACAAACAAAATCAGAAGAAGAATTTTACTGCCTAAAGGATTATTTTTTATAAGCCCATGCTCCTTTTCAAAACGGCAACGTTCTCTGTAGGCCGAAGAAAAATACGGAAAGGAATTTACTTCTTTCTGATACAACGACGCAAGATATTCAGCTTCACTGTCAGAAATTTCTGAAACAGAAACAACATGCTTCTCTGTTTCTGCCTCTTCAAAAGCATTCTTTAAGAGCCCGCTTTTTCTTGTCTTCTTTTCATTTGTAACAGAAGGCGCTGCATTTTTTTTGACAGTAACTTTTCTTGAAGCACATTTTATTTCATTCAAGTTTCCGTTGTACAAAGAAGCGGTTATAAAAAAATCCGGAGTAAGGAACGAACCTTCTTTTAAAGGCTGCCACTCAAAAGTTGCTACAGGCAGATACTCTGTAAAAAAATTCTGCTGCTTAAATGTTGCATCAAAACGCTCAACTTCTTTTAAAACACAATCTTCTGGACAAGTCCAGTAAATATCTTTTACAGATGCAAGAAATTTTGCATACACGGTAAACTTTGCTTTTTCTCCAGCGCTCATTAAAATTTCTTTTTTGTTTTCATAAGCACTGTCAAATTCAATCATTGTCTCCGGCGTGATGAAAAGAGGATTTTCAAAAACTTCAACTGTTTCAAAAGGGATTCTGTAAAATCCGCCTTCAATAGTTAAATCTATCGGACTGATTCTGTAAGTTCCTGTCTTTGAAAAAATCATTGTGATTATAACTTTTGTTCCGGTTGCATAACCACCGCCGTTTTCTGCAGGAAGCTGAATGTAAACAGTTTCTTTTCTTGAAGACAAAAAACTTACATTCTTAGGCAAAGAGTTTACTGAAAGCTGAACTGTATCAGGAGTAACGTTTGCAATTTCTACAGCGAATGAACTTTCGATAGAAGTATAAACAATATCTTCCACCGGCTTAAATCTCAAGCTCCACATGTATGCCCATGATGGCGGACGAGCAAAGAGAGGAGATACAATAAAAAACAAAACACACGAAATCAGTAATCTTTTGAATTTGTCTGAACATCTTTCTGCTGATTTTTCCATTGCTTTTGTTCATCCTCCCTTATTACAGAATACAGTGCAGATTCAAGTGAATTATCATCTTTATTTTCAGAAACAGGAATCAGTTCTGCACCTGCCTTTTCCTGCTGAGTTTTATTATTTCTCTGTGAAAGCTCAAGATTAATTTTTGCATCAGTATTTTTCGCATCGATTAAGAGCGCATTCTTAAAATGTTCTGCGGCAAGTTTATAATCACCGTTTCTGTATGCAATTATTCCTTCATTATAATAGAGAGAAAATCTGATTTCATTTGATGCATCTTTTCTGATTTGTGCAAAGCGCTTCATCGCAGAATCATTTTCTCCCTGCATCAGATAAGTTGTTCCCAGCCCAAGAAGTGCATAATCATGAATTTCCATATTATCATTTTCTTCTGTTGATTCAGTTACTTCAAGAAAATCCGCAACCGCAAGCTGATACTTATGCTGAGTCCAGTTTATTTTTCCAGAAAGAATTTTTGTCCCCTGTTTAAATCTGTAGCCACATCCGGTAAGAAGGAAAACGCATGAAAAAACTGAAACCGATGAAACAATTTTTTTCTTTCCGCGGGATGAATCAAACTCCCCAAAGAAGAATGAAATTACAAAAAAGATTATTGAAAGACAGATAAAAAATCTGTGGCGCTTAATATTTTTAGTTTCATACGCAACAACATTTGTCTTGTTCTGCAAATCCAGTGAACTTATGATTTTTGCAGCAGCTCCTTTTTCAAAAGCATTGCAATAAACAGCCGGCGTCATTGAATCAGAAAATTCTTCATCTATCATCTTTTTAATTTTTGAAGAACGAAGCGCAGTTTTTACTTTTGTCTTTTTGTCTCCAGTAAGAATTTCAGATTCAAATTCGGAACCAAAGCCAATTACATACACACTGCAACCTTTTTTCACTGCAGTCTTTAAAGCATCTTTGAGAGAATTATCAGTTTCTTCACAGTCGGTAAAAAGCCAGATTGAAGGAGCATCTGAAGACTGAGATGGAAATGAAGCAACTGCCGCATTAATTCCGTTTCCAAGACTTGTTCCTTCAGCCGTCATCAGTGAAGGTGAAAGATTATCAATAATGCTTTCAACAGCGCTGTAATCATCTGTAAGAGGAACTGCAATATTCCCAATTCCTTTTGCAAGAACAACAGAAACTTTTGTCCCGTCAATTTTTGAAAGAAGCTCCTTTGCATAATCCTGAACGGCACTAAGTCTATCATTATAACCCGGGACATCATTTGCATTCATGCTGTAAGAAATATCAAAAACAAAAGAAACAGCCCTTCCACTTTTTTGAACGGTAACAGATTCAGTTCCGTATGAAATTCCTGCAACGGCAAAAATCATCATCAGTGCACTGAAAAATCTCATGACAGTTCTGAGAATAAAACATTTATGCATTCTCTTCAAAACATGTATCGTATTTGGAGAAGAATTTTTTTCTTCAATAACATGAATTACTCGTATGTATTTTAAAATCGTAAACACAAAAGCGATAACAGTCGGAATTGCAAAATACAAAAGATACGGTCTTTCAATATAAAGATTCATAAAACCTCCTGCAGTACAAACCGTCTGAAAATCCATGCAAGAGTTACAAATGCGGCTGCAAAATATAAAAAGATTCTGTAATATTCAATGTCGTTATTTTTCATGTGATAGCTGACAACAGCACTTTCTGTTTTATTGATTGAAGAAACTGCCTGAGACAATGCTGAGATTGTATCAGCTTCAAAATATTTTCCGTTTGCTTCAAGAGAAATTCTTGAAAGAGCTGCATTGTCAAAATTTGATTCAAGATATCCTGAATAAACTTTCTGTGTTTTTGGATCAGTATATTCAAGATGAACAACGCCTTTTGTTCCAACGCCAAGTACATAAACAGAAATGCCTTTTTCACGCGCAAACCGTGCAGCAGTTACAGGATTGATTGAGCCAGCATTATTTTCACCGTCTGTAATCAGCACAATGCTTTTTCTTACTGAAGAAGATTTTTCAAGATGGAATACCGCACAGCTTAAGCCTGTTCCAATTGCAGTTCCGTCTCCAAGTTCACCAATCGAAATACTGTTGAGTTTTGCCAAAAATGTTTTTCTGTCCATAGTCGGCGGCACAGACACAATTGAAGTTTCTGCCATTTCAACAAGACCAAAATCATCAGATTCATTTTTCATCAATATAGTTGAAATAGCCTGCTTTGCAACATCAAACCTCGTTCTGTTTTCCATGTCACTTGATGCCATTGAAGGACTTACATCAAGAACAAAAATTATTGATGAGCCTTTAGAATTATAAACCTTTGTCTGCGTATGTTTTACAGGAGACGCAAAAGCCATTACAAGGAAAAGATAAAACAAAGTGAGACAGATTTTTGCAGCGCCGGAAAAAAATATTCTAAAAGTATTTTCCCTTTTTAACGGAACAGAATTCCAGTCAACAAGAATCATCGGGAATGCAAGCTTTGAGAATATTTTCATGTAACGAAAAAACATCATTACAGGAATCAGCAGTAAAAACAAAAATGCAGAAGGATTATTAAACTCAATCATTTTCTTCACCGCCTTTTTCAAGTCTGTTAATTGCCTTTCTCAAAGTTATAACCATCTTTGTACGTTCACCAGACAAAAACGATGCCTGATACTCTTCTGCAGGAAGCCGTTTTGAATCAATAGAACCAGAAGCAAACCTGATGTAATTTGTTCTTACAAAAGTACTGACGATTGCTTCAGCGGCCTCTTCTGCACCTTCACTCATCATATTCCCTGTTACTTCCTGAATTTTGGAAAACATTCTGTTAACTGTAACAGATGCAAAAGATGTATTGAATCTAAACTCAAGATATTTTCTAACAGTAATCTGAACTTCATGTGCAAAATCTTTATCATTAAGATTTTTTCGAAGAATGATTTTTAGCCGTCTGCAGGTATCGCGCGCATTTTTTTTGAATTTATTTCTTGCAACAATCTTTCTGTACTTTGATGAAATCTGAGGGAATTTAATTACAACAACAAAGATCCCGGAAATAAAAAGAATTCCAAGAATTGAAAATCCCCACAAAAAATAATTTGTTCCAGGTAATGTCACCGGAGATTTTGCAGGACGAAGATTATGCTCATTCAATTTATCAACAAGAGAAAGAATTTTCACAGGCCGCAGTCTGATTAAAAAAGGCACCTGATTAATTTTTTCCTCAGAAGCTTCCGGTTGATTTTCACACAACTCGTATAAATCAAATTCCTTGAACTTAATTTCCTCAGTCTTCCACGGAATCAATGAAATAAGAAGTGTGTAATTTCCGTTTCCTGATTTTTCAAGAATGACTTCCTGGATTTTACAGATTTCACAATCAACAAGATGCCTGCTGATTTTTTCTGCCTCTATATTTAAGCGTCCGTCCTTAATTCTGCTTTTTTCTGCATCCTTAAAAAAATCAATTGCACTATAAAATGAAAACTGAATCTGTCCCGAGTCCCCGATAAAAACATCCCGCGGAATAAGAATCTGCTTTATATCATTTTGAGCAGCTACCGAGAAAGAAAACACAAAACACAAAACTGCAAATAAAAACTTTTTCATTTCTGCTCTCTGCTGCTGAAAAATTTAATCAGTTCCGCAGCGGGATCCTGAACAGTACTGATAAAAACAGGAGAAGCTCCATGTCTTAAACAAATATCTTTAAACAGTTCAACACGCTTAACATTTTCTTCACGCCATTCACGCGCAAACTTATTTGATGAAGTCTGAAGAATTGTTTTATATCCGCTTTCAAAATCGATGAAAGGAATTGAGCCTACTGCAGGAAGCTGATCATCCATTGGATCGGTTATGTTAACTGCAACAACATCATTTTTCTGACACAAGCGGCCAAAGGATTCAGTCCAGTCTATTGTTCTGAAATCTGAAATTACAAAAACAAGACTTCTTTTTCTCAAGAGTTTTGAAGCTCCACGCAACGCATTATCAAGCACAGAGCCTGGACAATCAGTCTGAATATCTTTTTCAAAATGAGAAATCAAAAGCATCGCCTGATCTTTACCGCTTTTGGGTGCACAGGAAAAATTTATCTTTCCGTCAAAAACAACAGCTCCTACAGGACTTGAATTATGAAGAGAAGCCATTGCAAGAAGTGAAGAACATTCAACGGCCGTTTCTGCACGCGAGCGAAGTCCTGAACCTGAACACATTGAAAGTGATTTATCTATAATGATAAAAACATCAAGCTCACGCTCTTCATCAAAAACTTTTACATAAGGGCGGCACATTCTTGCAGTAACGTTCCAATCAATTGCACGAACATCATCACCGCGAAGATATTCACGAACACCGCTGAATTCAATTCCCTGTCCGCGGTACAAAGACCTGAAAGATCCGCTCTTCATTCCGTTTGCAAGAGAAATAGAATTCAATCTGAGAAGATTTGCTTTTTTTGAAAGTCTCTGTCTGTCCATAAATTACTTACCTTGAATTTATGGGAGAGGCATGAAATCTAAAATTTTTGTAATGAGATCATCTGCTGTAACTGAATCTGCAGAAGCTTCATAATTCAAAACAATTCTGTGACGAAGTACAGGTTTTGCAACAGATTGAATATCTTCCGCAAGAACAAAGCTTCTGTTTTCAAAAAGCGCATGAACTTTTGCACAGCGAACAAGAGAAATTCCTGCACGTGGAGAAACACCGAAAGAAATGTAACGCTGAATATCATTTTTTCTTGAAGAGTTTACAGGGCGTGTTGCATTTACAATCGACACAATATAAGCAAGCATTTTGTCATCAACTGTAATTGCATCTACTGCTTCACGACATTTTTGAAGATTGAATGAATTGAAAACTTTATTTACGGGAATCTGTTCTGCCTTTCCTTCAGACCGTACAATCTGAATTTCTTCTTCCGGAGTTGGATAAGGCACCTGAAGCTTTAAAAGAAAACGGTCAAGTTCTGCTTCAGGCAAATTGTAAGTTCCTTCCTGTTCAATCGGATTCTGAGTTGCAAGAACAAAAAATGGTTCATTCAATTTATAAGTTGTCTCACCAATTGTAACCTGATGCTCTGCCATTGCTTCAAGAAGTGCAGACTGAACTTTTGCAGGTGCACGGTTGATTTCATCTGCAAGAACAAGATTTGAAAAAACCGGTCCCTTGCGAACTGTAAAGCGTCCCGTGTTCTGTTCATAAATCAATGTTCCGCTTACGTCAGCAGGAAGAAGATCCGGAGTAAACTGAATGCGTTTATATTCAAGACCAGAAACTTCTGCAAATGTTTTTACTGCAAGAGTTTTTGCAAGTCCCGGTACACCTTCAAGAAGAACATGTCCGCCTGCAACAAGTGCCATTATAATTCCATCAACAACGTCCTTTTGTCCAACAACTCGTTTTGAAACTTCTTCACGACACCTGTTTATGTAAAAGCAGCATTCATCAAGTTCTGATTTTGTAATAATATTCATTTTTGTCTCCGCGATTTTAACATTTTCCTTGTACGATTATACAGGAAAAAATTTGTTTTTTCTATTAAATAGATTTAATTCTGAATTATTATAAATATGATAAAATTCGCGCGAGGGAGTGTTGAGCAGGACGAAAATATTCTGTTTGTTGCATATTTATGCATTTTTCTTGACAATTATTCAAAAAAAAAAGATACTGAACGCATTATGATTAATCCATTAGCTCAAGAATTAAATGACGCACTCAAGGGTACAACTGCCGGAGAGTTGCTTTCAGACGTTGGTGTCCGACTGTATTTCCCTAAGGGAATTATCGCACAGAGCGGTGAAGCTAAAAAGCTTGGAAAAGTTGCAAACGGCACAATCGGTACAACAGTTGTAGAAGGGAAACCTGTAATGCTTCCTTCAATTCATCAGTTTGCTCCAGCTCTTACTGCAGGAGAAATTGTTGCATATGCACCAACTGCTGGTGTTCCAGAATTCAGGGAAATCTGGAAAAAAGAATTAATCAAAAAGAATCCATCACTTGCAAATAAATCATTTTCACTTCCTGTAGTTGTTCCGGGACTTACAGCAGGTATCTCATATCTTTCTGATTTGTTCCTTGATGAAAAACATGCACTTGTTGCAGCAGATCCTTCCTGGGATAATTACGTTCTTATTGCAAGTGCAAGACGCAATGCTGAATTCGTTCAGTTCAAGATGTTCAAAGACGGAAAGTTCAACATCGACGGACTTGAAGCAACTCTTAAGGAGCAGGCTAAAACTGGTTCTGTACGCGTAATCCTCAACTTCCCTCAGAACCCTTCAGGCTATTCTCCAACAAAAGCAGAAGCAGCACGCCTTGTTGAAATCTGTAAGAATCTTGCAGAAGGCGGAACAAAAGTTATGGTTTGGTGTGACGATGCTTACTTCGGATTAAACTACGAAGATGATATAGAGCCTGAATCACTTTTTGCAAAGCTCTGCGACCTTCACGAAAATATTCTTGCAGCAAAAATTGACGGTCCTACAAAAGAAGACTTTGCCTGGGGTGCACGAACTGGATTCATCACATTCGGATGCAAAGGAATGACAGACGCACAGTATGATGCTCTTGTAAAAAAGCTTATGGCAGCAATCCGTTCTTCTGTATCATGCTCTTCAACTCCAGCACAGACTCTCATCCGCAAAGGCTATGAAACAGGAAAGCTTGATGAAGAAAAGAAAGAATTCCGCAAGATTCTTGAACGCCGCTATACACTCGTAAGAAAGTTTGTAAACAGCCACAAAAGCAATGCAATCGAACCTCTTCCATTTAACTCAGGATACTTCATGTCATTTGATACAAAGAAAATCAATGCAGAAGAACTCCGCGTAAAGCTTCTTCATGAAAAAGGAATCGGAACAGTTCAGATAGATCCTCAGACTCTCCGTGTTGCATTCTCAAGTCTTGATGAAGACAAGATTGAAATTGTTTACCAGGCAATCTACGACACCGCAGAAGAGATGTCAAAGTAAAAAAAATAAATCTTCATTAAACAGAAAGGGCTTCAGTTAAACTGGAGCCCTTTTTATATTAGTATCTTTGTTTTTCCCATTCAGAGATTCTTTCTTTTAGAGACTTTCCCGCAGCAGCATCAGTCTTTGTTGAATCCACAAGATACGGTTTTATAACGTTAGACAAAATGCTTTCCCATCTTGCAGGAAGAATGTTAGGAACACAAATATAATTTTCAGGAGGAAGATTTCCAAACAGTTCACGATAGAACGCCGGATAATATTTTTCATTAACCTGCTTGAGCGAAGAAAATCCACCTGCAATCCCGAAGTTGATAGAATTCAGTTTCATATTTTCTGTGCGCTCAATAAGTTCCTTCTGCGTATTTTCATTCATGAACCATTCAATAAACTTTTCAGCAATGCGTGGATTTTCTGCATCCTTATAAATTCCCATCGTAATCAAATTATCTTCCACAGGAATTTTTTTATTCTGAATAAGCCATCTGAAAGAAAGCGATGATGACTGTGCTTTTGTTAAAGTAAAAATTTCATCACTCGTAAGGAAAGCATAAAGACACCTGCCTGAAGTAACCTGATTATATTTCGGCATGTAAAGATATCTAAACTGAAAATTCTGTTCTGAAGAAGTATCTGTATTTCTTGCGCTCGTCCAGTCTCTTAAAAGCGAAATTGATTTTGAAATTGAATCTTCATCACACATAAAGCTGGAACCTTTTTCATGATAAGATGCTTCATTAAGTTTTGTAACAATATACAAAAAATCACTATCCCACGATGGAGCGTATCCCATGGAAGTATATGAATTTTTATCTGTTTTAACATTGAGCATTGTTGCTGTAAGCTTTATCTGATCAACTGTAAGAAAATGATCTGTACCAACATATGATTCATTTTTTTTATTAAAAACCATTGCAGGCAGATTAAAACTAACCGGAAGAAGATACTGTCTGTTATTCATCTTTCCATATTCAAGCAGCTGATTATAAAAATCTAAAAGAGAAAGCTTTGACTCTTTAAAGAAAAAATCAACAGGCTGAAAATTCTTTCTCACTGCAGAATTCATAAGCCATGAGCCGACAACAATATCAGGCGGAACTTCATCTTTTGCAACCGGTAAAGCTTTTGCAACTTCTTTTTTATATACAACAACAGCCTTAAGGTCTTTGTGAGTTGAATTAAAATGCTCAACATACGACATGAATTCTATATTGTCTGTCCAGATTATAATATGCGTTATCTCTTTCTTTTTGCATGATAAAACCAGCACTGAAGCAAGCAGTATCATAAACACTTTAACTATTCGATTCATGAAGACAGTTTATCAAATATTCAGATTTTTTTAAACTAAACTTAATTTTACTAAACTTAGTTTTGTCTTTACCGATATTTTAAATGAGGGTAAAGAAAATGTTCGCAAATGGAATTAATTTAAATGCACATTCCTATAACTCAGTTGTGACAGCTTCAGGTTCACTTTGTGTTCCTGTAAAACCTAATGCCGTAATCTATTCTCAGTTTGATTATGTTCATGGAACACCAACAAAACCGGGACAGAACGGAGTTTCAGTTGATAAAGTTAAAATCCTTAATACCCTTATCAGTCAGCTTATCTCGATGAAAAAGAAAGACAGTGTTTCAAAAGAAGACGTAGGCGGAATGACTGAAGAACAGAAAGACAATCTCATCAAGCAGTATCAGCAGGAAATCAAAAATACCGTGGCAGCACAGTCAGTCTCAGCTGCTCCATACGGTCTTGCAGGTGTTATGCCTGAAGCAGGAACAGTAGTTTCTGTCTGCGCTTAAAATCTTTTTTACGACCAGAGAACCCACAAAAGAACAGAAGAAGCAACCGTTGTAATCACAGTGAACGGAACTCCAATTCTCATCCATTTTTTGAAAGATATTTCATTTCCTTCTTTTTTGATAATTTCCATTGCAACAACATTTGCGCTTGCTCCATACGGCGAAAGATTACCACCAAGACAACAGCCGATCAGCAATGCAAACATGTAAAGCTCAGGATTAATTCTCATACTGAAAGCCATTGAATTTGCAACAGGAAGCATTGCGATTATAAAAGGAACATTATTAATAAATCCGCTTAACAAAACTGAAAAAACAAGAATTATCAAAAATCCTTTTAACGCAGACTGACCGCACACTTTTGAAAGAAAGCCTGCAAGAATATCAAGAAGACCACATTCGCTTACTGCACCAGTTACAATAAAAATTCCCATCAGAAAGCAGATTGATTCCCAGTCCAGTTCCTTCAGTTTTTTTGCAGTATCTGAAACTGTTTTTTTCTGAAAAAACTTGAACCACAGAATGCTCATACACGCTGCAGCCATTACACACAAACCGCTTGCATAATCAAATCTGTAAGGAATAAACGGAACAAAAGAAAGTCCCAGAATCATCACTGCAAGAAGAATAAGCGGAACCCATGAAATAACTTTTTCACTTTCACCAAAAATCTTATCTCTTGATTTTCTGGCAAAAGTCATAAAATAAAAAATACAGCCTGCAATCATTCCTGCTTGAACTATAAAAAATACAGAAAGCTTGCCGTTATGGAAAAAGAAATCATTGAAGTTATAACCCGCATAAGAAGCAAAAATAATACTTGGAGGATCTCCCACAAGAGTTGCAGTTCCTTCAATATTACTGATCATTGCAAGGGCACAGATAAATGCAAGTGGATTAAGTCTTGTTTTACTGCAGATTGAAAAAGCAACAGGTGCCATAATCACAACAGCTACAATATTTTCAATAAAAGTCGAAAGCAAGCCTGTAAGAATAAGAACGAACACAACTGCAACAGCACTATTCCTTGAACGTGAAACAAGAACATCTGCAAGCTTTAAAGGCACCTTCGAATAAATAAACATCGAAGCAACAATCATGCTGCCCAGATAAATCATCAGCACATTCCAGTCAATGAGATTAAAAAGCGAATGTGTAAATGCAAAAATTATGCTTGGAAAAATTCCGTCCTGTGCAACAACATCCTGAGGCAGAATAAAAATTTTACCAGGCATAATCATTCCAAGAATAATCAGAAGAGCTGCTGCTGCAGAAGTTATAAGAACCTTCTTATTCTGAAAAAGAATTACAAGTGCGTACATCGATACGGCAATAACAAGAACAGCAGTTTTTATCGGATCCATGATGACCTCTTTTTTAATTAAAATATCTAGCAGTAAGTGCATCCGCAAGATATTGTGCTTTTTTAAATGCCTGCAGAGTCAAAGGCACAAAGAATGAAACAAGTATTTTTATCTTTTTAAGACCTCTGGCATTTGCATAGCTTCCGCGGATAATCTGTGTCTTAATAATGCATGAAAGCTCTTCAAAAAGCAATGGCACAAATCTGTAAATTATTCCAACAACAAGAACAAGATATCTCACCGGAATTTTTAAAAGTGCAAGCGGATAAAGAACAGCCGTTAATCCGTCCATTACGGCACGCTCACTCGTTGAAAAAATAAATGCACGCAAGGTCACAATGATTCCAGAAGTTCTTAAGAACGATTTTATTACGTACAAAACTTTTTCTTTTGTGACAATCATAAATCCAAAATCTTTAAGAACATGGTCTGTAGGATCAGGATGAATAAGCACCATCTGAACAACCGCAAAAAGCAAAATCCACGGCAAAAATTTTACGAGTGCACCAAGGATACTTTTTACAGGAACACGGGCAAGCAGGGAATACAAAATACAAAATGCAAAAACTCCACCGCAGAAAGGAACGGAATTTGCAACAGTTGCAGCAGTAAACAAAGCAAAAAACAAAATGATTTTTAATGCTGAAGGTAAAACTGAAACAACTGAATTCGGAATTACAGGAGGAGCACTAAAAGCTTTTGAATAACGCGCAAGAGTTTCAAGAGTCTTTGAATTTTTTACAGGATTCATTTTTTTCAATTCTGAATTTTCAACAGAAGCAGAATCATCTTTTTTATTCTTTATGTCAGCCCAGCTTAAATGAACGTCTGCAATATTTACTTCTTCTGCACGATGAGTACTGAACAAAACAGTTTTTCCGCTGTCTGCAAGATGCCTTAAAGAAAGAAGAATATTTTTTCTAGACTCAGGATCAAGGGAAGCAGTAGGTTCATCAAAAATAAAAACATCGCTGTCCATCGCAATTATTGAAGCAATAGAAAGTTTTCTTTTTTCACCACCGCTAAGATTAAAGGAAGGTCTGTCAGCATATTTTGTGTAATCAAGGCCTGCAAGATTCATGGATTTTTTTACACGCTTTAAAAGTTCTTTTCCGCCGCAGCCTCTGTTTATTGCACTAAAAGCAACATCATCTGCAGCATATGCTTCAAAGAGAGATGCTTCACTTTCCTGAAGACAAAGTGACGGCCTTTCAACAGAATAAATTTCACCCGATGAATATTTTTTAATTCCTGCAAGACATTCAAAAAGCGTTGATTTTCCACAGCCGCTTGGACCTGTAAGTGCAGTAAGGGAACCTCTTTTTAACTCAAAAGAAACGCTGTCAAAAACTTTATAATCATCATAATTAAATGAAAGATTTTTTACACTGAATGCAACCGGCTCTTTGGTGAAATCCTTAAGCTCAATTTTTTCTACAGGCGGAACAAATATTTTTTCATATAATTCTGAATTATTTTTAAAATCTTCTGTAGAACCGTCAAAAACGATTTTTGATTTTTCAAGAACAAGCACACGTTTAGCAGCCATAACTTCATCTGCATCATGCGTAATATGAATTACTGTGTGACCTTTTCTGTTCCACTGAGAAATAAATTCTACAAGACTTTTTCTTGCTTCCTCATCAAGAAGAGAAGTTACTTCATCAAGAATAAGAATCTCCGGAAACAGTGCGATTATTCCTGCAAACGCAAGACGCTGAATCTGTCCAAGCGAAAGTTCAAAAGTTGTATTTAAAGCTTTATCCGCAATTGAAACAACGGAAAGAGACTCTATCGTCCTTAATTCAATTTCCGCCTTTGAAAGCCTTAAATTCTGCGGACCGAATGCAGTATCTCTTTCAACAATTCCGGCAACAATCTGTTCCTTCGGCTGCTGAAAAACAATTCCCGGATGAAGATTTTCTTTAGTCTCAACCTTTCCCTCAGACGGCTCAAGGAATCCTGCGAGAATGCGTGAGAGAGTACTTTTCCCGGAACCGTTATTACCAACGATTGCAATATATTCTCCCTGCTCTACAACAAAACTTGCGCCATCAAGAGCATTTCTTTCTGAGTCAGGATATGAATACGAAACATTTTGAAGTCTGTACAGCATTTCTAAATATTGTCCACAGAAGGAATATACGGCTTACAAGCGGCAGAATTAAATTCATAAAAAGTAAGATCAAAAGACTTCTGATTTTTTTTAAGCTTCATCAGTGCAAAAGTCGGCGGCTGAAATCCACGTGGCAAAGAGCAGCTTCCAGGATTTACAATATGAACATTTCCGCTGTAAAGACATTCCATTGCAATATGAGTATGACCAAAAACTGCAATCTCTGCTCCACATTCAGCAGCAGTTTCTACCAGGCTATCAACTCCATCATAAAGAGAAAATCTGTGGCCGTGAGTTACAAAAATATTATGTCCGCAGATTGTTAAACTCTGATTGAGAGGAATCTGAGTTTCAATATAATACGGAGAATCTGAAAGATAATTTCTAAACGGATAAAAATCCTGATCGTTATTTCCTTCAACCGCAGCAATTACCGGAGGAATGAATTTCTGAAAATCACTGTTATCACAACTTTCATCAGCAATGGCAGCAAGTTCCGCAATTCCGTCTCCTGCAAAAATCAATGCATCACATTCTGCACCAAACTGCTTTAAGATACTGTGCAAAGTTCCAAAATCCCCGTGAGTATCCGATATAATGAGAACAGCAGCATTTTCTTTTTCTTCAAGTTCCTTTATATCTTTTATGCTGCCGAATAAATATGTTCCTTCCTGAGTAAACCTGTTCAAATCTGATTCCTGAATCTGCTTATTTTTTTACGTCAATCAAAAAATGATTGTCTGAATGAAGACTTGTTTCGCTGTCTATATACTTGCTGATTTTCGTCATTCCAAGAAGCTTCATTGCATGTTTTACAAGTTCTGCATTTACAGGCAGAGGCCCCGGAACTGCAGCAATATATCTTACGGCACGAATCATAAGATCAACTGAACCTTCATCCATAACTTGAGTCATTTCCTCAAGCTGAGTTTCATCTCGTTTATTTTCTACAATAATATTACATGTTCCTTCCTGGGCAAGAACATCATCCTGCGGGAAAAAAGAAAAAACATTGAACGGAGTCTTTTCATCAAATGATTTCTGAACCTTTGCAATTTCCCTTGCAGTATTTTCAGGAGCACCAAAAAGAATTATTCCACGGATATTCAAATCCTTGATGTAATTATAAAAATTTGCAATGTGAGAATTCAAATCCTTGTTAAAATGAACAGGTGTAATCAGACCGCCGTTTTCTGCTAAACCATAAGCATCTTCAACCCTCTTAAGTGAATGCTCATAAAAATCATCATCCTCAAAACCGTATCCAAAAAGAATTACAATTGTTCCGTTTTCATTTGTCCAGTTCGATATTACACGGTCGATTTTTTCACTCTGACCAGGTTCAAACGAAATTGCAGAATCAGGATCATTCAAAATCAGTTTTACATTTTTCTTCTTACCACAGCCTGCAAACAACACAACAGCCGCACTCAAAATTAACGAAATAATTCTTACCTTTTTCATTTCTTCCATCTATCCAAATCAACGTTTAATTTAATTAAAAATTATATCATTTGACGCAGATTTTGTCATGAAAGCAAAAAAAAGCAGGATGATTAAAAACCATCCCGCATTCAATTAATTTTCTACATAATCGTCGGCTTCAACTTTTGGAGTATCTGCTTCCTCATAGCCTTCATAATCATCAGCCTTTGAAGAACTTACGGTTGTATTTTCAGCAGCAACCCTTCTAAAGTTCTCTTCCTTCATGCCCTCAACAAGATCCTTAAGCTGGGCTCTTGTAAAATAAAGCTTTGTTCCAGGGAACTTAACTCTTAAATCACCCTTTGTTTCTGAAGATTCTGTCATAGGAATTCTGATGCAGAAATAAGGTGATTTTCCTACAAACACATAACTGAAGGTTACCCTTGGATCTGCATTTGCTGAATACTGGAAAGGTCCCCATTCAATTCTGGAACGGATTACTCCATACATGTCAGAAGGCTTTGTTCTGTTTCTGTCTAAAGCCTTTGCTTCATAATCCTTCAGATAATTTTCTGCAGCAAGACAAAGCTTTTCACGGCCTTCTCTATCAAAAAGAAGCTTAAACTTTGACATGTTATACTTGTAACGCAGTTCTGAACATCCGTTTTTTGGATTCAGGAAAACTGTAAAATCAACATCTGCCAGACCAGAAGTCAATTCCTTAGGCATACGCATTGTTCCGGAACTCAATTCAGCAGGTTCAAATTTTCCAATCTTTACGATTTCAACCTGATCTTTAAGTTTATTATTTGAACATGCCACAAAAGACAGTGCTGCAAATCCAGCTGCAACGATTTTTAAAATTGATTTTTTCATTTTATCCTTCTCAAATTAATTTAATTCACTCATTCCGTTGAGTATCTTCTTTAATTCCAACAATTCTTCCTGAGTAAAAGTTACACCTTTACCCATTTTTTCATGATTTTCATCCCAGGAGCGGATATCATATTTTGCAGGACGACCGTTCCAGGAAACGAAATTCAGTTCCAATTTCCATCCGCCTTTTCCCTGTGAAAGAACACCGATTTCCTTTTCAATAACTGGTGGTGTAAATCCTTCTGCCATATTATCCTCCTTTAGAATGCTAAAATTATCAAAAAACTCTAAATCAATTCTACTTTACTTTCTTTTTTTTGTCACGGAGTATTAATTTATGCACTTTTTCTTGAAGAAATGCCGATATATATTGTAAACTTTATAAAGGGGAGTAGAAACTCAGGGAGGCAAAATGATTAAATCTAAACAGATTTTAACAGCAGCCGTTATTGCTCTTTCATTCTTTTTCGTTGCATGTGGATCAACTCCAGAAGAAAAAACTCCAGATGCAGCAGCCGTTGAAGAAGCTGTAAATGATGCTGTGGACGAAACTGAAGGTGCATTGAACTCTGCAAAGACACCAGAAGAAATCGAAAAAGAAAACAACGAACTTTTAAAACTTGCAGAAGAAGCTCGAAAAGATGCACTTGATGCCGGAGCAAAAGATGCAAACTCATTTGCATGGGAAATTGCAGAAAAAGAATATGCTGCAGCAAAAGAAACAGTAGAAGCTTCAAAAACTGTAGATCACAGCAGACTTCTTAAAGACGTAATCAACCGTTACAATGCACTCAAAGCATATGCAGATGCAAAAAAAGCAAAAGCAAGAGTTGATGAACTTAACTTCGCATCTTACGATCAGAAGAACTACAATGAAGGTTGTGCACTCATTGATGAACTTGCTAAACCAGAATCAAATGCTGTTCTTGGTGCAGAATGGGGAAAGAAATCTAATGCAGCACTTGAATGCATGAATTCTGTACTCAATGCAGGATTTAAGGAACTTGCAAAAGCAGAACGTACAGAAGCTTTCAAAGCAAAGAAAAATGCAGACAGCGTAAAATGTGCAGTTTCAAGAAAGGCTGATTATGACAAGTACGTAGAAAACTTCAAGAACGGAGATCAGAACTACGTAACAAAGGATCCTGAAGGAGCTCTTGCAAACTACAAGAAAGCAAAAGAAGGATTTACAGTTCTTTATTCAGAAGTTTCTGAAGCACGCGCAAAGGCACAGAAAGCAATTGATGAAGCAAAGAAGCGTGTTGCTGACAGTGAAGGAACAGCTCAGTGGGCAGATAAAGAAAAACCTCTTGGCGATGAAAAGATAGAAGGAATTGAAGCAGAAGATGCAGTTCTTCTTGAAGAAGACGACTTCTCTGAATCAGAAGCTAATGAAGTAGAAGTTTCTGAAGAAATTCAGGAGGCTGAATAATGAAAAAATTAATCGCTTTTACAGTAATTGCTTTTGCAGGACTTTCAGCAATTTTTGCAGCAAGCTACACAAACAATACATATCAGAAGCTTGCAAAGGAATACACAAAGAAAGCTCAGCTTGCTCTTGATGCAGGAAAATATGATCTTGCAGAAGAATATGCAGCAAAGGCAAAAGAGAATGCAGACCTCTCAGACGCATTCATCAGAAGCATGATGGCACGCGATTTTGCAGACAAAGATATTAAAGAAGCAAAGGCAAGAATCGAAGCAGTTAAGAAAATGAACGGAGACAAAAACTTCCCTATCGCATTCGAAACTGCAACAAAGAATCTTTCTCAGGCCGAATCTGAATTTGCAAATGAAAACTGGGAAAAGGCTTCATACTTCGCAAAGCAGGTTCTTACAACACTTGCAGACGTTTATGAAATCACTCCACTTCCAAAGTATTACATCGTAAAACCTTGGGCAACAAACAAAGACTGTTTCTGGAACATTTCAGGACGTCCTTATGTTTACAACAACCCATGGCTTTGGGAAAATCTCTACCAGGCAAACAAGAAATCACTTCCAAAACCAGAAGATCCAAATTTGATTCTTCCTGGAATGAAGATGGAAATTCCTTCATTGACTGGAGAAATCCGCGAAGGAACATACGACCCAAAAATCAAGTATGAACCTTACAAGGCACGCTAATTAATCTGCATTTTATGTGGAATTTTAAAGGCAGCAGTTGAACCGTCAGGACATGAGGGTCTTCACTGCTGCTTTTTTTTACTTTAATACTATTTTTACCCTGTTTTTATTAGCCAATAAAAAGTTTTTAAGTACAAATTATATTCAATATTTACTCCAACAAATCCCTATTTGTATACAAAAAACTCCAGCGTTTTCCGTTGAGAGGAAAGCGCTAGATGTGGGGTGTAGAAACATTTTAGAGACTTGAAATAGGACAGCCTTCCATTTTTGCCCAGCGGAGTACGGCATTCATTCTCTGTAAATATCCTTTTTCTCCCGGAGTTTTAAGCCATTCTATAGTATCTAAATCAATTCTTGCAGAAATTGCCTTCTTCCTTGGACGCCAGTTTTTCGGATAAAGTTCCCTTGCCTGTGAATCCGTTAGTTCCGGAATATCTGAAAAATCTACCGGTCTTTTTTTGAGTTCCGCAATATCTTTAGCTGTTAATGTTTTTACAGAATTCATTGTAAACCTCCTCTTCTTTAGGCGATTCAAGTCGCGCTGAAATAATTCTTATTCTTTTAGTCTCCGTATAAGATACCGCAACTACGATAATCCCCTGCATACAGCCAAGTCCAAAATATCTGTCTTCTCTATCAGTGGAATGTTCTCTATCATATCTTTCAAGAAAATACGGATCATCAAACACTGGCAGAATCTGCTCGAATGAAAGACCGTGCTTCAGTCTGTTCTTTATTTTTTGTAAATCATCTTATGCGATAACTGCCGTATAATATTTATTACACTTTATCATAATGAGTCCACATACGAATGATTTTTACTGTACCTTCGTATTTTATATCATTGACCGTAACTTCTTCATTAAATATTTCGTATACCAATCGATGCTGAATATTAATTCTTCTTGAATATAAGCCGGACAAATTTCCTACAAGTCCTTCACATGGCGGTTCTAAAGGATTACGTTTTAATATTTCAATCAAAGCTCTTGCCTTTCCGTCGAGTCTAGCACTTTTCAGATTTTTAATATCTTTTACAACCTGCTTTTCATACTTTATAAGATACATTAATTACCACTCAACTTCTTCTTCAGAAAGACAATCTTCCAAAGGTGTATTTTTGCCCTGAATTAATGATTCAACCATGCCTGGAACAGAATTCAAATACATTGTTTCCTGAATTGCATTCCAGTCATCTTCACCGACAAGGACGGCATTCTTTCCTTTTGAATTAGTGAGAGTTAAAGGCTGTGAATTGTCATTTACAAAAGCCATGATTTTGAAAAGATTTGCCCGGGCTTTTGTTGCGTTCATTGCGTTCATAATGCACCTCCAATTATGTACATTATAACGTACATAGTAAAAAAAACAAGTGGCTTGACAACTTGCTTTCTAACTCTATTATTCGCATAGAAATTCATTGAAAAAATTTATTACAAAATCGTTTAAAAAAGTAAATCACTCTCGTAAAATCTGATTTGAAGCGAATGTTAGGGCATTATTACCATTTGACAATTGGTTTATTATCGGAATCTTTCATTTTTCCCAAACCGCAAAGCATGAAGTCTACTATTGAAAATATTGTTATTGGCAAAATTTGAATCAGCAAAATGAGAATTAAATGTATCCAAGATTTCGATTGATTCAAATCAGAATCAAAAAGCTATAGATTAGAATAGTACTGAATAGATGAAGATTGTAGCCAATCAATAAAATTTTTTGAAATTAAACTAAGTATATAAGAAACGGTTATTAGAATAAGTGGCAATCCAAGTAATAATTTGATAATTCCAGTTACTTTTCTCTTTGCATAAAATCTATCAATTCCAAATATGCCTAAAAATCCTGAAAAAAGAACCATATATTTTTGATAAAAAACTGATGATAAATATCTTAATTCCATTCTCTCCTCTACAAAAAAGCCCTGTAGTTACCTACAGAGCTTCCTCAATAGAGCTTTATCTTATTAGCCGGGTCAGGCTCTCCGACCCCAATCATCTATCGGATCTTATTTATTTAGCCAGGACAAGCCCTATGTCCTCAATCTACTCACAATATATGATAATTTTTCTATAAGTCAATAAATCGATTTAATTTTATATTAATTATATTATCTACTAAATATGTTCTATAATCTCCATACATATCTTTTGAGTTTCTCAATTTTTGTAATCGTTTATATAATGACATTTCATAAGCCGTATACACTAAACTTTTTTGCTCATTGCTATCTAATCCCAACTGAGGTATATAAAAATCAATATTTTTAACTAATAAGAAAAGACCATTTTGAAAAAGTCAACTTTAGTACAGTCAGAATACCCTCAAAAAATAAGACAGCCCCTATGATCCCATCATCTATCACACTAATTACAATAGTTAGGCGCAGGGCTGATTTTTGACCTCTTTTCAAGGGATTTTAACAGCAGTGGCCAGTTTTTGAGATGAGAATTTATTTTTTTCTTTGCAAAACCGTTCATTTTTTCTCCAGAATTCCTGTTTTG
>JAILEY010000057.1 GCA_024687165.1 Treponema sp.
GTCATCCAATTTCTTTTTGCTTATAAAAAGTTTCACAGTCTTCCGGTGCGTGCCGTAGAGTTTGGCCATCTGGTTCACGCTGATTCCCGCAAGAAGCATCACGCTGACTTCAAGTTCCGCTCCATCAAGCTTGCTTTTTGAGGAAGTTGAGCCGACCGGCCGGCCGAGTTTTACCCCCTCATTTTTCCTGAGCGCAAGGGCTTCTTTTGTTCGCTGGCTTATCAGGTTACGCTCGATTTCTGCGCTCAGGCCGAATGCAAAGGCCAGGACCTTGCTCTGAATGTCGTCGCCGAGCCTGTAATTGTCTTTTATAGTCCAGACCCGCGCCCCTTTTTCCATCAGAATGTTCAGCACTGACATAATCATAAAAAGGCTGCGTCCCAGTCGGGAAAGCTCAGAGCAGATGATGAGGTCATCCTTTTTTACGCCCTCGAGCAGTTTCCCAAGTTCCCGCTTTTTCGGCTCAACTGTCCCGCTGATTGTCTCTTCAATCCAAGAATCGACGGTAATTCCCTGTTTTTTGCAGAACTCAAGAATCTCAAAGCGCTGATTCTCAACGGTCTGCCTGTTTGTGCTCACGCGAATATATCCGTAGGTCATACTCTTAAGATAATGAAAAAAATCTGAAACGGCAAAGAATAAAGTGACACTTTTAACGTCGGTTTAAAGTGCGGTAAGAAATCTAATAAGAACTATCAAGAACTTAAAGATTATATTCCTGACAATGATTGCGAAGAAAATTATGCACTCCTTACTCATTATCTGATGATGACAGATGATACTGCCAAGACACACAAACGGCAGGAGCTTATTAAAAAGTTCTCGTTTGAAGATTCAAAACTGAGTGAAGCAGAGAATTTCTTCGAAAGAAAAAAAATCCCGTTCACAAGCAAAGCTGATTCCTCTTTTACATTTGTTGACTTGTTCGCAGGAATCGGCGGATTTAGGCTTGCGATGCAGGCAAATGGTGGACATTGCGTATTTTCTTCTGAATGGGATGATGCCGCAAAACAAACCTACTACGAAAACTACGGTGAAGTTCCGTTCGGGGATATTACGAAAGTAAATCCTGATAACATTCCTGATTTTGAAGTTTTGGCAGGAGGCTTTCCTTGTCAACCTTTTAGTTCAATCGGTAAACGAGAAGGTTTTCAGCACAAAACCCAGGGAACACTTTTCTTCTATATTGCAAACATCATTAAGAAAAAGCAGCCTAAAGCATTTCTTTTAGAAAATGTAATGGGATTGCTTACTCATGACAATGGAAATACTTTTGAGACAATTATTGACACTCTGAAAAATGAATTAGGTTACTCAGTTTTCTATAAAGTTTTAAATAGCGCTGATTTTAAAGTTCCACAAGAGCGTAAACGTCTTTATTTTGTTGGTTTCAGAAATGATTTAAATATTTCAAACTTTATTTTTCCTGAAGGAAACAAAAATAAAATTGGTATAGGCCAATTTGTTGAAAAAGATGCAAAGGGGCCTTCAATTTCAAAACATTTACAAGAATCGTACATTTTTAAAAAAAACGATGGGCATCCAGAAATTATAGATGAGAATTCGGATTTCCCTGTCAAAACACTTTGTGCATCTTATCATAAAATTCAACGCATAACCGGAACTTTTGTTCGAGGTGGTGAAACAGGCTTACGGCTTCTTACAAAAAATGAATGTAAAGCAATCATGGGATTTCCTAAAATATTTGAATGTCCTGTTTCTAGAACACAGATGTATCATCAGTTTGGAAATTCTGTTGCTGTACCAGTTGTAATAGAAATTTCTAAAAAAATTACAGTAACTCTTTCTAATAAGGGGGCACTATAATGCCCCAGTTTTCTAACAAAGATAAAGCCGAACGTGGAGCAAATGCAAAGAAATCTTTAGAAAATATTTTAAACGAATGTCTAAAATATTCATATATTAAAGAAATAGTTTCGGATTTTCATTGTGGTTATGAAAATTTTGACTCAAAGCAATTTTATTCAAATTTTATCGTTACTTTTCATGATGGTACTAAATGGATTTTGTATACAACAACATCTTGTCGAAGTGATCGAATAAAAGGCAATCAGTGGGATAGTTATAATATTAAGATAATTGATAAATCTGTAAAAAACTCAATTTTAATATATCCTGATTTTGTTCCAAAAAGTGAATTAGATTTATTTCAAGCATATAACTTAAAAATTCAAAATAAAGTTCCTTATTCAGAGATATCGAATACGAATAATAAATTATATTATTCAGCAATTGACCATGTTATTAGTCAAAGCGAATTTTTTGAAATGATACAAAACTACGCAAATATAAATCTTTCTAATGGGCAGAAGAAAGACAAGGAAGGAAATGTTTTTGAATCTTTCATAGCTGCAATATTGAGTGATAAGGATAATTTTTATAAATGGAAAAATGATAAACAAAATTTAATTGGTACAAATTTCAAGTTTTATAAAAAAATACTTGATAAACTTGGAATTGATAGAAACTCAGTTTGGTCGATAACAGCAACATCTGATAAAAAAGTTATAGGTGTATTAGAGTCAAACGGCAATCCTAAAACAGATGTCTTAATACGTGCTTTTGGATCTGGGAAAAATGAAGAAGTAAATTATACGATTAGTTGTAAAAAAACAAATGCTAAAAGTGTTAGCGTTCATCAATACTCAGCAAAAGATTTTTTAGAAGTTTTAGATAAAAATAATAGTAATTTACGAAAATTACTTTTTGAGTTTCAAGAAGTAGGAAATCTAAGAGATTTTGGAGAAGAAAAGTGTAACTCTTTGACATATGAATTAAAACCATACTTAGAAAAATTGATTCGATGGGTTATTGGAGGATATGGAGGAAAAAATAGAACAACTATTCAGTGTGCCGACTATATTTTAATACATGACGAAAATGATATTTATATTCATACACTTGATGAATATGTAAAACTTTTACTTCAACCTAATAACCAAAAACATTTTGGAACGCCTTTTCAATGGACTTATGCCTCTGGACGTAAGGGAAAAGATATTCAATTAAAGTGTACAATAATTAAATAATAGGGACGTAGCGGACAATACAACAAAGCGTAGAGAATCGGAAATTGCTATCAGGTACGATTCGTGGAACGACATTGCTTAAAAGAAGTAGGATGTGCCGCCATAATTTTATCAAAAAAATAAGCCGACTTATAGCCGGCTGTGTCACGGGTTTAAGGTCTCCGTAACGACCAATGGAATAGGGTTTTATGTCTCCTATCCGACAAATTAACTATAGCAGAAAATATGTAATTGTCAATAGAAGTGAAACAAACCTTCCCCCTACAACAGCTCTACGTATGTTTTGCCGCTTCCACCTTCTTCTGGGCGGGCAAAGTGGTAATCTTTTACTCCGGGGTAGTGGCTTAAGTAATCGTGAACTGCCTGCTGAAGAACTCCGTTGCCTTTTCCGTGTACAATCGAAAAATTCTTAAAGTTGTTTATTGCGCACAAATCAAGCTGATGCTCCAGTTCTTTCATTGCCTCTTCGTATCTCATGCCAAGAAGTCTCAGTTCAAACTTTGGTGCTTCATTTCTTTCTTCTGCATTGTCGCGCACAAATTCAACACTGACTTTTTGCTTTACAAGTGATACTGTGTTTTCGCATGGAACAAGTTGTCTTTGCGGAATATTCATTTTAAGCATTCCAAACTGAACCTGCCATACGCCGTCTTTAACTTTTCTAATCAGCGTTCCTTTTCTGCGTTCAGCTCCTGCAAGTACTTCTGCTCCTTCAAAGAAAAGCTCTTCTGTTTTAACCTGACGCGGCTTAAGTTTTTCTTCTGCATGTGCGTATTCATTTACTGTTGCATTTTTGAAAGCGTCCTTGTTGCTCATTCGCTGCTTTTTGTTTTTCTTTGAAGAAGTTTTTGCTGCTCCCGATTTTGAAATCCTCATGCCGTTTTCTGCAACAATTTCTTCCTGTTTTTCAAGTTCCTTTTTTACTTCTTCAATTTTATCAGTCTGATTTTCAACCTGCTGTGTGAGCTCTGAAATAAAATTTTTTACTGCCAGAGTTTTTTCTCTGTTGATTTCACCTTCACGAAGATATCTCACAAGATTTTCAAGTTTGCTTCTTGTTTCTACAAGGAACTCGCTGCTTTGTGAATGTTCAAGTTCTTTCAGTTCAACTTCGCGTTCTTTGTTTCTAAGTTCTTTTTCACTAAGCTTATATTCTTTGAGTTCAAGTTCTTCAAGTTTTTCTTTCTGTGCTTTAATCAGATTTTCAATTTCTTCGTGTTTTGCCGTAAGTCCTTTTATAAGTGCGCTTACATCTGCCTGCTGATTTGAAATATATCCTTTTGCAATTTCTATTGCACGCTGTGAAAGTCCGGAGCTTTCTGCAATCTCAATGGCGTGGCTTTCTCCCGGAACTCCCATCAGAAGCTTGTATGTTGGTTTCATTGTGTCGGCGTTAAATTCAACTGATGCATTTACGCAGTTTGAATTTGTGTATCCGTAATTTTTTAGAACGCCGTGGTGAGTTGTAACAAGTACGAAGGATTTTTTTTCGATCAGTAGATCAAGTGCGGCCATTGCTAATGCACTTCCTTCAAGTGGATCTGTTCCGCTTCCAAGTTCATCAAGAAGTACCAGTGAGTTTTCATCTGCGTGCTGAAGTGCAAGTGCGATTTTTTTCATTCTGCTTGAAAAAGTTGAAAGATTGTTGTCGATTGATTGTTCGTCTCCGATGTCTGCAAATATCGAACTGAAAACAGGAAGCCTTGTTCCTTCTGCTGCAAGTACTGGAAATCCCGCCTGATTCAAAAGTGAAAAAAGTGCAACTGTTTTAAGAGTTACGGTTTTTCCGCCAGTGTTTGGTCCAGTGATGATTGTAATATTTTTACCTGTCATGAAATTCATGTTTACAGGAACAGCTTTGTCTTTTAAAAGCGGATGTCGTGCTGCAAAAATTGCAGGTGCTTCTTTTGTTTTGTCACAGTCTTCTGCAAAAATTCCGTTTACCTGTTTTGCATATCGTGCTGAAGAAAGTGTCACGTCAAACTCAAGCATCTGGGTGTGGCATGTTTCAAAATCTTCTTTGTACTTTGCAAGACTTGATGTAAGCTCGCGGAAAATTTTATTGAGTTCCTGTTGAAATGCTGATTCTTCCTGAATAAGCTCATTGTTTGCCTTTACAATTTCTTCCGGTTCAATGTACAGCGTGGAACCTGAAGCGCTTACTTCATGAACGATTCCTTCAATCTGTGCTCTGTGGTCAGCTTTTACTGCAAGAAGTTCACGGTCTGCCCGGTATGCAGGAACGTTGCTTTGGAGTGCTGAAGCGTATTCTGAATTTGATGTGTATTTTCTGATTGCGTTTTCAATCTGTTTTTTAAGCGACTGTATTCTGTTTCTGATTGCCCTTAATGACGGAAGGTCCTTTATTTCACCCGTTGAAAGATCAAGTACCGATTCGATTTCATTTTTTGCACCCGTGAGTGAAGGCATCTGCTGTGCTTTTTGAGCGAGTGTTTCAATTGGAAGTTCCATGCCGGCACTTACAAGTGAGTCTCGTGCTTTTTCTGTGTGGCAGCAGAATAGTCCGATTGCAAAAATCTGCTCGTGGTTTAAGGCTGCTCCTTCAACTGCTAAAATCGGGAAAATGTCTTTTACCGGTGGAAAATTTCCGATTGCCTGAGGTCTTGTGGAATTTAAATATGTAAGCCATTGTATAGAAAGTTTTTTTAATCTGTTGATTTCTTCAAGATTGCTTGAGCTTTCTCTTTTGAGCAGAAGATCGCGGCCTTCTTCGCTCATTGCAAGTGAAGCAATCGTTTCTCGTATTCTGTAAAAGTCAAAATCGCGGGCTATTGTGCCCTGAAGGAATTCATCTTTCATTTATTCTATATCTCGTGGATTGTTACAGAAGCTGCAAAAGTTCTTCCGGTTTTTTTATGATTACTGAGGCTCCGTTTTCTTTAAGAAAATTTTCACTGCGGAATCCCCAGCTGCAGCTTACGCATTTTACTTCTGCATTTTTTGCAGTCATAATGTCAACGTCAGAATCTCCAACGTAAATTACTTCTTCCTTTGTAACTCCAAGAATTCTCATCACTTCAAAAAGAGAGTCCGGGGCCGGTTTTCTTTTGATTCCTTCTTTTTCTCCAACGGCTGTTTCTTCAGTCATGTAATTAGAAAAATAAAGATTGCATAATTCTTTAACCTGAGGATCCGGTTTGTTTGAAACTACTGCTGTTTTGATTTTGCGCTCAGAAAGTTCTTTTAAAAGATTTTCAATTCCGTCGTAGGGTTTTGTTTTATTTCTCCAGTTTAAGGAATAATTGAACTTCATCTGTTTTATGGCTGCTTCAAGTTCTTCTTTTGTTGCCCGCGAAGGAAGTGCGTTTTCCATCAGCTTTCCGATTCCATTCCCAACGTAAAGTCTAACCTGATCAAGGGATCTTTCTTCAAATCCAAACTGCATAAGAGTTTTATTACAGCTGTCTGCAAGATCTTCAAGTGTGTTTAAAAGTGTGCCGTCAAGGTCAAAAATAACTGCTTTTGTCATTTTAAAATGTGCTTCTCCAGATTCCAAAAAATACAATTACAAATATGAATAATCCGACTGTAAGAATTAAGGTTAATTTAAGATTGTTTTTATCTTTCATGCCCCTATTTTATATTTATAGCAGGATTTTTACAATCGTTGCTGGGGCCCACAAATCAAATTTTGTGTATCCTTGACGTTTGCTTTGTTTTCTATATAATGGTAGCAACCGATTTTTAGGACAGAGAAATGGCTAATTTACTTGTATTGAGCGAAATCTTCTGCTTTGGAAAAGAAGCAGTTAAGAATTTTATAGAGGAAATCAAGAACCGCAGATATGAGCGTATTCTTGTAATTACAAATCCTGCATCTATGGGAACTGCGGCTGCAAAGAAGATTCCATCTCTTCTTGCAAAGAACAGGATTGTTTATCAGATTTTTGACAGAGTTGATTCAGTTGCATCCGTTTCTGATGTTCGCTCTGCTTCAGATATGGCAAAGGGATTCAGGGCAGACGCTGTTGTTGCAGTTGGAAGCGGTCCTGTAATGGACGTTGCAAAAGCTGTTTCACTTATGCTTGCAAACGAAGATATTAAGGATCCTAAAAAGTTTGATGGAAAAGCAAATACAAAAAATAAATCTTTCCCACTTTTGATGGTTGCAACAAGCGTAGGTTTTGCCCGCGATCTTGGATACAGTTTTATTCTTGAAGATGAAAATGCAAGAAAGAAGATTGTCTGCCACGATTCTCATGCTCTTCCTGCAGCCGTTTATATCGATTCAGAAATTATTTCTCAGTCTGATTCTAAAGAATATGCTCTTGCTTCATACAATCTTATTGCACGCGCAATTGATTCAATCGTAAGTAAGGACGCATGGCAGTTTACTGAAAAATATTGTGTAGACGCAATCAAGATTCTTGCTGAAAACGCAAAGAATGCTTCTGCTGGTAAAGCTGATGCAAAGGAACAGGTTCTTTATGCTCAGTATCTTCTTTCTGTTGCAGTTTCAAACAGTGGTCAGAGCCTTTTGACTTCTCTTGCAGAATCTCTTGATGCTTCAAATGGAGTTCCTGCTTCACTTACAAGTGCACTTCTTCTTTCTGAAGTTATGCAGATTAATGCTCCTGCTACAGGAAATAAGTATCATGATATTGCAGTTGCTCTTGGTGCAAAAGTTGCCGCTACAGCAAAGCCTGATGTATTTAGAAAATCTGCTGTTACTGCAATTGAAAAGCTTGCAAAGGATCTTGCACTTCCAAAGAAAGTTGCAGACTTTACAATTTCAAAGGAAGACCTTGATTTTGTAAGTGACAATGTTCTTAAATTCCCTTGCACAGAACAGAATCCAAAAACTGTTACAAAGAAAAAGATTATTGATCTTTACAAGGGACTTGCAAAATAAATCAGTTGTTTTTTGATTTTGCCCTGAACTTTCCTTCAGCGGTAAAATAATCATTTAAAAGCTGAACATAATCTTCTGCTTCTGTATTCTGAACATCAATGTAGTCAAGAAGGTATTGTTCAGCTTTATTTTTTTCTGTTCCTTCTGCAACAAGTAGAAGTGTTTCAAAATTGTTTTTTGTTCCTGAAAGCTTTTTCTGAATCCACAATGATTTAATTTTTTTTGCGGTATCTTCTTTTTTTTCATCATTGCTCAGCTCTGCTAAAAGTTCGTTTTTTGCTTCTTTGTATGCATCAAAAAAATTCGAGGCTTTTTTGATTCCTTCACAGCTTATTATTCCGCCTGCAAAACTGTTTTTTGCTTCAAAGAACGAGCAGTTTGCTTCATCAAGTTTTTTTTCTGTGCGGCGGCAAAGTTCCATCAAGAGCGAGTTGAAGACTGCAAGATTGTATTCTGGTGAATCAAAATAAATTTGAGCTGGGTCAAGAAATTCTTTTGTCGGAATAAGAACTGGAGATTCTTTTGGAGCACTTGCGGCGCTTTTATCCGTTGTGAATGTATGCTCAATTTCTATGTTTTTAATTTTAGTGCTTTCTTCTAAAACATAAGGCTGAACAAAATCCCGTTCAGAAACTTCTTTTATGAAACCGAAATATTTTTCTGCAAGCGTTTTAAAATCCTGCGAAGAAACATCTCCAACTGCTATGATTGAATACAGTGAAGCATCAAGAAGCTTGTTGTAAGTTTCAACGAGTTTTTTATAATCATCAAGCGTCTGTTTTTTACCGAAGCTTTTTTGGGGAAAAAGAATTTTTGACTGCATCTGTTTTGTAAGATTGCCTTTTTCAAGAAATCTTTTGTAGTTGTAGCCGGAGAAAATTTCATCTGCTTCTGTCGGCGTAATTTTGGCAAATACAATTGCTTCCGAAAGATTTTTGAGTGTCTCTTCAACTTTGTCTTTGTGAACTTCAAGTACAATCATTGTTCCGTTGAACTGAGATTCTGTGAAGGCATTTTCTTTGCTGCACTTTTTTGCAATGTAGTCGGAGAGAACTTCAAATTCTTCACTGTCGGCTTCTTCTTTCGGATTGATTTTTAGTCCGATGCAGACTGTCTGGGAATGTGGAACTTCTTTTATATAAAGCGGAATTCCGTTTTCAAGTTCAAAATTGAAAAAGCTTTCGATGTTTGAATTGTAGAATTTTTCTGCCTGATCTCCATGAATGAAATCTTCTGCATTAATTTTTTCATCATCTTTTTTTTCTGCAAGATTCTGCTTTTTTTCGTTCTGTGAGATTTTTGCTAGAAGTTCGTTTGTGTACCATGAACCGTTTTTTTCTGTTACAAGTTCGTAGCCGTTCTCTTTAAACTGTTTTTCGTAAGCTTTGTAAACCCGCGTATTCAAGAGAACAAAAATATAAGGATCTTCACTGAGCATTTTTTTTGCAATTTCTTTTTCGTTGAGGCTTTGGAAATTGTAAATTGTTCTGTTGTATTCCTGCAGAAAGTTCTGTGGAGAAGGGCTGTCACTCATCAGCCAGAAATCAGCAAGCGTTGAACACAGCATCGTTGAATTTGCTGACTGCAGTTCGTATTTTAATTTAAGATCGTTTTGTGCCTGTATGAAATTTTTTCTTTTTAACACTGCGGCTTCTTTTGCAATCTGTACAAAGGATTCAGCCTGCTTTTGCGGGAATGAGGTTGAGTTGTATTCAATCAGGGATTGAAGAATTAATCTTGAGTGATCTTTGTTCTGGATGCTTGATGCATTTACATACTGACTGCTAGGAATCATCATAGAGCCTGATGTAAGCTTTTCAATGAAGAGCGAATCTTCTCTGCTGAAAGAGGTGCTTAAAAGATCAGCCTGGCTCAAAGTCAATGAAGTAAACTGAACTACAAGCTGTGTGTACTGCGGTGAAAATTCATCTGAAATTAAAACAAACTTTTTCCCGCTGCTTACAGAAGCTTCTTTTTCATATTCTTCAAAATTATCAGAAAGAGATTTTTTGTTTTCTTTCCATGAGCCGAAGTTTTTTTCACAAAGCTGATAAATTTTTTCTTCGTCTATGTTTCCGCAAAAGAACAATGCGCTGTTTCTTGGAACATAATAATCATTTGCAATTTTGTACAGAATCGATCTTACTTCAGAAGGACTGTAGCTGTTAAACAAAGGTGCGTAAATTCCTGTGTCATGCTTCCACGGCTCTTTAGAAAAAATTCTACTGTCAATGGAACTGTTGATGAAGGCACTTAAGCTTTGAGAATATTCAAGAGAATTTTTGCGCATTTGAAAATATTCAGTTTGAATTGCGTCCTGTTCAATCGAAGGAGAGTTTACGCATGAAGCAAGTCCTTCAAGAAAAGCATCAAGGGATTCAAGCGGAACTTCTGCTGTATAAGAGGCGCCGTCAGCTTTACATTCGCTTTTTAAGTTGCATAAATCAAATATATCCTGATGCTCAGCGTCTGCGCTTGTGTGAAAGAGTTTTGTGTAAAGCGGAAAAAATCCTGCTGTACTTGAGGTCTGACTTGAAATCCCCGCTTTGCATACAAATTCAGTGTAAACAAGAGCATTTGTTTCATCTTTAAGAACATAAATTGAAAGACCGTTTTTTAATGTAAAAGTTTTAACTTCTTTTGTCTGTGAAAATAATCGTGCTGTAAAAATAAAAAAAACTGATGCAAACAGAAAAATCTTTTTCATTGTTGTATGATAGATTATTTTGAATTTTTCTTCTATAATTTTTTGCATGGTGGAAATTAAAAATGCTTGTTTGGGGAAACAGGCTCAGAAAGTAAAAATAGATGACCGTCTTTTGGATGGTAAAAGAAATCTTACTCAGGAAGAAATTTCAATCCTTGAGAAAAATGGAAATACCTGTTCTGATAACTGGCAGAATTTTTATGTCAGCAGCGCAGAAGGTGAGTTTGATCCTTCTCTGATTTTTTACAGCGATTTTGAAGGTTTTGTTATTCTTGGAAGACTCACAGATTCAAAACTTAAATATCATGATCTTGAACTTGAATGTGGAATTTATCGTTCTGCCGTAAGAAATATTATTGCAGGAAATGATTTTGTAATCCGCAATGTTACTTATCTTGATAATTACAGAATCGGTAATCAGGTAATGCTTTTTAACATTCAGGAATTGTGCTGTACCAATCATTCTAAATTCGGCGAAGGTCTGCTTAAAGAAGGCGAAAAAGAAGAGACAAGAATCTGGATTGGTGTAGGAAACGAAAATGACGGGAGAAGAATTCTTCCTTTTGAAAGTATGATTCCGGCTGATGCTTTTTTGTGGTCCAGATACAGAGAAGACAAAGTTCTTATGAATCGTTTTGTTGAACTTACTGAAGCTGGAAAATCAAAAGCACTTGATACATTTGGTATTATTGAAGATGAAGTTGTTGTAAAAAACTGTAACATTCTTAAAGACGTTAAAATCGGAAGCTGTGCCTACATAAAAGGTGCATTTAAAATTAAAAACGTTACTGTGCTTTCTTCTCAAAAAGAGCCTTCCCAGATTGGTGAGGGTGTTGAAATGGTCAACGGAATCATGGGGTATGGCAGCAAAGTCTTTTATCAGGCTGTAGCTGTTCGTTTTGTAATCGGACGAAACTGTCAGCTTAAGTATGGTGCACGACTTTTGAATTCTGTACTCGGTGATAATTCTACGGTTTCATGCTGTGAACTTTTGAATAATCTGATTTTTCCATTCCATGAACAGCATCATAATTCTTCATTTCTTATTGCAAGTACTGTTATGGGACAGAGCAATATTGCGAGTGCCGCAACAATCGGTTCAAATCATAATTCAAGAAGTCCAGACTGTGAGATGATTGCCGGTCGTGGTTTCTGGCCGGGACTCTGTTCTGATTTTAAATTTGATTCAAAATTTGCTTCATTCACATTGATTTCAAAAGGAAGCTATCAGCATGAGCTGAACATAACATATCCGTTTTCTCTTGTTGTTCAAAGCCCGGGAGACTGTGCCGTTCATATCATTCCTGCTTACTGGTTCCTTTACAACATGTTTGCAATTGTACGCAATAAGTATAAGTTTGCAGCCCGTGATAAGCGTGCAGTAAAAGTTCAGCATATTGAAACAAATCCTCTTGCTCCAGATACGATTCAGGAAGTTCTTACTGCAATAGACAGGATTATTGAGCTTACGGAAAATTATCTTAAGCTTTCACCGGAAGAATGTGCAAAAGTTACAGATTATAATGGTGATCAGATTTTGCTTGAAGACAGCCGTATGAAGGCAATGAATTCTCGTGATGCTGCAGAACTCAGGCAGATTGCAAAAGATTATCTTCATCAAAATCCGGATTCAAAATTCCGTCTGAGTGATGACCGCTGTCAGAAAAAGTACGGAGCTGTAATCTGCAAGCCTGCACAGTCTTACAAAGAATATAGAAGAATCTTAAAATATTTTGCCGCAGAATCTTTAATGGAATGGGTTTTCAAAAATAACAAGGAAACTCTTTCTCTGGAAGATATCCGCAAAATTGAATCGACACCGCTTTATACGGAATTTGTAAATGCCGGTGGTCAGGTTATTCCTTCAAAAAAAATTGAAGAACTTTTTGAAAAAATTAAGAGCCGTAAAATAGAAAACTGGCAGCAGGTTCATGAGTTCTATGATGACTGTCAGAAAGAATATCTTGATGTAAAGGCTCATTATTCAGTTTATGTAATTGAAAAATTGTATTCAAAAAAGATTCAGGATTTTACTGAAGAAGATTTTGATGATTTTTCACAGGATGTTGCTTTTATCAGTATGAACATGCTTGAGTCTTCAATCTCTGCGCGCGAAAAAGATTTTACAGATTATTTCCGTTCAATCACTTTTAGAAATCAGGCAGAAAAAGATGCAGTTCTTGGAACTCTTGATGATGATTCTTTCCTGAAAAAACTTCGCGGTGCAACTGAAGAATTTATTGCTCAGCTCGATAAACTTCTTGTTAATTTGAAATAGGAATTGAAGGTGCGATTATGGACCCAAAAGGAAAATATGGCAGAACCGGCGATATAGAACTTCCCTCAAGAAAATGGCCTTCCGCAAAAATTACAAAGGCTCCTGTATGGTGTTCTGTAGATCTTCGTGACGGAAATCAGGCTCTTATTAATCCGATGGGAATTCAGACTAAGCTTGATTTTTTTGATCTCCTTGTGAAAATCGGATTTAAAGAAATTGAAATCGGCTTTCCTTCTGCCAGCGATACTGAATATGATTTTACAAGAAGACTCATAGAAGAAAATCACATTCCTTCTGATGTAACGATTCAGGTTTTGTGTCAGTCCCGTGAGCATTTAATTAAAAAAACTCTTGAAGCAATTAAAGGTGCTCCTTCAGTAATTTTTCACATGTACACTTCAACTTCTCCGGCACAGAGAAATTATACATTTGGAAAATCAAAAGAAGAAATTAAAAAAATTGCAGTTGATTCAATAAAAATGCTCAAGTCACTTTTGAATGATGATCAGAAAAAAAGTATCCGCCTTGAGTATTCTCCTGAAAGTTTTTCGCAGACTGAAATTGATTATGCAGTTGAAATCTGTGAGGCTGTAAAGGAAACTTGGGGAACTTCTGCAGATAATAAATTGATTTTTAATCTTCCTACAACTGTTGAATGTTACACGCCGAATGTTTATGCGGATGCTGTAGAATATTTTTGCAGTCACATTTCTCAGCGTGAAAATTTAATTATTTCAACGCACTGTCACAATGACCGCGGAACTGGAGTTGCCTCTTGTGAACTTTCGCTTCTTGCAGGGGCTGACAGAGTTGAAGGCTGTCTTTTTGGAAATGGTGAGCGAACTGGAAATCTTGATATTGTAAATGTTGCATTAAATATGTTCGCTCAGGGAATTGATCCTCAGCTTGATTTTACAAATATTCAGAATATTGCGGATGAGTTTTGTCGATTTACGGGGATGGAAATTTTTCCGCGGACTCCTTATGCTGGTGAACTTGTTTTTACTTCTTTCAGCGGAAGTCATCAGGATGCTGTTCGCAAAGGTATGAATGCAAGAAAAAAGAAAGCTGAAAATGCTCTCTGGGATGTTCCGTATCTTTTAATCGATCCTCATGACATCGGTCGTGAATATGAAGGAATTATCAGAATAAACAGTCAGAGCGGAAAGGGTGGAGCAGCTTATATTCTCGAACAGGAATATGGTCTTATTCTTCCAAAAGCAATGCATCCTGCTCTTGGAGCAATCCTCAAAAAAGCCGCAGACCGTGCACAACGCGAGCTTAAGAAAGAAGAGATTTACAGCATCTTTGAAAAGCAGTGGTTTGCTAAAAAAGATAATCTTCAGATACTTGATCTTGCGGAAACTCATGTTGAATCAAAACAGGATGAAATTAATCGTGAGACTGCACTCTGTCGTGCTGTGATTATGTGGAAGGGAGAAAAGTTCAGCATTGGAGACAAAGGAAACGGTCCTCTTGATGCTTTTGCAAATGCTTTGTCTTCAACACCAGCGCCAAAATTCAGCGTTACGGCTTTCCATGAACATTCTATCGGTGCCGGTAATAATACAAGTGCCGTTGCTTATGTTGAGCTTACTCTTGAAGACGGAAGAAAAGTCTGGGGCGCAGGAAAGTCTACAAACGTTGGTCGTGCAGGTATTGATGCAATTGTATCCGCTTTGAATCAGGTTTGAAAAAACGCTTAAATTCTGCTACAATTCAACGAATATGATATTCCGTCTGGCATTCAAAAATATTGTTTCTCGAAAAAGTTCATTTGTTATCATTCTGTTTATAGCATTTGCCATTTCACTCATGGTGATGGTGAATTCAATTTTTGACAGCACAGAAAAAGGCGTCGAAAAAGTTTACACAAGGAGTTTTACCGGCGATGTTGTAATTCGTCCTGCTTCAGATTCACCGCTGAGTCTTTTTGGAGATGAAACACCTGTCACTGGAAAACTTACAAAGATTCCTCTTCTTGTTCCGTATGTTGATGTTATGAATTTTCTTTCGGAACTTCCAATGGTACAGAAGTCAATTTCTCAGATTTCGGGAAGAGTTGTTGTAGAAAGTGAGAATGCAGACAAGGGTTTTGAATATGTGTTCGGTGTGAATGCCGTCGATTATGCGGACATTATGAGTTCTGTCAAAGTTGTTGAAGGAACTCCGTATGCTGCAGGGGAAAGGGGCGCATTTATTTCGCGTAAAATTGCAGACAGATATAAAGTTGGAATCGGTGATGAATTAAAGTTCATTGTTGAAGATGAAATGTCTGTAAGAATTCGTGCTGCAAAAGTCAGTGCAATTTATGAATATGAAGTTCAGAATGAAATCCTTGATAAAATAGTTCTTGTAGATCCTTTTACAATTCGTTCTCTTCTTGATATGAGTGATACTGTTGTTGATGTTGATATCGATGACAATAATAAAGATCTTCTTGATGATGATATGGATGATTCTATGTTCGATGATGCAGAAGATTTTAAGGCAGAAGATTCTGTTGAAGATGATTTTCCTGTGGTTGCAGAAGAAACTGTTGATGAAGATCCTTTTGGAATCAACAGCACTGCATGGAACTTTATTGTCCTTCGTGCTCAAAAAGGTGTAAAGCCTGTAAGACTTGTAAAATATCTTAACTCTCAGTTTAAAAAGAAGTCGTGGCCGGTAGAAGCTGTTACCTGGAGAAGTGCAGCCGGAAGTACTGCAATGTACCTTTACTGGATACGCTTTATTTTTAACATCGGCGTGATAGTAATTCTTTTAGCGGGCTTTATCGTAATCAACAATACTCTTGTAATCAACGTACTTAACAGAACTCAGGAAATTGGAACGATGAGGGCGCAGGGTGCTTCAAGAAAATTTGTATCCTTTGAGTGTATGGCAGAAACTCTGCTGCTTACTCTTACTGCTGGAGTTCTTGGAGTAATTTTCGGCTCTGTGATTTGCTGTGCAGTTTCATCGGTTCACATTCATTTTGAAAATTCATTCCTTATTCAGCTTTTCGGTTCTGATACTCTTGAGTTTGCAGTTTCGTTGAGCGTCATTCTTAAGGCACTTGGACTTTCTGTTCTTCTTGGAGTTTTGGGATGGATTTATCCTGTAAGAAATGCGCTTAAAGTCAGTCCGGTAAAAGCAATGCAGGGAGGCAGCTGATGTACTACAAAATTTCAATTCGATCTTTGCTTTCAAAATGGAAACAGTACATTTCTCTCTTTATTGTGACTATTTTCGGCGTGGGCATTTCACTCTTTCTGCTTTTTGCGGTTAAGGGAATGCTTTCTGCAATGGCAACAAAAGCTAAAATTTATTACGGCGGTGACCTTCAGATTTTAGGCGGAACGGACAGTCTTGAATTTTTTAATGCAGATGAACTTCGGGAAAAAATTGAAGCTGTAATGCCGGAAAATGCAGTTGTTTCAAAAAGATATACTTTAAGGGCAAATGATGTTCTTCTTTATAATAATGGAATGGAAGCAAGATTCCGCCAGATGATTGGTGTTGATTTTAACAGAGAAAAAGAGCTTTTTAAAAGATTCAATTATGTTGACGGATCTGCAGAAAATATTACGGAGAAAAACGGCATACTTCTTTCTCAGCCGATTGCAGAGCTTCTTGGCGTGCATGCCGGAGATGAAATTGATCTTCACGTTCTTGCAAATGGTCCAGGTAAAGGTGCTGTAAAGCTGATTGTTAAAGGTATCTTTCACGATTCCAGCGTTTTTGGAATGTATACAATATACTTTGATTTTGATTTCCTTATTTCGCTGAATAATAAGCCAGAAGGTTTTGCAAACAGAATAGGTGTGTATTTCCCGGACGGTTCATTTAAAGAAAAAAAAGCAAAAAAATATCAGAAGATTCTTGAATCGGCAATAAACATGTATCCTCTTGTTGAAGATAAAGATGAGTTTTATGACAAGATAAATGAAAAGATTTTTGAAGAACCGACTTTTGCTTTAATAACGATTGATTCAAGTATGGAAGAACTTACTGTAATTATTGAAGCGATGAACTGGGTTTCAATGCTGATTATTCTTGCTCTTGTTGTAATCATTATTGTTGGAGTTTCAAGTACATATCGTGTTCTTATAATGAAGAGAATTAATGAAATCGGAATTTTTAAGGCAATTGGAATGAGCCGCTTTAATATTTACAGAGTGCTTATTTCAGAAACAGCATGCCTTATGTTAGCAGGATGTATCATCGGTTTTATGCTTGCCGTTTTCTTCAGCTGGATTTTGAGTCTTTTTAATCTTTCGTTTATTCCGGCTTTTGACGTATTCCTTTCAAACGGATTTATTATTCCTAAAATAGAAGTTGCAAATGCTTTGATTATGGAAGCAATTATTTTTGTAACTACCTTGGCCGCTGTTGTTTTATCTATTAGAAAGGCAGTCAGAATCACTCCGGTTCAGGCTTTGTCCACTACAGAGTAAAACTAAAATTTTTTACAGGAGAATGGAATTTATGAAAAAATTATTGACTATTACTTTGGCATTTATTTCTTCGGCTTTGTCTTTTGCACTTACAGATCAGGAAAAGCTTCTTAAGCTTGCTCAGGATAAAACTGCATTTTATGGGAAAGATTTTAAGGCTTCTTATTCAATTGTTCAGGAAAAACCGGGACAGGGTAAAAGTGTTACTGAAGCAATTATGTACCGCCGTGATGATGCAGGCAAGTGGACAATTCTTGTAACAGGTCCTGCAAAGGAAAAAGGAAAAGGTTATTTTCAGCAGGATGATACAATCTGGTTTTATGATCCGACAGACAGAAAATTTACTTTTACAAGTGCAAAGGATAAGTTCCAGAAATCAAATGCAAACAATTCAGACTTTGCACCTCAGAAGTATTATACAGATTATTCAATAGAATCTTTTGAAAAAGTTAAGCTTGGAAAGTTTAATTGTACTTTGTTTACATTAAAGGCAAAAAATGATAAGGTGGATTATTCTAGATTAAAAATATGGGTGACAGATGACGGTCTTGTTCGCAAGAAGGAAGATTATAGTCTTTCCGGACAGTTATTGAGAACAACTGCAGTGCCATCTTATCAGAGAGTTGCTGACAAAAGTGGGGATATTTCAATCCCTTCAAAAATGTTGATTACTGATAATCTTCGCGGTGTAAAAATTGGTGATAAAATTCAGTATGAAAAAACACAGATAACGATTACAAACGTTTCATTTGCCGATCAGCCAGCTTCTGTATACACAAAACAGTATCTGGAATTGATGAGTGCAAAATGAAAAAAATTCTGTTGTTGATTTTATGTATTACCGGTGCCTTTATTCTTCCATCTGAAATTAAGGCTCAGGAAGTTGATTCTGAATTTGAAGATGATGATTCGATTTTTGATAATGCAGAAGATATAACGGCAGAAGAAAATAATTTAGCAAATGCAGATTCAGAGGCGGCTTCAATGGAAGCTGACCTCCTTGTGATTCCTTTCAAATTTTACGGAAATCTTAGAAGCGATCTTGGTCTTGTTTTTGGAAAAAGATTTGGTGATTTGTACAAAATAAAGGGACAGCGTGAAAAGTATGCTTCAGGATATTTTGATTTTGAAAACAAAGTTTCTTTTGTTTCAAGAATTGATGAATCCTTTACGATGCACGGAACTCTCTGTACTACATTCTTCCCGGTAAAATGGGTTAATCCAGGAAAAAGCGAATTATATTTTGATTACATGGGCGGCCAGAATCTGATTGTCTCAGCTGGTAAGAAAAACCTTAACTGGGGTTATGTAAGAATTTTCAGCAACGTAGATGATTTTGAAGATACAAAAGTCCGTCTTACTACAAACATTGTTGCAGACAGTGAAAATTCCATAATCGGCTCTGTGACATTTCCGTTTTCATTTGTTACTGCAACCGGTGTAATTCTTTATGATTTAGATAATAATATTGATTTTGATAATGATGACCCTCCAAAGGTTGATCAGCTTTCTTATGCAGGCTCTATTGAGTTTACTTTTCTGCAGGCCTCTGTAAATCTTTATGGAAGAAGATCTGCAGCAGATTCAAGCAGTATAACTGAAACTAATCCGTATGGAATCAATAACGTTCTTGGAATTGAAATGAAGAGAACTTTTTTTGATTATGACATTTATTTACAGAATACTTTGCGTGTAAGCGGAAGAGATAAACTTTCTGTTGATGACAATATTTTTACAATCGGTACTTACAGGCTCTGGGATTATTTTGGTTTTAACGTAGAAGTTCAGAATGTTTGTGGAATTGAAAAAAATGATGAATCTACCTGGCGTGTTGCTCTTGATATGGGGTGGCGCAGACTTGGAAAAGACAGGGATACAAAGGTTGTAGTTCAGTGGAGACATGATTCAAACAGATATGAAAAGAAAGGTGAATGGCTGGACAACTGCTGGGTTAAGTTCGGTGTTATAAAATCACGTGTCATGAGGCATGTTGACTTGCACACAGGTCTTCAGCTTTATTACAGATGGGATGAGACGCCTTATGTTTATGATTTTAAGTTTGCTTCTTACTTCCGCCTTGATGTAGGATATTAAAAGAAAAGCCGGTGAAAAAACACCGGCCGTTTTGTTTTAAATTAAAAGCAAAAATTATGCGGAAAGAATTGTTCCGTCTGAAATTTTTATTACGTGATCAGACATTTCTACAATCTTTGAGTCATGCGTTGAAAAAATAAAAGTTGTTTCAAGTTCTTTGTTGATTTTTTTCATAAGTGCAAGAATCTGGTCTCCGTTCTTTGAGTCTAGATTTGCTGTAGGTTCATCTGCAAGAATTATTGGTGCTTTTGTTACAAGCGCACGTGCAATGGCTACTCTTTGTCTTTGACCGCCGCTGAGTTCAGAAGGCTTGTGGTCTTTCCATGATACAAGTCCGACAGTTTCAATGAGAAAATCAACCCATTCGCTGAGTTCTTTTTTGCTCATTGTCTTTGTTGCAATTGTCTGTCCAAGTGTAAGCGGAAGTTCTATATTTTCTTTTACATTGAGTACCGGAATAAGATTGAAGGTCTGAAAAATGAAGCCTAAATTTTCACGCCTGAGTTCTGTAAGTTTATTGTCTAATGAAATATTCAGCTTTGTGTCTATTGAAAGTTTGCTTTCTTTGTAGATGTCTATTCCATTTAAAAGAAGTGAGCCTGAAGTCGGAAGATCAACAAGACCAATCATGTTAAGCAGTGTTGATTTTCCTGAGCCCGAAGGTCCTGAAATGGCTGCAAATTCACCTTTCTCTATTTTAAATGATGCATTGTTCACAGCTTTAACTATTACTTTATCCATCTGATAGTTTTTACAAATGTTATTTAACTCAATCAATGCCATATCGTCATTTTAGTTTATCGTTGAAAAAAAAGCAACAAAACTATAGAATAGCGGAACTTATAGATTAGATTTTATCAGGGGTTTTTTTATGTCAGAAGAAGTTAGAGTTAGATATGCACCATCGCCGACCGGTATGCAGCACATTGGTGGAGTTCGTACTGCACTTTTTAATTATTTGTATGCTCGTTCCCGCGGCGGAAAATTTATTCTTCGTCTTGAAGATACTGACCGTACTCGTTTTGATGAAAAATATGTTCAGAACCTTTATGACACAATGGAATGGCTTGGAATCGACTGGGATGAAGGCGGTTCTAAAGGTGGAGAATATGGTCCTTATGTTCAGAGTGAACGCTTTGAACTTTATAAAAAATATGCAATGCAGCTTATTGAAAATGGTGAAGCATATTACTGTTTCTGTGATTCAGAACGTCTTGAACGTATTCGTAAGATTCAGACTGAAAACAAAATGGCTCCTGGTTATGACAGAAACTGCCGTCATCTTACTCCTGAGGAAGTTAAGGCAAATCTTGATGCAGGAAAGCCGTATGTAATCCGCCTTAAGGTTCCTCTTGAAGGAGAAACAAAATTCTCTGATCATCTTCTTGGTGACATTGTATGGAAGAATGAAGATATTTCTCCGGATCCAGTTCTTTTGAAGTCAGATGGATTTCCTACATATCACCTTGCAAATATTGTTGATGACCATATGATGAAAATCAGTCATGTTATGCGCGCTCAGGAATGGATCCCTTCAACACCACTTCATGTTCAGATGTACCGTTCATTCGGCTGGGAACATCCTGAATTCTGTCACCTTCCAATGGTAAACGGAAGCGACGGAAAAAAGCTTTCAAAACGCCACGGTTCAACATCTTTGAATGAATTCCGTGCACGCGGTTATCTTCCACAGGCAATTGTAAATTATGTTGCATTGCTCGGCTGTTCGTATGAGGACGGACGCGACATGTATACTCTTGAAGAACTTGGAAAACTCTTCCGCCTTGAACATTTGAATAAGGCTCCTGCAGTATTTGATTACAAAAAGCTTGAATGGTATAACGGTCAGTATATTCGTGCACTTTCTGATGAAGAGCTTTACAAGTGGGTCCTTCCATTTATCACTGGAACAGGAGATGCAACTCTTGAAATCAATCCTGAAAATCCTCAGCCAAAGCCAAATGTTGGTCCTGAATTCTCAGGTGTTAAACTTGGCGATGACGGTGAACCAGTTTGTGCAGATCCTTCAATGAATATGACAAGTGCAGAAGTTAAGGAAAAACTCATGCAGCTTATGCCTCTCATTAAAGAAAGACTTCATTTCCTTACAGATGCAGCAGAGATGGTTCACTTCCTCTTTACAGAACCTGCTGTGCCTGCAAAAGAAAATATCATTCCTAAAAAGCTTGATGAAGCAAAGACAAAAGAAGTGCTTGTTAAGGCAAAAGATTTTGTCGCTGAAATTTTTGGAAAGACACACGAAGAAGCAGAAGAACTTGCAAAAAAATATGCGGAAGAACTTGGAATTAAGCTCGGTGATTTCATGATGCCTGTACGCATGGCAGTTACAGGTTCAAGAGTTTCACCACCACTTATCGGTTCAATCTGGATTCTTGGAAAAGAAAAGGCTGTTGCCCGTGTTGAAAAAACACTTAATGAATTTTAATTAAAGGAAAGGCTTCTGGTTATTGATTGGAAGTTTTTATTTAGCTTTAATTTTGATTTTTTATAAATGCAAAAAATTGGCGCGAGGGAGTGTTGAGCAGTACGAAAATATTCTGTTTGTTGCTGTCGCGATAGCGACAAAATTAATAGTTACTATGCAACAAAGAGTATATAGAGCTATATAGCTCGTTTTTGGGCTGTTCAACGCGACTGGAAGCCAATTTTTTTTGTATTTTACAAAAATAGTTGATTAAAATTGAAATTATTTAATCATGAATTTGCGGCACAACGGAATAATCACTCCGCCTGCTGCATTACCAAGAGTCATGATTGCAAGGTAACCAAAGGCTTTTGCTGACCACGCTTGTGCAATGCTGAAGTAGAACATGTTTGCAATACAGTGTTCAAATCCGCTTAAAATAAAAACAATTACAGGAAGAAAAATTGCAAGAAATTTTCCAGTCTGATGTTCTATCTTTTTGTAACCGTCTGCCGCAATAAACATCAGCATTCCACAGAAAATTGCAAGAACAAAAATGCTCCACAAATTATCTGCAAGTTTAACATCGCACATTGCTTTTGCTTTTTCTGAAATTGCTGAAATTCTTGTAGAAAGAATCATCACTGCCATGAAAAAAGTTCCGATAAAATTACCAGCCCAGATTAAAATCACTTCACCAAGATAAGAAATCTTGTTTTCTACAATGTAACCAACTTTTCCTGTGTAAAGGTAAAAACCAAATGTAAGGATTACGAAGAGACCTGTTCCGAAGAGCACGGCCCCAATGACTTTGTTTTCGCAGCTTAAAAAGACTGTTCCGCCGATTCCGATTGCAAGTCCTGTAAGAAATGCACGAACTAAGATGTTAATAATTGATTTCATGATATATCCTTTAAATTACATTTTCGTATTATATAAAAAAGAATATTATTGTAAAATAGCCTTGCGTAAAAAAGTTGAAAATGGTATATTTATACAAAATTTTGTATAAGGAGTGTATAAAAATGCAGTTTATTGATGGCGGAGTTTGTGCCCCGGCAGGTTTTACTGCCAACGGTGTTTTGTGTAAGTTTAAATCTTCAAGAACAACTTACGACCTTGCAATGATTTATTCAGAAAAAATTTGTACTGCAGCAGGACTTTTTACTCAGAACCGCGTTAAGGCAGAAAGTGTAAAGCTTACAAAGAAGCATCTTGCAAACGGTACAGCTCAGGCAGTAATTGCAAACAGTGGAAATGCAAACTGTTGTACTGGTGCTGAAGGAGCCGCTAATGCACTCCGCATGGCTGAACTTTGCGCAAAAGAATGTGGTGTAAAAACAGAAGATGTAATTGTATGTCAGACTGGTGTTATCGGTCAGCAGATGGATATAAAGAAGGTTGAAGATAATATCGTATCTCTTAAAGCTGGTCTTTCAAAGGAAGGACATGAAAAAGCAAGACAGGCAATTATGACTACTGACACTCAGTATAAGGAATGTGCTGTTGAAGCTGAAATTGGCGGAAAGAAAATTCATATCGGTGCAATGTGTAAAGGTTCAGGAATGATTCATATCAATCTTGGAACTATGCTTTCTTTTATGACAACTGATTGTGCAATTTCTTCACAGATGCTTGAAAAGGCTTTGAGAACTTCTGTTGCAGGAACATACAATTGTGTTTCTATTGACGGTGATACTTCTACAAATGATTCTCTTACAATTCTTGCTAACGGTATGGCAGGAAATACGGAAATCACTTCTGAAGGAAAAGATTTTGATGCATTCCTTGAAGCACTGAATGCAATCAATACTCAGATGGCAAAAAAGATTGCTGCTGATGGTGAAGGTGCAACTAAGCTTGTTGAAGTAAACGTAGAAGGTGTAAAAGATGTTGAGACTGCACGAGGGCTGGCAAAGTCTGTAATCTGCTCAAATCTTACAAAGGCTGCAATGTTTGGCGCCGATGCAAACTGGGGAAGAATTTTGTGCGCAATGGGATACAGCGGATTTGAATTTACTCCGGAAAAAACGGACGTTTATTTTGAAAGCGGAAGTCCTTCAAAAAAGATTATGGTTTTTGAACAGGGAGTTCCGTTGAACTTTGATGAAGATCTTGCAAAGAAAATTCTTTCGGAAAAAGAAGTTAAGATAAATGTTTTCTGTAAGGATGGAAGTGCAAAAGGAACTGCATGGGGCTGTGACCTTACATATGATTATGTAAAAATCAACGGCGATTACAGAACTTAATTCAGGAGATTAATAATGGCAGAAATAATTGAAAATAAAGAAAACAATCTTAAGTTGAGCAGTGAACAGTGGTCAAGTGTTCTTGTTCAGGCTCTTCCATATTTTAAGCATTGGGTTGGAAAAACTGTTGTTGTAAAATACGGCGGAAACGCAATGCTCAATGAAGATCTTAAGCGCTATGTAATGGAAGATATTGTTCTTCTTCATACAATTGGAATTAAGGTTGTCCTTGTTCATGGCGGCGGTCCTGAAATTAATGCAATGCTTGAAAAAGTTGGAAAGGAATCTAAGTTTATCGGTGGCTTGCGCTATACAGATGCTGAAACTATGGAAATTGTTCAGATGGTTCTTGCCGGAAAACTTAACAAGGGAATTGTAGGAATGCTTGTTCAGCAGGGTGGAAAAGCAGTTGGTCTTAGCGGAACTGATGGCGGACTCCTTCGTGCAAAAAAACTTGAAAAGGATGGCGTAGATCTTGGATTTGTCGGTGAAGTTACAAAAGTAAATCCTGAAATCATTCAGAGCCTTTTAAAAGAAAACTGCATTCCTGTAGTTTCAACAGTTGCTCTTGGTGAAGACGGGGACAATATCCGCTATAACATTAATGCTGATACTGCTGCTGCAAAAATTGCAATTTCTCTTGGTGCAGAAAAATTTGTTCAGCTTACAAATGTGCCTGGTGTTCTCAAGGATGTAAATGATCCTTCAAGTTTGATTCAGCGTATTCATATAGAAGATGTTGATAAATACTTTAAAGACGGAACAATAAGCGGCGGAATGATTCCAAAGATTGAGTGTTGTATGCTTGCTCGAAACGGCGGTGTTCCACGTACACATATTATCGATGGTCGTGTTCCTCATTCACTGTTGATTGAAATGTTCTCAGACAGAGGAATTGGTACAATGATCTACTAACAAAAATCCATTCATGGATTTTTGTTAGTTTGTTTTTGAGGTTAAATTTAAGACGCGACATCCTTGTCGCGTGTGTTTGGAGAATAAAATGGGTAATAAACAGATACTTAATAATTACGGCTCTTTTGATGTTACTTTTGTAAAAGGTGAGGGAGCTACTGTTACTGATTCAAACGGGAAAAAATATATAGACTTCCTTGCAGGAATCGCTGTTAATTGTCTTGGTCATAATTACAAGCCTCTTGTGGAAGCAATCCAGAATCAGGCTGCAAAACAGATTCACATCTGTAATTATTTTACAAGTGATGTTGGAAATGAATATGCAGCAAAGCTTTTGAAAGCAACAAAGTTTGAAGGTGTATTTTTTGGAAACAGCGGTGCAGAAGCAAATGAATGTGCCGTTAAACTTGCAAGAAAATACGGATGGCTCAATGGCGGTGCAAAAAGAAGAACTATTGTAACACTTAAACAGTCATTTCATGGAAGACCTCTTACAACACTTACTGCAACAGGTCAGGATAAATTTCATCCTGAATGTTTCGGACCGTACGTTGAAGGATTTAAATATCTTGAACCGAATAATTTTGAAGCACTTAAAACAGCTTTTGATGATTCAGTTGCTGCCGTAATGTTTGAATGTGTTCAGTGTGAAGGCGGTGTTCTTCCTCTTGATAAAGAATGGGCAAAGGCATGTGCTAAGGCTGCAAGAGATGCAGGTGCAATCGTAATCTGCGATGAAGTTCAGACTGGAATGGGAAGATGTGGAAGCCTTTTGTGTTCAGATATTTACGGCGTTGAACCAGAAGTTGTTACACTTGCAAAAGCAATTGCTGGCGGTGTGCCAATGGGTGCATGTCTTTACAGAGGCAAGGGCAACGTGTTTGAAGCAGGAGATCATCAGTCTACATTTGGTGGAAATCCTCTTGCATGTGCTGCAGCAAATGTTGTTATTGATGAACTTTCAAAACCTGGATTTATGGACAGCGTAAATGAAAAGGGCGAGTATATCAGAAAGACAGTTAAAGAATGGAATCTTCCTTGCATTGTTGATGTCAGGGGAATGGGACTTGTAATCGGTATTCAGGTAAATGTTAACCCTCATGAAGCAGAAAAAAAGTGTCTTGAAAACGGACTTCTTTTTGCAACTGCAGGAAGCGATGTTGTCAGACTTGTGCCTCCTCTTAATATCACTTATGATGAAATAAACGAAGGTTTAAAAATTCTTAAGAGTGTTCTTGCATGAGAAAAAGATTATTTATTGCATTAATTACAGTCATGGTTGCTGTAATAACTATTGTTGCTATTGTTACAAGATATTATTACAAGCCTGAGCATAAAAAAACTGCGGCTTCTGTTATAGTTCCGATGGCTTCCGGTGATAAAGAAAAAAATATCAGGCAGTCAATGGAAACTGAAGATACGGCTCTTGTCTCTTTAATAAAGCTTGAGGCAGATGAAACTCTTTTGAGTATTGTCGGTGCTGATTTTGACGGCGATGGTTACGATGATCAGGTTAATGCAATAAAGACATTAAACTCTCCGTTTATTACTCTGCTGGTTGGTCTTTATAATCCGAAGACTGGAGTTTATGAAAGAAAGATTGAAATCGGAACAGAAATTTCTTCAATCCAGACTTTTACTTATATGGGAATTGATCTTGTAGGTGATCATTCTACGGCTCTTGTTTATCAGGGATTTTCTTTTGACGGTGATACAGTGCTTAAAGCATTTTTCATCAAAAATTATAACGGTCGTGCAGAGTTTAAAAAAATTGCTGATTATAAAGCTGACGGAACAATTTTCATTCAGCAGATAGACAGATATGATGCTTATGAGCGATCTAATGCAAACGGCTCAAGCTATCCAATCTGGGTATATACATCGGACAAAACAAATAACAGCACAGATCAGTTTCAGATCTGCTACAACTGGAATAAGAGTGAATTGCGTTACACGGAAGAAAAAAGAATCCGTGTTGCAGGAAGTCGTCTTGCGGCAAAGGAATTGGCGCGAATTCAGGATGGAACTGTAGAGACCTTTGCTTCATTCCTTGGTGGTATCTGGTATAAAACTGATGCTGTAACAAAAGAAACAAAATATCTTTCATTTAATTATCCATCAAGAGAAATAATTTTTTACAGTGGTGACAGAGAAGAAGTTTATAACTGGGTTGCAAGTACGTTAAGAAGAAACGGAATTTATCTTTCAACTGTTAATCAGGAAATTGAAAATCTTAAGAGACGAATGGATATTTCTCTTTATTCTGTTGATGAAATTTCTATTCGCACTCAGGATGATGTTCGTCTTTTGATTAATGAAAGCTCTGACTGGGACGGAAGATATAAAAAGGCAAATGATGAATTTTTGAGGAGCAGACATTTGCCGAAAGAAACTCATGATGACATATCAAAAACAATCTGTGATCAGGTTTCCTGGAAAACTTCAGAAGGTTCGTATATAAAATTTATTGACGAGTTTTATAATGCAGAAAATTCAGGCAAGACAGAAACCGGAAGATACACATTTTTTAACGTAAGCGGCGACGAGTACATTCAGTTTAAGTCAGCTTCTTCCGGAAAATCGATGTTCTCTTCTGTTTATAAAATCACAAGGGATGAAGTAAGTTCAAGCGGACAGAATGTAAAAAACATAATTTTTGAAGCCTGCAAGATTCAGGGGGACGGAATAATTCCTCTTGAGCGCAGACTTTTGATTTTAACAGCTGTTGAAGGTTCTGCAGAAACAGTTGATTAAATTTTAACTATTCAGTTTAATAATTTACATAAATTTTCGGAGGTACTTTTTTATGAAAAAAATAATTTTTGCTGCAGCTCTTTCTCTTGCATCTGCTGCATTTGCTCAGGTTCTTCCATCTCCACAGTTTAAAAATACTGTCTGGTCTGGATTCGGAAATCCTTATGCCGGCGATACAATGTTCTACGGTTTTGCAGATACATTCCAGGCTCGTGTAGACCGAGGAAACTTTACTATTGAAGGTATGCTTAATACAGGTCTTCTTGCAAACTATGACAATAATGGAGACGTTGATAATTTTACATTCGGTACAAGTAATCAGAATGCATTGAACCTTCACTACGGACGCTATCCAAATTTCTTTTCTTCAAGTAATACTTGTGGAGAAAATGGTAAAAATAATGCTGTGAATTCACAGAACACAATTCAGGATTCATACTATGTAAACTTTATCTGGCAGTTGAGTAAGAACTTTGATTTTGGTGCAGGTACAAAGCTTAACTGGCAGGTTGGTCCTGCTCCACGTTACGGCGCATGGCTTTGGGAACCTGAAGCTCATTCTCGTCAGGGTGGTTTTTCTACTGATTATGATGACAGGGCTGGTGCTCGTGCAGGAACTGCAAATGATGGAAACTCGAAATCATATAAATTTAGAGTTGATGCACCTGGTTCTGCAGATGTTGTAGGTTTTGTTCCTTACGCAAATAAATATGCAAAAAAAGCCCTCGCTTTCCGTTTCCATTCAAATGATTCAATCGGCTTTGAACTTGGCGGTGCAATTCCAAATGGTTTTAATACAGATGATCCTGGAATGCATTTTGGACTTAAGATTGCTCCTGCAGACTGGCTTTCAATCGGTGCCGCAATTGAAGGTGCTTTTGATGATGCTGCAAACTTCTACACCGGAGCTACAATCGGTGCAAGGAATTTTGTTCTTGAAGTTTACCTTGCAGCAGACCGTCTTTTCACAGATGAGAAAGATGATCAGGCTTATGGTACAGGTGCAAACATCACTTTCATAATTCCAAATACATCAATCAAGCTTACACCGGAACTTGGAATCAACTTTTTTGAAAATGATAATTATGATTTTGCATGGTATACAGGTTGTGGTCTTTATCTTCCTTTCTCAAAGAAATTCTCTCTTAATGTCTGGGGATCGGCAGCATTCGGTTCAAAGGATAAGAGATGGGATGATAACTCTGCAACAAGAGAATGGGACGGCGGACGTATTTTCAGTATTAAACCTGGAATCACATACATCATCGACAGCAACCTGACATTTGACGCATACATTAATCTTGAAAAGCGTGAAGCATTTGACGGTAAGTCTAGAGCTGCATGGTCAAGCGGTGCATTCCTTACATATACTTTCTAATTTTTTGATATAACGCATATGCAGCAGTTGAGAAATCTTACATACGGAATTGTCGGTCTTGGTCTCATGGGTGGTTCAATCGCAAAATCAATCCGCGAAAATATTCTTTCAAGCGGAGATGTTGCGGGAAAAATTTATGCTTCTACAAGAAATAAAGCGGCTCTTGAAGCAGCAAAAAATGAGCATGTTCTTGATGATTATTATACTCTGGACCGCGTCGATGAAATGCTTTCTCTCTGCGATTTTGTGTTTGTGTGTTTTTATCCTCATATGACCGTTGATTTTCTTACAGAACATAAAAACTCTTTTAAGAAGGGTTCTGTCGTTACAGATATCAACGGTGTAAAAGCAGAAATCTTTGACAGAATCAAAGAAATTGAAAGTGATAATTTTGATTTTATTCCTGGTCATCCGATGGCCGGCGGTGAGAAAGAAGGGTATGCTTCAAGCAATGCTGCATTTTTCAAAAATCACAATTACATTCTTATGCCGCTTGAATCAAACAAAGCTTCCAACGTTGAACTTTTTAAACTTTTGATTACTGAAATGGGCTTTACTCAGATTGTAGAAACTGACGGACGCGTTCATGATCATAAAATTGCTTTTACGTCTCAGTTGTGCCATGTGATTGCAAGTGCGCTTGTGAACAGTGCGGAAGATGCTAAAGTTACTCAGTTTGGCGGCGGTAGTTTTGAAGATCTTACACGAATTGCAATGATTAATGCTCCTCTGTGGACAGAACTTTTCCTTGCAAACAAAAAAGAACTCATCGCTCATATTGAAAAATTTGAAAAATCTCTTGAATGTCTTAAAAATCTTATTCAGAATGATAAGGCTGAAGAGACAAAAGAATATTTAGAGAACGTTCGTGTTAAAAGAATTGAAATGTCACGCAATGACGTTAAGGTGGAGAAATAAAATGGAACATAAAGATTTTGAAGTGCTTGATAAAGCTGTTGGCCGTGTAAAGGATTTTCCAAAACCCGGAATTCTTTTTTATGATATTACAGGCGTTCTTCGTACTCCACAGGCATTTAAATATTCCATCGACAGAATGTGTGAAATTTACAAAGATAAAAAAATCGATGCTGTAGCCGGGATTGAAAGCCGCGGTTTTATTTTTGCAGCTCCTTTTGCAGAACGTATGGGCATTCCTCTTATTCTTATCCGCAAAAAAGGAAAACTTCCTGGAAAAACAATTTCTCAAAAATACAGTCTTGAATACGGTGAAGCAGAGATTGAAGTTCATCAGGATGATGTTAAAAGCGGCTCAAACATACTTTTAGTAGATGACCTGATTGCAACCGGCGGAACTCTTAAGGCTGCATGTAAACTGATGGAACGGTCTGGAGCAAAAGTTACTGATGTTTTTGGTGTAATCGGTCTTCCTTTTCTTAATTTCAAAAAAGTTCTTGAAGGAGTTTCTGTTACAACACTGATAGATTATGACAGTGAGTAAAATCAGTGCTTTGTATCAAAAATCCAGTCGCTGAATAATGTATTGCTTTCGACTTTTTCTTCCACTGAGTCTTCAAGTGCGCTGAAAAAATCGATATTGCATCTTCTTTCAACTTCATCAACGCTTGTTGCAAAATCAAAAAAACTTTCCGTGCATTTTTTATTCGGAATGATTAAGCCGATTGCGGTGTATGAGCCGTCATCTTTTTTTGCAAGAAGAACCTTGTAGAAATATTCAGGAACGCAAACTTTATTTTTTCCAATTGTTTTGTATTCATCAGGATTTTTTTCAAGAACAGGTCCGGTGACAACTATAACTTCTCCAAAATGAACTGCACAGTCTCGGACGAATCTTTCTGCATCAAGCCAGATTTTCCTGTTGAAATCTGCAGCCTGCGGCGTCATGTTGCTCATCAGAAAACTGTCGTTCATGCTTTCTTTGCTCCATCTTAAATCCGCAGCAGGAATCAGGTGACCTCTGTCGTATCCGCTTCTTTTATAATCTTCTAAAGTTGCACTTCCCGTAGAAATCAGCGGGTCTTCCCTGAAATTATTTTTTCTTTCATATTTTCCGTACACTTCATCTTTTGTCAGAGTATATGCAACCCATTCTGCAACTTCATAGCTTTCTCTGTAGCACAGTTCATATCCGCAGTAAGAATGAACTTCATGATCGTTTCCGTTTTCATGTGTGATTGTAGCGTGGCACAGTGGAATTTCAAGAGAGACTTCAGCTTCTGAATTTTTTTCTTCAGATATTAAGTTTTCAGTGGTTTGATTTTTGTCTTGTGCGTATAAAAATTCGTTTCTTCTTGAGAAAATAAAAAAAGCCACAATGCAGACAGCAATTATGGCAAGTAATAAAGGAAGACTCGATTGTTTCTTGTGTTTTCTGCTCATGTGCCAATTATATAATCATGAGTTTTTGTTTGCAAGAAATACGTTGCATGAATAAACCATGAATTTAAATGCATCGACGATATCTTTGAATACAATTTTGTTTTTCATATTTTTTTCCATCCGATAAATAAAAGATCACGTTGAAATAAATATTAATTCATTATTTTTTATTTTAAAGATTTTAGAGATTTATTTTTGAAAAATTTTTTATTGACCTAAATTTCGAATTATTTAAGATTTAATAAAATTTGCGCGACTGCCAGCCAATTTTAATTGTATTTTAGAAAAACTCGAAATTAGGGTTTATTGAAAAAAAATCACATTTTAACTAGAATTATCTAGTTTTTTTGGAGGAAAATTATGTCTAAATTATATATTCCGTCAGGATACAAGCCTCTTCTTACAGTTAAAGAAACAGAAAAGGCAATTATTTTGCTCAAGGATTTTTTTCAGCTTTCACTTTCTACTGAGCTTAATCTTACTCGAATTACAGCACCTCTTTTTGTAAAATCTGGTACTGGTCTCAATGATGATCTTAATGGTGTTGAGCGCCCTGTTCGTTTTCCTGTAAAAGATATGAATGAAACTCAGATGGAAATTGTGCATTCTCTTGCAAAGTGGAAGCGTCTTAAGGTTACTGAGCTTGGATGTCCTGCAGGATTTGGAATTTATACAGACATGAATGCAATCCGTGCTGATGAAGAACTTGATAATATTCATTCTCTTTACGTTGATCAGTGGGACTGGTGTATGGCTATTGATCCAAAAGACAGAACAATCGAATATCTTAAAAATGTTGTAAGAAAAATTTACAGATGCTTTAAGCGCGCTGAATTTTTTATTTATGACCGTTTTGAACAGATTAAGCCTGTTCTCCCTGAAGAAATTACTTTTGTTTACGCAGATGATCTTGTAAAGGAATATCCTGGACTTACACCAAAAGAAAGAGAAAATGCTGTATGTAAAAAATATGGTGCAGTATTTATCATGGGAATCGGATGTAAGCTCAGTGATGGAACTATTCATGACGGACGTGCACCTGACTATGATGACTGGATTACTCCAAATGAAGACGGAAAAATCGGCTTAAACGGTGACATTATGGTATGGAACCCTGTGCTTGAAAGTGCATTTGAACTTTCTTCAATGGGTGTTCGCGTAAGTGCAGAAAGTCTTAAACTTCAGCTTGCAGAACGCGGGTGCCCTGAAAGAGCAGAACTTGATTTCCATAAAAAACTTTTGAATGGAGAACTTACACAGACTCTCGGTGGCGGTATTGGTCAGTCAAGACTCTGCATGTTCTTCCTTAGAAAAGCTCATATCGGTGAAACACAGGTCAGTTATTGGCCTGAAGATATGGCTAAAGAATGTGAAAATAATAATATTCCTCTCCTGTAATTTTTAAGAATGGATTTTTCTGAATGAAGGAAAAGGAATTTGATTTTTCCATACAGCAGATTTTTTCTCAGATTCCTCAGTTCAACGAAAAGGGTATAAATGAACTTCAGATTCACGATGAAAAGTTTTCACGGGACAAAAGCGGGATTATCAAACTTGTGAATCTTGTTCTTAAGCATTGTCCTGAACTTTTTGTCTCTGTTGTTATAGATGCAAAAACTCTGGATCGTGAGCTTGTGCAGAAACTGTCTGAAATTTACTGTTCGATAGAAATTCCGATGACGGCTTCTTCAAAAAACGGAACTATTCTTTTTGATAAAAAACTTTATTCTGGAAGAGCAGGACTGTTGAATGAAGCTGGTCTTGTTTTTGGTTTTAGTCTTAACTGGGGAATTCTTGAAGGAGATACATTTAAATCTTTCAGGGATCGTCTTGACCTTGCAGTTTCCCTTTATCCGAACCACATAAATTTCCCGCAGCTTGAAGCAGATAAATATGAGGATCCTGCATCGACTGGAATCTATTCTTCAAAGGATATGGATTTTTCCCGTGGAATGGCTTTTGCCTGCAGTACATTTTATACCTATGGAAGGGCTGTTCCGTGGTTCAATTCGATTTTGAATGCACTTAAAATTAATGCAACATCTTTCTTTTCTGATTTTGAGGAATTTCAGCTTTGCAATAACTGTTCTTTTGAAATCGGGTATAAGCCACAGAATGCTTCTCATCAGGATATTGAAAAACTTCAGCTTGCATTTTTGAATGAAAAGTTTGAGGAAAAGAAAAAGTTCCACATGATTGCTGCAGTAGAAGATCTTGTAAGATTAAATGGTGCATTCAGCCGTCTTTCTCAGGAAGGCATTGAAAGCGAACTTAAGACTTCATACAATCCGGATGATATTCTTTCTCCGTATGCACTTGATCTTTCTTCCTTCTGTGAAAATGTACCGATGGAAGAAAGCCTTGTAAAAATTTTCAATTCACATAACGGTCCTGATTATAAAATCGTGTAAAAAAAACAGCCCCCGAATCAGATTCAGGGACTGTAAAATAAAGGAGTCTCATAAAGAAGGCTTTTGCATTTTTACCGTCTTTTAATAATATAACCAACGTAATTTTATCTGGTTACAAACTTTTTTTAGAATTTGAAATGTCCTGTAGAAATTGTGTGTCCGTCTGAATAAATATCAAACCAGATTTCTTTCTTTCCGTTTGTATCAAGTTCTTTATAGAATTCTGCAACAGAATTTATTTTCTTTCCGTTTACTGCGGTGATGATGTCAGAATTCTGAATTCTCAGTGAAGCTGCCGGAGACTTTGGCTGCACGCTGGATACAATAATACCCTTGATGTTTTTGTCTTCAATCTTCAGTTCTTTTTTGATGTCGTCTGTAAGTGGAAGTGCAATGAATCCAGGCCAGAGTTTTGAATTGTCTTTGGCAGCTTCTTCATTTCTTTCTTCAACTTTTACGTTGATTTCTTTCTTTTCTTTGTTTCTGATCACTGTAAATTTAACGGTTCTTCCTGCCGGGATTCTTCCGATCTGAATTACTAGGTCATCAACATTTTTTACAGTTCTTCCGTCTACAGCAATAATGAAATCTCCTGCAATAATTCCGCTCTTCATTGCCGGGCTGTCCATGAACATTTGTGAAGCAAGAGCACCAGTCTGTGTTTTTGAAATTCCCAGCTGTTCCTTGTATTCGTCTGTAACTTCAATAAGGCTTACTCCAATCCATCCGTAAATAATTTTTCCTTTTTCGATGAACTGGTCGATTGAAGTTTTAATGTTGTTGATTGGAATAGAGAAGCCAAGACCAACTGATCCGCCTGACTGTGAAGCTATCCATGTGTTAATACCGATTACTTCGCCGTAAATATTTACAAGAGGTCCCCCTGAGTTTCCCTGGTTGATTGCAGCATCTGTCTGAATGAAGTCTGAAATTGAACCAATCTGGCCGCCACTTCTTCCTGTAGCACTTACAATTCCCTGTGTTACTGATGCAAAATATCCGAGCGGGCTTCCAAGTGCAAGTACGATATCTCCCTGCTGAATTACATCACTGTCACCAAGTTTTGCAACCGGAATGTTTTTATCATCGCTTTCAAAAGAAACAAGAGCAATGTCCATTCTTGGATCTGCGCCGACGAGAGTTCCGTCAAATTCCCTTTCATCGTTAAGCTTGATTTTAATTTTTGTGGCAGCACCCGCAACGTGATTATTTGTAAGGACATAAATCTTTTTGCCGTTTCTTCTAACAATTACACCGCTTCCAAGACCTTTTTCTTTGTATTCTCTTTCTTTCTTTTCGTCTCTGTTATTTCTTGGATTGCCAAAGAAAAAGTCAAAATCATCTCCAAATGGACTCATGTCGCCAAAAGGATTTGCAGGTATTTTTTTTGTTTCTTCTACGTCAACTTCAACAACTGCAGGTAAAACTGATGCACTGATTGTTCTGAACGTTTGCTGAAGTCCCTGAGTAATTTTCATGGAATCTTCAGGAATGTCTGTTACAACAATATTCTGGGCAAAAACAGTATTTGCATTGTCTTTTTTCATTTTGCATGAAAGTGAAAAAATTCCAAATGAAACTGCTGCTGCAATTACTGCAATTCCGATTTTTTCAGCTGTTTTTTTCATTTTATTAACCTCTGTTAATTTCATAATGTACTATAATAATAAACAAAAATAAAAAAAATTACACATTATTTTATTTTTTTGTGAAAAAACATTACTCATGTTATAATTATTGATAGATTTAATTTTAAGCTGGGTAAATATGTTCAGAAAACAACGGAAGCAGAGACCATGCCCGAAAAAAAATCTGCACAAGCGTAGCGCGGAAGCCTTTTTTCGGGATGGGTTCTGCTGTGAGTTGATTTCTGTGTATTATAGTTATTGAAACTAAATATTTGATTATATGTTTGATTAAACGGAGGATTTTATTATGAGTACACATATTAATGCAAAAGACGGTGAAATCGCAGAACTCGTCCTGCTTCCAGGAGATCCGCTTCGTGCAAAATTCATTGCTGAAAATTTTCTTGAAAATGCGGTCTGCTACAATGAAGTTCGTGGTATGCTTGGATTTACCGGAACATATAATGGAAAAAAAGTTTCTGTTCAGGGAACTGGAATGGGACAGCCTTCAATCAGTATTTATGTAAATGAGCTTTTCCAGTTTTATAATGTTCAGAAGGCAATCAGAATCGGGACTTGTGGTTCAATAAATAAAGATATTGCTTTGCGTGATGTAATTCTTGCTCAGGGTGCATGTTCTGATTCTGGAATAAATACGCAGCGTTTTAACGGACTTCATTTTGCTCCTATTGCAGATTTTGAGCTTTTGATGAATGCGTATGAAGCTGCAAAAAAACTTGGAATAAAGGCAAATGTAGGTAACTGTGTGTCAAGTGATTTGTTTTATGATACAAAGGAGAACTGGAAGCTCTGGGCAGAATATAATGCAATGGGTGTTGAAATGGAAGCCGCTGAATTATATACTTTAGCAGCAAAATTCAATAGAAAGGCTCTTGCAATTCTTACAGTAAGCGATCTCATTCTTCTTGGCGGGGCTACTACGGCAGAAGAAAGACAGTTGACTTTTACAAATATGATGAAGATTGCCCTTGAAGCCATAACAAAATAATTTTCATTAGATGGGGTATAGAAATTGAAACCAGCACTTGTTGTTCTTGCAGCCGGAATGGGAAGCAGATACGGCGGAGTAAAGCAGATTGATGCAGTTGGAAGAAACGGAGAATGTCTTCTTGATTTTTCATCTTTTGATGCAAAAAAAAGCGGATTTGGTAAAATTGTTTTCATAATCCGTCCTGATATTGAACAGGATTTCCGTGAGCGTCTTTTTGACAGGGTTGCAGCAAATTTTGATGCAGAATATGTTTTCCAGACAAAAGAATCTCTTTTTACACAGGAAGAACTTTCAAAATGTGCAGAAAGAACAAAGCCGTGGGGAACTATGCATGCAGTTCTTTGTGCAGAAAAAGCCCTCAAGGAACCTTTTGCCGTAATCAACAGCGATGACTATTATGGAAGACAGGCGTTTGAAGTTCTTGGAAAATATCTTTCTTCAATCGATTGCGACTGTACAGAGCATGCAATGGTAAGTTACATTCTTGGAAATACAATGAGTAAAAGCGGATCTGTCAGCCGTGGTGTATGTACAGTAAAAGATGGATATCTTGATTCAATCGTTGAAAATACAAAAATCAGCTATGATAAAAACGGCGGAATTATTACTGAACTTGACGGAAATGTATATTCTCTTACCGGAAAAGAACCTGTAAGTATGAATTTCTTTGGATTCAGCATGAAGGCTTTTGAAGAATTTCATGTTTACTGGGATAATTTTAAGAAAACTTCAATTGATCAGCCTAAAACAGAAGCTCTTCTTCCGGTTGCTGCAAGTGATATTGTTAAGCATGGAAAAGGTTCTCTTAAAGTATTTACTTCTACAGAACAGTGGTTTGGAATGACTTATCCTGAGGATCGTGAGACTGTAAAAAAGGAAATTGCTGAAAAAATCAAATCAGGCTATTACCCTGAAAAACTTTGGGATAACTAGACATAAACAATATATTTCTGTATCATGATTAAACAAAAATTTTGGAGTTAGAAAATGGATATTGTTAAGACAATTCTTCTTGTAGCATTTATTATTGTTTGTTTATTTTTGATTTTGTTCGTGCTTATTCAGCCGGAAGATAATAACGGAATGGGTTCATCATTTGGCGGCGGAAATTCGGCAGCATTTGGTGCAAGAACTCAGACTGTTCTTTCTAAGACAACAGGTTTGTTTGTTGTTTTGTTTTTTGTTTTGACTTTTTCAATTGCATTCCTTAATAGACCGGAAAAGAAGCGTGATGTTTCTGCAACTGTAAAAGAAATGAATGCAGAAGCAGCAGCCGCTGAAACAAACGGTGGAAACTGGATGGATGCAGAAATCAATGCAGAATCTGCAGCAACTGAAGAACCTGCAATTGAAGCAGCAGCTGAATAAAATGCATTAAGGAGAGGGCTTATATGGCAGAAGAAATGGATGTAATTCAGCATCTTATTGAAGTTGAAAAGGAAGCCGCTGAAGTTCTTGTTGAGACTCAGAAGAAAGCGGATGAAACTGTAGCTTCTGCCAGGGCTTCTGCTCAGGCAAGATTTAAAAACGAATATTCTAAAATTGTAAAATCAGTAGATGAAGCTGAGGCTAAAGAAAAAGAAGAGGCTTCAAAAGAGCATGATAATATTTTAAAATCTTACAATAATGACTTGAATTCCGCTGTAAAAGATGTAAATTCTTTTAATAACGGGTTGGAAAAGATTTTATATGGCGATGGACAAAAGCTCGGCTGATTCATATCTATACTCAAAAATGAGCGGTATGCTTGCAAAGTCTTTTGCGGGCAAAAACGAGCACAAATTATTTGAAGTAAAATCTCTGCAGGAATTGTGGTCACTTGTTTTCAAAACTGAAGTACCGGCTGTTCCTGAAATCCTTCTGGCAAAACAGATTGAAAAAGATGCATCTGATAAGTTTATTTCAGATTTTATCGGACTTTTAAAAAATTATTCAAAACCACATCCATTTCTTTTATCTCTTCTTCAGTTTTTTGATTATGAAAATATAAAGAGTGCAGGTGCAGTTCTTGCAATGCAGGAAGGTAAAGTTCCTGAATTCAAAAATATTGCTCCCTTTAATATCATTGATTATGAAAAATGGCCTTCCCTGAAAAAAATGACGGAAAACGGGCCTTTATCATGGTATGATTGTGCACCTGAGCTTTCACAGCAGAGCCTTGTAAATTACAAGCTTGACCGTCAGTATGTAACGTATTTGTGGAAGTCGCTTCATAAAGTTGATTCTGAATGCAGAAAAGAGCTTGAATCTTTAATCAGGGAAAAATTCAGCATTGAAAATGTTGTCTGGGCTTTGAGACTTAAAATCTATTATAATTATAAAAATGAGGACATAATTCCGCTTCTTGCATATTCGGACGGAGAGGTTAACGAAAAGGATCCTCTTGTGGAAGATGCAATGAAGATTATTGACTGGGATCTTTCTGATGCGGAAAAATGGCTTAGATGGAAGCATAAGGATCTTCTTAATCCGTATACAGACGGAACTTCCTGGCGTGTTGATCCAAGATGGATTTCAAATTCATTTAAGCGTAAATATATAAAGAATGCATATAGAATGTTCCATGTATATCCTTTTACTGAATGTCCGCTTGTCTGCTGGTACATTCTTAAACGCAACGAGCTGGACAATATCCGCACTGTTGTAGAAAGCATACGTCTTGGACAATGGGAGGCTTTGAATGGCTAGAACAGCACCTATGCGTCTTCTTGAACTTATGGTTTTAAGGGAAGATATTAAAAATGTTGTAAAATATCTTGGTGAATTTGGTGAATTTCAATTTCAGCGGGATGTTACTTCAAAGAACTCCGATAAAGAGAAGCAGTATCATTTTCTTGAAGTTTTTGAAGAGCTTCAGAAGGCAAGATCTGTACTTGATATAGAAGATGTAAAAAAGCTTTCTGGTGAATTCCGATTTCCACAGCAGAAGGATGAAGATGATGCCAGAAAAATCATTATTTCCTCTCGTGAACTTTACCAGAGTGAACTGGATTCAAAGGAAAAACTGAATAAACTTTCTTCTTCATTTAAGGAAGCAAAATCTTTTGCAAATCTCAATGTTTCATATTCAGAACTTGAATCGCTTTCTTTCCTTACAATGAGGATTGGAAAAATTGATGGCACAAAACTTGAAGAGCTTCAGTCAAAAAATACTATTGGTTGTATTTTTGCACCGCTTGGAGAAGATAATTCAAAAATTTTCGCGGCATGTTCAAAAAATAACAGAATAGAGATGGATAATCTTCTTAAAGAAGCCGGCTTTGTTGAACTTTCGCTTCCAAAAGATTTTAAGGGTGTTCCTTCAGATGTATTAAAGACTCTGGAAGAAAATCTCGCTCAGGCACAGAAAAATCATGATGAAATTTGTACTCAGAGAAAAAATTTTGCTTTAACTCACGGAGAGAGACTTCTTGAATTACTGCAGATTTATTGTGTTGCTTCTCAAATTGAAACAGTAGAAAATAATCTTGAATCAACGGAATATGTATATAGAATTTCAGGCTGGATCCCGGAATATCAGGAAAAATCATTTGTAAAAAAAATAGATGAAATTACCCGATCAAGAGCATCAATCAGGTCTTTCCTCCCAAGTGAAGTTCGGGATGTTATAAATGGGCAGGAAAAAGTTCCGGTTCAGCTTAAACACGGTCGCATAATCCGCAATTTTGAACGAATGATTTTCAGTTATGGTTCTCCGTTGTATGGCTGTGTTGATCCGGTTCCGTTTGTTGCAATATTCTTTACACTTTTGTTTGGTATAATGTTCGGTGATGCAGGTCAGGGGCTTGTATTCCTTATTCTTGGTATTCTTATGGCAGCTAAAAAAGTTAAGCTCGGCGGATGGGAAAAATTTGATATCGTGTTTATTGCAATAGGTTTAAGCTCAACAATAATGGGTATTCTTACCGGCGAATTCTTTGCAAATACAACGCTCCTTGTTCCTCTTTCAAGATTTTTGACCGGGCTTTTTGGTGAACCTCGGGATGTAATTCTTCACATGATGCCTTCAAGTGACAGTCACAGTATTCTCAATATGTTCATGTTCTTTGGATTTACTGTTGGGGTTGGATTTGTAATCAACACTTGTGGTATTATAATTAATGTAATAAATCAGTTTAATCTGAGGCATTACGGTAAGGCAATTTTCGGAAAGACTGGAATTACAGGAGCAGTTTTCTTCTGGTACGTAATTTCTTTTGCACTGAGGATTGCTTTTTTGGGACATGTTCCGGCCTTTTATGACTGGTGCATAATCGGAGGTTCACTTTTCCTTACAGCCTTTGGTGAGGTTTTTGAAAGACTGATTGAAGGTCACAGGCCTGTATTTGAAAATGGTGTATTCAGTGCGGTAATCGCTGCGGTTGTTGAAATTATTGAAGTTCTTTCTTCATATCTTTCAAATACTGTAAGCTTCCTTCGTGTTGGTGCTTTTGCTCTTGCACATGCGGTACTTGGATTTATCATTGAAATGATGGCTGGAATTGCTCCGGGACCTGCTGGAATTCTTGTTCTTGTAATTGGAAATGGAATTGTTGTAGTTCTTGAAGGAATGATTGTTGCAATTCAGGTTGTACGTCTTCAGTACTATGAATTTTTCAGCAAGTTCTTCTCGGATACTGGACGTGAGTTTAAGCCGTTCAGATTTGAATATATTGGAAACTAGAGATTAATTCTCAAAATATAAGAGGTTTTGTTATGAAAAAGAAGTTTTTTGCATTGATGATGATCATGATGATTGGATCTGCAGTAGTATTTGCACAGGAAACAAAGAATGACGGTGCAAAGGATGAGCAGAAGGTTGAACAGCAGGCTGAATCAAAGTCTTCTGCAAGTTCGATTAAGTACATTGCAGCAGCTATTGCCGTTGGCATCGCATGTATCGGTGGTGGTGCAGCTGTTGGTAAAATCGGTAGTGCAGCTATGGGTGCCATGAGTGAAAATGCAGAACTTTCAGGAAAAGCACTTCCTTTCGTAGGTCTTGCTGAAGGTATTTGTTTGTGGGGATTCCTTGTAGCATTGTTTATTATCATTATGTGAGTTTTTAAAAGACGGATTGTCCTTTATTCTGCAGATTTTTTGTCTGCGGAATGCTCAAGTATGATATGCCGGCGAAGATTCTGGTGATAAAGCAGTTTTTTTGCCGGAGAATTTTGATTTGAAATTATGAATTATTATGTATTAGGGGAGCGTGAACTTGTGCTTGGCTTTAAGCTGGCTGGAGTTTCAGGTTCTGCCGTTACAAACAGACAGGAAGCATTGGACTCATTCTTAAAAATGACGGGGCAGTCATCTCAGGTTAATGAGTTAACTGAAAAAGACAGACCCAAGGTCCTTATTCTTACAGAAGATGTTTCCGATATGCTTTCAAAAGAAGTTCAGGACTGGCAGTTAAAGGCAAAATCTCCTTTGATTGTTGAAATTCCGGGGCTTTTAGGTCATTTGAAAGGCCATAAAACTTTAACTGACTCTATACGTGAGGCAGTGGGAATAAGTGTTTAATTATGCAGGAATTACGTTCATCAGAAATATTGGATCAGCAGATCAAAGCCGATTGTGAGAAACGTGCGGCTACAATCCTCAGTAACGCAGAAGTCCAGTCTAAGAAAATTTTAGACGAAGTGGATGGAATGATTGATGACGCCAGAAAGGAGCTAGAGAAAGCTTCCAGGGACCGCATCGAATTTTTTAAAAAGAATCTTGAATCTTCTGTTCTTCTGGAAAAACAGCGCATTCTTGTTGATTATATTTATAATTCTGTAATGGATGCAATGAATGCTTATCTTGAAAATATGGGGCAGGAAAAAAGACTTAGTCTTGTTGTTTCAATGCTCGATTCTTCAAAGGAACTTTTGAAAGATAAGTCTGTTGAAGCGGTTGTTTTTGGTTTTGAATTAGCCGATGCAGAAAAAGTTTTGAAATCAATGGTCAATGTAAAGTCGTCTTCAAAAGGAAATATAATTCTTCTGGAAGATGAATGTGTTCGTGGTCTTAAGTTTAGGGAGGGGATTATCCTTAAATCTGATGATGGAAAGATTACATTAAGGCTTACACTTGACGAAAAAATAAAAGAAATTTTAGCAGACAATACACAGCAGCTTGCCGTTGCTTTGTTTGGCGGGAGGTTGCCTGAATGATTACAGGACACATCACACGAATTTCTGGACCGATTGTTTATGCGCAGGGGCTTGAAAAAAGCGGCCTTTACGATGTTGTTTATGTTGGAAAAAATCAGCTTATCGGCGAAATTATTCGTCAGAGCACAGAAAAAACTACAATTCAGGTTTATGAAGATGTTTCAGGCTTGAGTGTTGGAGAAGAAATTCTTTCTACAGAAAGACCACTTTCACTTAAGCTTGGTCCGGGACTTGTAGGTACAATTTACGATGGAATTCAGCGTCCTCTAAAGGAAATGTATGAAGATAAAGGTGCATTCCTTCTGCCGGGTCAGCGCACTGAACCTATTGATGCAGAAAAAAAATGGGATTTTACAGCTCTTTTGAAGGAAGGGGATTCCATTGAACCTGGAAAAATCATCGGTTCTGTACAGGAAACGGGTTCTATTGTTCATAAAATAATGGTTCCTCCTAATATTCGCGGAAAGATTCTAAAGTCTTTTAAAGGCAGTGGAACTTATACTGTTGATGAAGTAATCGCCATTACGGATTTTGATGAAGAAATCAGAATGAGTCAGTACTGGCCCCTTAGAAAACCACGTCCTTTTGCACAGAAACTTGAGGTTACTGAGCCACTTGTTACAGGTCAGCGTGTAATCGACGTATTTTTCCCTCTTTCAAAAGGTGGAACAGCCGCCATTCCAGGAGGGTTCGGTACAGGAAAGACAATGACTCAGCATGCCGTTGCAAAATGGTGTGATGCAGATCTTATTGTTTATATTGGATGCGGTGAGCGTGGAAATGAAATGACTGATGTTCTCACAGAATTTCCAACTCTTATTGATCCTAGAACGGGCCGTTCTCTGATGGAAAGAACAATCCTTATTGCAAATACTTCTAATATGCCTGTTGCAGCCCGTGAAGTTTCTCTTTATTCAGGAATTACTCTTGCAGAATATTACCGTGACATGGGACTTCATGTTGCAATCATGGCAGACAGTACAAGCCGCTGGGCTGAAGCTCTTCGTGAACTTTCAGGTCGTATGGAAGAAATGCCTGCTGAAGAAGGTTATCCTGCATATCTTCCAACTCGTCTTGCAGAATTCTATGAACGTGCCGGTCGAGTTAAGGCTCTTTGTGGTTCCCTTGGAAGCGTAAGTGTAATCGGTGCTGTAAGTCCTGCAGGTGGAGATTTTTCTGAACCTGTTACTCAGCATACAAAGCGATTCATCAGATGTTTCTGGGCTTTGGACCGTGAGCTTGCAAATGCACGTCATTATCCTGCTATCGGATGGATTGATTCATATTCGGAATATGCATCTGAAATAAAGGAATGGTGGGACAAATTTGATCCGCTCTGGGCAAATGTCAGAATCAAGGCACTTGATCTTTTGAAAAAGGAACAGCGTCTTCAGCAGATTGTACGTCTTATCGGAGCTGATGCTTTACCTGAATCAGAACGTGTAATTCTTATTGTCTGTGAAATGATTAAAAACGGCTTCCTTCAGCAAAGTGCTTTTGATGAAATTGATTGTTATTCAGTTCCGCAGAAACAGCTTGAAATTCTTCTTTTAATAATGGATTTTTATGCTCATGCGGTTGAACTTGTAAAAAATGGTTGTCCGCTTCAGAAAATCAATGATCTTTCAGTAAAAAATGAAATTGTCCGTGCAAAAAGTACGGTTCCAAATGATAAACTTGAAAATCTTTCTGCAATAAGAAATCACCTTGATGATCAGATGGCAGAACTTGAACGCATGTACAGAAAGGAGCAGGCTGTATGAAAGGTGTAGAATATTCAGGGCTTAATTCTGTAGACGGACCAATTGTTGCCGTAAAAAGAACTGAAAACTCTTTTTATGGAGAAGTTGTTTGTGTCCGCGATAAATTCGGAGAAAAGCGTACAGGCCGAATTATTGACTTAAATGAAGAAGAAGCTGTAGTTCAGATTTTCGGTTCTACTACAGGTCTTGATCTTGAAAATACAACTGTTGAATTCCTTAGGGATCCGATGGAACTGAGAGTTGGAAAAGGACTGCTTGGTCGAATCTTTAACGGGCTTGGAAAACCTGTTGACGGATTCCCTGAAATTATCAGTGACAAAAAGGTTAATGTAAACGGAAATCCGATTAATCCATACGCTCGTGTTTATCCGAGGGATTTTATTCAGACTGGAATTTCTTCCATTGATGGAATGAATACTTTGATTCGCGGCCAGAAGCTTCCGATTTTCTCTGGAAACGGTCTTCCACACAATAAGCTTGCGGCCCAGATTATTCGTCAGGCAAAGATTTTAAATTCTGATGAAGACTTTGTTATGGTCTTTGCAGGAATGGGAATTAAATATGATGTTGCCCAGTTCTTTAAGCATACATTTGAGGAATCTGGTGTTCTTTCAAAAGTTGTAATGTTTCAGTCACTGGCGGATGCTCCTTCAATTGAACGAATCATCACACCACGCTGTGCACTTACTGCCGCAGAATATCTTGCCTATGAGTGTAATATGCATGTTCTTGTTGTAATGACTGACATGACAAACTATTGTGAAGCATTGCGTGAAATTTCTACGACACGCGGTGAAGTTCCGGGGCGTAAAGGTTATCCTGGATATTTGTATTCGGATCTTGCAGAACTTTATGAACGTGCTGGAAAAGTTCAGGGGTCTACAGGTTCAATTACTCAGATTCCGATTCTTTCAATGCCAAATGATGATATTTCTCATCCGATTCCAGACTTGACCGGTTATATTACTGAAGGGCAGATTGTTCTTGATCGTGAAATGAGTCAGAAAGGGATGTATCCGCCTGTATCAGGTCTTCCAAGCTTAAGCCGTTTGATGAAAGACGGTATTGGAAAGGGAATGACTCGCGAAGATCATGCATCTGTTTCAAGTCAGCTTTTTGCTTCTTACAGCAAAGTTAAATCAATCAGAAATCTTGCATCGATTGTTGGTGAGGAAGAGCTTTCAGAACTGGATAGAAAATATCTTAAGTTTGGAGAAGAACTTGAGGGAAAATTCTTTACCCAGGGTGAATTTGAAAATCGTTCTATTGATGAGACTCTTGATCTTGGATGGAAAATTCTTTCTATATTGCCTCGTGAAGAACTTTACAGAATCAAAGACGAATTCATTGATAAATATCTTCCTAAGGAAGCTTGAGGTTAAATCAGAGTAATGGCAAAACTGAATGTTGCACCGACAAAATCCAATCTTCTCAATTTGAAAGATCAGCTTGCAGTCAGCACTGAAGGATATGAACTTCTTGAGCAGAAGCGTGAAATTCTTGTGATGGAACTTATGCGTATTCTTGATCGTGTTAAGCAGCTTGAAAATCAGATGGATGCATGCATTCAGAAAGCCTATCCTGCATTAAAAAGTATGCTGGTTGCTCTTGGTGGTGACCGCGTTGAACATTTAGGACAGGGTATTTCTTACGATTTCAATATCACTACTAAACCTGTTTCTCTTGCTGGAATGAACTTTACATCTCTTGATGTTGAACTTCCGCAGAGACAGCTTTTTTCATCTTTTCTTGGTTCGTTTGCAGACAGTGATGAAGTAATGGCTGATTTTTTTGAACTTCTTGAGCTTATTACTCAAATGGCCGGATTAAGGACAATCGCCTGGAGACTTGCAAGGGAAGTAAAGAAAACGCAGCGACGTGTAAATGCCCTTGATAAATTTGTTATTCCTCAGAACAGGGAAACAATCAAATATATTGATGGAGTACTTGAAGAACGCGAGAGAGAAAATACTTTTGTAATGAAAAATCTTAAAAATAAAATGCAGTAATTTTTTTCCCAAAATCTTTTTTTTTATCTTTTGTGCATTAAACTAATCCTTATGAGAATACTTCTTATAAATGATGACTTACGAACTTCTCAGGGATTAGCTGAATTCCTTCAGCGAAGCCAGGCTGGAGTTGACGTAGTCTACACGACGGAAGAAGGCATTGAATGTGCCAATTCCCAAATCTATGACATTGTAATATTGGATATTTCTCATTCTCAGGAAAAATCGCTTTTGCTCGTTGATCAGTTAAGGAAAGCGGGCAATAGTGTTCCTCTTTTAATGCTTTCTTCTTTGACGGAAACAGATGACATAGTTGAGGCTCTTGATGCCGGTGCTGATGATTATCTGAAGAAACCTTTTGATTTAGCAGAACTTGCTGCCAGAGTCAGGGCTTTAACCAGAAGAAAGGGTGAATTAAAAGAAGACAAAATTTCATATGGTGACTTGTTTCTTAATAAAAGCACATGTGAAATTCAAAATCAGAAAGGAGATTCCACAAGGCTTTCCCTTAAGGAATTCTCCATTCTTGAACTTTTACTCGAAAGCAAAAACAATGTTCTTAAAAAAGAAAAGATCATTGAAAAAATCTGGGGTGGAAACAGCGACGCTGAATATAATAACGTTGAAGTTTACATTTCTTTTTTGCGAAAAAAAATGGAGCAGCTTGGAATCAGGACAAAAATCCGAACTTTCCGCGGAATAGGTTATTCTCTGGAACTTTCCTGAAATCAGCTGCTATATTTTAGAAACTTGTCTTAAATCCTATATTTCCGCTTATTGAGTGTGAAAAATCAGTAATAAGATCATAGCAGTTCAAAGTTACGGAAGCAGAAAGTGATCCACCAAGAATATTAATTGAAGTATATGGTGTAAGCTTAAATTCATGAAGAAGTTTTTCTGCGATTTGTGATCTGTTGTCCAGAAGTGATTCTGCGTCATCATCTGTCATTACCCAGGTAGCGTGGATCCCAAGTGTATAATTTGTTGAATCAAAATACAGTTTATCAGAGTAGATGTTTACATTTGCTCCAAAAATACTTTCTGCACTAGGATTTTCGTAAACAATGTTTTTGAGGTATGTCATGCTTACTGCGCTTTTTACAGGAATGTTGAACACTGCAACGCCCATATTGAATCTGCTTGTAGAAAATCTTGATTCAGAAAATGCGTAAACATTTTTGATTGAGAATTCTTTGTCTGAGCTGTCGCCATTGATTACATAGCCTTCATATCCTCCCTGGAGGAATAGAGAAGTTGTATATCGGTTTCCAAGAAGAAGTGAAAATCCGCCGTTAAGCCTGATTTTTTTGATAAGAAGAAAAACATCATTTCCATTTGCATCTTTCTTTTCAAGTGGAAGATCTACAGAAAGCTGAAGGTCGACTGTTGCTCTGTCAAATAATGCTGCATATCTTCCAGCAAAGTCGATTCCGTCTGTATGATTTGTAGAAAGTCCGCCTGCAATCGAATTTTCATCAGAACTGTTTTTGTATCCCTTGAATTCAAGTGCATAATTACTCTGCGGATGGTAAACGTATGAAACTCCAGTCTGATATGAAGGAATGATAGATGAGCCTTCAATTCCCTGCCAGCTTGTTGTAAAAGCAGAAGAAATCGGTTCTATACCAAACTGTCTCTGGAGGAAAAGGTCTGAGCCTATTGGTTCATAATTTCCCATGAATACAGATATATAATGACTTGCATTTGTAGAATTTGTTTTTAATGTTGCAGAAATATCTTCCAGCCTGAAATAAGCATTTGCATCTTCATATCCTGAAAGAATATTGCTGTTTGTCATTTCTGCTGAGAGAACATAAAATTCTCCCCTAAGAAATACCTTTCCAGAAAAATCAAGCTGACCGGAAAAGAATGTTTCTGCAGTGACATTTTTATTTAAAAGACTTGAATCACTTGCATTCTGAAGATTTGTCTGAAATCCTGCATAACCGCTGAAAAATGGCTTGTCAAAGGCAAATGAGCCTGCATATGTTAAAAATCCTAAAAAAAGTGCACAGATACTGCGTTTCAATTAAGTCCTCCAAAATTAGACCTTTAGTTTATTATCGGATTTTTTGTTTCAGGAGTTAATTAAAATAAGATGGTAAGTTTTAAAAGTTTATTGATTTTAAAAATGATTAAAGAAAATGAAATAAATCTTAAAAAAAAATACCCCTAACTTGACTTATGAAATTTTCCGATTAAAATATATAGTATGAGTGACTATTTTGACGCAAATAATGAAGAACTTCTCAATGATTTTTTTGCCGAAGCCGAACAGCAGGTAGATACGCTTGAAAGTAATATTCTTGTTATTGAAAGTGATCCTTCAAACCATGACGCAATCGACGAAATTTTCCGTGCGGCACATACATTGAAGGGTGGTTCTGCTACAGTTGAAATGACGGAACTTGCAACATTCTGCCATGATGTTGAAGATTTGCTTGATGCTCTTCGAGGTGGACTTGTTGATGTTTCTGAACCTATTGTTGATGTTTTGCTTACTTCAATAGATACAATTAAATCTATGCTTGAATCAAGAAAGGGCGGTTCCGTATACGAAGAAGATGTTTCGGGTCTTGTTCAAAAAATTATGGGATTCATTCCTGAAAAAGATTCAAAGAAAAAGAAAAGCGGCTCAAGCGGAGTAAAGCTTCCTGCAGGTATGGTTGGAGCAAAGAAAGAAGAACCGGCTCCTGCACCAGCAGCTCCAGCTCCTGCAGCAGAAGATAATGGAATATCTCCTGTTCCTCCTCTTTCTGAGGATGAGTTTAAGGAACTTAAGGATGCAACTGAAGAAGGACAGAAGCTTTGGTCTGTTAATGTCGTTTTTGACGAAGCAAATCCTATGAACAGTGTTGGTGGTATTCAGGTATTTGCTGCTCTCAAAAATGCAGGTACTGTATTGAAGACGGTTCCTGATTTTGAAGAACTTTATGAAGATGAATTTCATCCTCAGGTTGTATATTATGTTGCTACACCTTCTGGTGGAGATGTTCTTGAAGATGCAGCATTCCTTGATGATGTTACAACTGCAGTTGATGCGCGTGAAGTAACATCTGCCGGTGGTTCTCCTGTTGAAGCCGCTCCTGCAGCCGTATCAGCTCCAGCTCCGGAAGAAAAGGAAACTGAAGAAGCTGCACCTGCTCCACAGGCTGAAGCTCCTAAAACAGAATCTGAGGCTCCAAAATCAGACGCTCCTAAGGCAGAAGCAAAGAAACCTGCAGCGGGAGGTGCACATGCAGCTCAGACAAGTTCAATTCTTCGTGTAGATTCAAAGCGTGTTGATAATCTCATGAACCTTGTTTCTGAAACAGTTATTACAAAAGCTGCATTTAATCAGAATGGTCTTCAGATGGCTGATCTTCAGGTAAAATTGCAGAATTTAAATGGTTCTTATAAAGAAAAACAGCGCCGTCTTATGGAAACACTTACAAGATATCTTGAAGATGTTAAGAATGGTGCAACAATAAAAGAAATTAAACAGAAGCTTGTTGAAGATTATGGTGATATGAGCGGATGGTTTGATTCTTTTGAAAATGAATTTAAGGCTTCTTCTACAAAATATCGTTCTACAACACAGAACCTTGGACGTATTTCAAGTGAACTTCAGGAAGGTGTTATGAAGATTCGAATGGTTCCAATCGGAACAATCTTCAACAGATTTCCTCGTGTTGTACGTGACCTCAGCCGTGATCTTGGCCGTAAAGTAAATCTTGTAATTGAAGGTGAAGAAACAGAACTTGATAAAACAGTTGTTGATGATCTTCTTGATCCAATCATGCACTGTGTAAGAAACTCTGTAGACCATGGTATTGAAACTCCTGATGTTCGAAAGGCAGCAGGTAAGGACGAAACTGGTACACTTACTCTTAAAGCTGCAAATGAAGGTAACATGATCGTAATCGACATTATGGATGACGGTCAGGGTATTGAAGTTGATAAGGTTCGTGATAAGGCTGTCAAGAAGGGGCTTATCAGTCCAAACAAGGTTATTTCTAATCAGGAAGCATATAATCTTATTTTCCTTCCTGGTTTCTCTACAAGTGATAAGATCAGCAATGTTTCTGGACGAGGTGTAGGTCTTGATGTTGTAAAGACGATGGTTGAAAAACTTAAGGGTACAATCAGCGTTTCAAGTGAACTTGGTAAAGGCTCTAAGTTCTCAATCAGACTGCCTCTTACCCTTGCTATTATTCAGGGGCTCCTTGTTCGTGTCGGAAAAGAACTTTATTCAATCCCGATTACGAATGTCGTTGAAAGTCAGCGAGTAAAGAAAGAATCAATTAATACAATCGATAACTACGAAGTTCTTAATGTTCGTAATGAAGTCATCTCAATCCTTAGACTTGGACGACTTTTCAATATCAGAAAAACCGATGACGGAGAATACTGCTTTATTGTTATTGTAGGTTCTGCAGAAAAGAAGATCGGTGTTATGGTTGACGAACTTATTGGTGAAGAAGACGTTGTTATCAAGCCTCTTCAGGATCAGTTTTCAGCATCTCCTGGTATTGCTGGTGCTACGGTTCTTGGTGATGGATCTGTATCCCTCATCGTGGACGTAAATCAGCTTCTGGAACTTGGTGTAAAGCAGGAACTTGATGCACAACAGCTTAGGGAAGCTGAAGTCCTTAAGGGATCAAGGAGTTAGGTTATGGCAAGTATTCAGGAAAAACTCAAAGTCCTTGCAAATACAATGGACCGGGCAGAATCTCTTTCTTCTGATCAGCTTTCGGAAGAAAAAAAGAATCTCTCAATCGTTGATTATAAAATGGTAACATTTTCTCTTTCAGGAAAAGCTTATGCAATCGACATTATGAATGTTAAGGAAATTGCAAAGGCAAGCCATTTTACATATGTTCCAAATACACTTCATTTTGTACGCGGTGTATACAATCTTCGTGGTGATATTATTCCGATTATTGATCTGAGACTTTTCTTTAATAGTGAAGTTGAAGAAAAAGATGATAATTATCTTGAAAATATGCTCATCGTTACTGTTGATGAACAGATTTTTGGAATTATTGTAGATAAGATTGATAAGGTTGTAGGAATCCAGAAGAGTTCAATTCAGCCTCCACATCCATTATTTGGTGATATTAACATCAAGTATATTTATGGTGTTGTAGAAGCAGAAAATAATCTGTATGTTTTGCTTGATCTTGATAAAATTTTCGGAGTTAAAACACCGGAAGAAGAAAAGGAGCTTGCAGAAACAGCACAGAGACAGGCTCAGCAGCGTCGTGCAGTAGCAATGGCAGAAGAAGCTCAGCAGGCTGCAGCAAAACAGGAAACGCCTGCAGTTGAACAGAAAGCAGCTCCTGAAGAAAAGAAGACTGAGACTATAGAGAAAGAAGCTGAAGGTGAGGCAAAAAAAGCCGAAGTTGATTTGAATTTCATTGCAGGTTCATTGAATTCCTTCAGAAAGTTTACAGTAAGCAGTGTTACAGAAAAATGGACAAAGCAGCGTTATGAGCAGTGGCTTGCAGAAAAGGGTGAAGGAAAAACTCAGCTTCAGACTGAAAATGATGTTGATGACTTCCTTAAGCCATTCTATTCAAAATGCAATAATACATGGTGGACTAAGGATTATGCGGAATCTGTAGAAAAAGTCCTTCCTGAAAATACAGCAAAGAATATTGTTGTATGGAATCCGGGATGTGGAAGAGGTTATGAAGCTTATTCTCTTGCATGTATTCTTACAAAGAAATATCCGAATGCAAAAATAAAGATTTATGGTCATGATACTGATCTTCTTGCAGTTTCTAATGCACCTCTTATGAATCTTTCTGCAGAAGCTAGTTCAGACTGGTATTCGCCATACGTTGCCAGAACAATCAGCGGTGACAGTACTTTTGTAAAAGACATAAAGGATTCAATCTTGTTTGAATATCATGACTGTGCAAATACAAATAATCTTCCTCCAGTGGATATTATTTTTGCACGTGATATTCTTTCTTTCCTTCCTGAAAATACACAAAATAAAATTTTGCAGGAGTTTAGCGAGAAAATCAAAGGTAATGGTGTTATAATTGTTGGTGACAATGAAAATATTGAAATTGACGGGTGGAACAGATCCGATTCAGAAAATATTTCGGTATATTCAAAATAAAGAAAATATAGTAACCTTATTAGGGGGAATTTATGAGAGTAGAGTACATCAATCCATTTGTAGAGACTTCATATAGAGTATTAAAAGAAGTTCTTGGTGGAGCTGAGGTTAAAAGAGGTGACTTGTATCTTAAGTCAACAGCTATGCCTGTAATGGGTGTTGCTGCACTTGTAGGTCTTGCTGGTGATGTTGAAGGTCGTGTTCTTTTTGATATGACTTTTGAAACAGCACTTAATATTGCTTCACAGATGAACATGGAAAAAATTGAGAAATTTGATGATCTTGCAAAGGCTACAATCAGTGAATTGGCAAACCTTATCACTGCACAGGCTGTTACAAAATTGCATGATCTTGGATTTAAATTCGATCTTACACCTCCAGCTTTGTTTGCAGGTGAAAAGATGGAAATTGCAGCATTGGGTGGCGGTTCGGAAAATGTTGAAGCATTGATTGTTCCGCTTATTACAGACTTTGGTAAAATTGAAGTAAACGTTGCAATTCGTGAACGCGCATAATTTAAGGAGCATAGAATGAAAACAAAACAGGATTTTCCAACAATCAATGATCGTCCTCCAGAAGGGGAAAGAGTAGACGGTACAAAGTATCGTATTCTTGTTGTTGACGATTCCATGTTCGTAGCAAAACAGCTTACTCAGATCCTCTCAAGCGATGGTTATGAAATCGTAGCTACTGCTCAGGATGGTAAAGAAGGTGTTGACAAGTACAAGGAACTTTGTCCAAATGTTGACCTTGTTACAATGGATATCACAATGCCACGCATGGATGGTATCACAGCATTGGAACAGATTATCGCATTTGACAAGAATGCACGTGTCGTAATGGTAAGTGCCCTTGGAAAGGAAGAACTTGTAAAGAAGTCTCTTCTTAGTGGTGCAAAGAACTACATTGTTAAGCCTTTGGACCGCAAAAAGGTACTTGAAAGAATCAGTGCAGCTCTTAAATAATCTGCTGGTTTGATTTTACCGAAAAATATATCTCATTAAGAGGCTCTTGAAAAAGGGCCTTTTTGTGTTATAAAATTTTTTTTAATCAAAATTACGGCTCATCTTTAGTAAAAGGGATAGCAACTGGTCTTTTTCCGTTTCACTAAAATTCTTGTAGCAGGCTGAAAGAAGTTCTTTTGAAATGTCTCCTGTAAAATCTTTATATTCATGACCTTTCTCGGTAAGGAAAATGTATTTAATCCTGCTGTCTGTTTCAGATTGTTTAAGTTCAACAAGGCCTTCTTCAGTCAGTTTTTTTACAAGTGTTGTCGTTGTTGATTTGTTTCTGTTTATAAGACGTGAAAGTTCTCCCATGGAAAGTTTTTCATTTACGGACAACTGGTATAGTATAAATCCGTGTGACGAAACAAAATTTCCTTTTTGTGAAAGAAATTTGTTTGTAAATTCCTGGGTTTTTGTATGAATGTGGGAAATCAAAGCTACAATTGACTGCTTGCTGTAATTCATGGGTCAAGTATAGTGAAAAAAACAGTAAGAGTTAAGGCTTTGAACAGTTTGAAAATGCTTCGTTTATTGTTTTTTTTGTTCATACAGATTATATTTATTTTCATGTTTGGATTGTTTTTTAAGAAAAGTTTTTTTGGAATATGGGATAATCTGTTTTTTGTAATAATTTCAAATTTTATCATGCTGATTGGATTTGCTGCAGCTGTATTTGCCGGTCTTTCTCAGGTTTTTCTCCCTTCCGGAGGTGGATTTTATGTTTTTCGTGCGTTGCTTGAACTTTTAGCCTCAGTTATTGCTGGAATTGTCCTTTTTTCTTATTCAACATGTGCAAAAAAAATAGCCTTATTTGAAACTCCCAGATATGATGACTTATTCCACGGATTATTAAATCATTCTAAAACTGGAGCTTTATTCGGCCTTTTTGTGGGTATAATAATCGAAATTCTTAAGGTTGCAGTTCCTTTTTATTTAAAAATGTGGCGAAATAACCGCGGAACTCCGATTGAAAGTGTGGCTTTTATTGTTCTTGTGATAATTTTCTGGGTTTGTGTTACTCTTTTGCTTTCTGTTCAGTATTTTTATGCAGTTTATTCATTGATGGGAAACAATTTTAAGAAATGTTTTAAAAAATGTCTGATACTTTTTTTTGACAATATGGGATTTTCTGTAAAAATGCTTTTTCTTAATCTTTTTAACCTGCTGATTTCTATTCCGTTTATGTTTGTTATACCGGGAATTGCTGCAGTTTTACAGACTCAGGTTTGTGCATTTAAGGTCCTCTTGTATAAGTATGACTGGCTTGAAGTAAATCCAGAGCTTTCAGTAAAGGAACGAAAAATGGTTCCGTGGGGACAACTTTTGCAGAAAGAACGAAAATTAATCGGGATTCGTTCTTTGAAATCGTTCTTTTTCCCGTGGAGAGATACGAATTAAGTATAAATTAGGATTTTCTTGTTAAAAAAAAATTCTTGACAAAAAACCGCAAAGAATGCAAAATATTACATAAATTATCAATGAAAGTATGGGGTTTGTCATGAATGACGATATTCTTACAATAGAAGAAGTTGCAGCTTATTTAAGAGTAAGTGAACGCACTGTATATGATTGGGCTCAGAAAGGTGAGATTCCAAGCGGAAAAATTGGTACAGTCTGGAGATTTAAGAAATCAGAGATTGAAAACTGGGTTAATCAGCGCCTCTCATCATCAAAACCGGCTGACGATATTATTGTTCAGGTTAAAAATATTCTTTCTCCAGAAAGAATTGTGTTTTTGAATCATCAGACAAAGCATGATGCTCTTGTTGAACTTGCTCAGAACCTTTCTACGGCTCCTCAGATTAAAGATGCAAAAGAGCTTGAAGTAGAAATTCTTAAGCGTGAAGAGCTTATGTCTACCTCTTTGGGACGCGGACTTGCAATTCCTCATGTTCGTCTTTCAAGCGTTACGGATCTTGTAATGTCAGTTGGAATTTCAAAATGTGAAATTATCGACTTTGCCCCGATTGATGATCAGCCTGTTCAGATTCTTTTTATGATTGCAGCGGCATTTAATCAGCACAGTTATTATCTTAAGACTCTTTCTTTCTTTAGTTCAAAGCTTAAGGAAGAGGGACTTATGGAAAAGCTTGTAAATGCAAAAGATGCAATGGAAGCTTATAATCTTTTGATAAAGTAATTAAATTTCTGTTGATTTTTGTCATGCAGAATGATTTTGCACCGGTACTGAAGCAGATTTAGTATCGGTGTGAAAATTAATGAGACATAACTACGGAAGCATAACTGTAATCCAGTCTTTCTGGTCTTTTTGAGACTGATTTATTTTCCCCCATGAAATATCTTTTGCTGTAGTTTCCCCGATAAGATAATCTTTTCCATTTGCCTTAAAACAGAATCCTGGATGATCTGAAACGAGGCCTGCAACTGCGTGAGAATGTACAGCACTCACAAACATTATTGCATCCTGATTTGCACACTGAAGCATTACCGCAAGCAGCATAGATCTGCTGTCACAGTCGCTGCCTCCGCCTAGAAGAATTGATGGCAATGAAGCAAAATCACTTGAAGACTTTTCGCGTTCATATTTAAAAGTTTGAGTCCATTCAAGAAGTTTTTGTGCATAATCTGTGTAATCACTGCAGTCTGAGGCAAGAGCTGATTCTGCATCAAAGGCAAATTGTCTCAGTCGTGAGCATGAATCTCGGAAAATCATTCTGTAGTATCTTGTCCAGGCTTCTTTCCAGTCATTTCTCTGCTGATAAAGTTTTAAGATGCTGTATTCTCTTTCAATTACGTATTCTGCAGCTTCCATGTCATTTGAAAAAAGCTTTGATTTAATTTCTTTTCCGTCGATTTCAGTCATTACTTCAACAGTTTTTTTTGAGGCAGGAAATGCATAGCTTGTAAAAAGGCCGCTTGTAAAATGACTTTCTACATCGATGTTTATGCTGTCTAACAGGCTTGTAATCGTGAGGCTGGAAAGATCTTTCTGTTCTTCCGGGCACCATGACGCAACTGTAATCATTTTTTTATTTTCAGGAATGATAACAGTAACTGCAAATCCGGAAACATTTTTCCCCATGAGGTTCCCGCTGAACATTCCAAGTGACTGAATTCCGCCTCTCCAGGAAATTGTGTCAATGTCAGATTTTACACCAAGTTTTTTGAGTGTGTCGGAAAGTGCATCTTTTGTTGATTTAAAAGCTTTTGCTTCGTGGATTTTAATTATTGCAGTAACAGGAACACAGTCGCTTTCAAGCTGATATGAAGTTGTTCCGTTGTTTGCAACAAGCTTAAAACCTGATGGAATGTCTATGTTTACATTCTGTGAAAATCCTTCAAGTAAAGTTCTCTCTGCAAAAACAGTTGAAATTGAAATCAGTGCAGAAATAAAAATCAGATAAAATTTTTTCATAAAAAATCCTTTTGTAAAATATCTTTTGCTTAATAAAATCATAATTTGAAAAAAAAGCAAATTATATATAAAATTATCGGTACATGAAGATTTTTACAATACTTTTTGAAAATGATGAAATCATATTGATAAACAAAGAATCCGGAGTTTCGGTACAGGGTGGTGCCGGAATTTCTCATTCACTTGATCAGGATCTTTCGGTTCAGATGGGATATAAAATTTTTCTTGTTCATCGTCTGGATAAGGAAACGAGCGGAATCCTCATAGTTGCAAAATCATCTTCTGCTGCTGCAAAATGGACGAACTTAATTTCAACTGATGAAGTACAAAAGGAATATACTGCGTGGTGTTTTGGAAAGCCGGTGATAAAAGGCAAAGAAATGACATGCGGAACTTTATCAGGAACTATAGAGGCTCATGGCCGCACACAAAAATCAATTACAAAATTTAAGGTTGTTGAGACAAGAAAATTTTCTGTGGAAACTGAAGACGGTATTAAGGAATTTGAACTTTCAAAGCTGCACCTTACACTTGGAACGGGACGAATGCACCAGATTAGAATTCAGCTTGCAAAGGCCGGCTGCCCGATTGTTGCAGATGATAAGCATGGAAATTTTAAATTGAATAAGCTTGCAAAAAAACTTGGAATGAAAAAACTTATGCTTGCATCTACAAGACTTATGATTCCGGTAAACGGTGAAACTCGTATTTTTGAGATTGATTTGCCGTCTCATTTTGTGGTTTAATTTAAACGTGGGGATAAAAAAATGAATATGGATGATGTTGTTCTCAGCGCTTATAAAAAAATGCAGGAAGAAGCTGAGGCTGAAAAAAAAACAGAAGAATTTAAACCAAAAGTTGTAAAGAAAGCTGTTTTTGAAAACCTGAGAAAAACTGTTGAAAAAAATAATCTTGAAGAAAAAAAGAAACTTGATGAAAAAACAAAAACTCAGGCCGAACTTGCTGCAAGGACCGGCACCTGGTTTGAAAAACATTCTGCAACAACAGAAGATGTAAAGGAAGCTGCTAAAAATCTTACAAGCGGCGGACTTATAAAAATCCCTTCCCCAAAAACTGAAGAAGATTCTCTTTACAGGAGAGTCGCAAAATTTCTTGTAATTGTTGGAATAGATGAAGCTGCAAAAATTCTTCCACATCTTACGGAAGAACAGACAGAGCGGATAATTCCTGAAATTGCTACGATTCAAAAAATTACTCCGGAAGAACGTGCTTCAATTCTTGAAGAATTTGAAGGTCTTGTTGAGCGAGCAAAATCTGAAGGTGGACTTGAGACAGCTCGTGTAATTCTTTCAAAAGCATACGGCTCAAAAAAAGCAGAAGATATCATCAATAAATCAGTGCTGATGCAGGACGGTAAGCCTTTTGAATTTCTTGCAGAAGCTAATGCGGAACGAATTAAAATTCTTATTGAAGGTGAAAATGTCGGAGTTCAGTCGATTGTTCTTTCTCAGATTGAGCCTAAAAAAGCAGCTGCCGTAATCAATCTTATGGATACGGAAAATAAAAAAAATGTAATGCTTAGGCTTGCAAAAATGAAGCCTGTAAATCCTGAAGTTTTAATCGGGCTTGATAAAAGTCTGCATGATAAGTTGCTTACTCAGAATACGGAAAATACGCAGAATATGGACGGAAGAAATGTTCTTGCTCAGATTTTAAAGCGCATGAATCCTACTGCAGAAAATTCAATTATTAGAACCTTGAGTGATCAGGATCCGGAACTTGGTGAAGATTTGAGAAAACGTCTTTTTACGGAAGAAGATGTGATTGCAAGCGACAACAGATTTATTCAGAATTATCTTCATGACATGGATGATAAGGATATTGCAATTTTAATCGCAGGAAAAAATGAAGGATTCAGAAATAAAATTCTTTCAAATGTTTCAAAGAACCGCGCACAGATTATTCTTGATGAAGAAAGCATGATTGAACATCTTACAAAAAGTGACAGCGAGAGAATGACTTCCATGTTCTATTCAGCATTAAGAAGAGCATGGGAAAAAGGCGATCTTAGAGTTGAAGGTCGTGATGAGGATGAAGTATACGTATGAAAAAAGGTGATCTTTATAAAGGGTTCAGAGTTTTAGAAACTATAAAAATTCAGGATTTTGAAGCAACTGGAATTTTTCTTAAGAATGAAAAAAGCGGACTTGAAGTATTTCATGTAAATAACAGTGATGAAGAAAATCTTTTTGCATTTGCATTTCGTACTCCGCCGCAGGACAGTACAGGAGTTGCTCACGTTCTTGAGCACAGCGTTTTGTGTGGATCAAAAAAATATCCTGCAAAGGATCCGTTTCTTCAGCTTACAAATCAGAGTGTAAACACATATCTTAATGCATTTACATCATCAGACAGAACTGTGTTTCCTGCAAGTTCACTTATTAAAAAAGATTATTTTAATCTGATGTCAGTGTATGCAGATGCAGTTTTCTTTCCGCTGTTGAAAAAAGAAATCTTTTTACAGGAATGCTGGCGTATTGAAGATAAAAAAATTCAGGGCGTAGTTTTCAATGAGATGAAAGGAAATTATGCTTCTTTTACATCTGTAGCAGGTGACGCAATTCTGGATTCTGTGTCGGGCGGAACTTGTTATGCTTTTGATTCAGGTGGAGATCCTCTTGTAATTCCGGAGCTTACTCATGAAAAATTAAAAGCATTTCATAAAAAACATTACTGCACGAACAATTGTCTCGTATTTTTGTATGGGAATATTCCGACTGAAGAACAGCTTGATTTTCTTGATGAGAATGTTATTTCAAAAGTTTCTTCTTTCGGAAAACGTGTTTCTGTTGCTGCTTTGCCGTCTCCAGCTAAACCGAAAAAAAATATTCACTCTTTTGGTCCGGAAGAAAGTGATGATTCAGAAGATTCAAAACCAAGCATCGCGCTTACCTGGCAGATTTTAGATGCTGTAAAATCAGATAATATTGCGCTTGAATCAATAGAGCTTATGTTTATTTGTGAGCTTTTGTTTGGTCACGACTGTGCTCCTGTTTCAAAAGTTCTTCTTAAAAAGTTTCCGGGTGCAAGTCTTTTTCCTGGTTCTGGCGCAAATGTTTATGCAAGATTTTATTCAGTAACGCTTGGATTAAGAAATATTGATGAATCAAAAAAGAATGAATTTATAGATATTGTTTCGCAGACTTTAAAATCTCTTTGTAAAAATGGTATTGATCAGGATGATATTGAGCGTACATTTATGAGCTTTGATTTTGCAAACCGTGAAATAAAAAGAAGCCCTGATCACGGACCTTATGCAATCGTACTTTTAAAAAGAGTTTTAAGAGCCTGGACTTACGAAAAATCTCCGTGGGAATGTATATTCTTTAAAAAATATTCTGACAAAATCAAAGAGAATATAAAAAATATTCCAGGATATTTAGAGTCTCTGATAAAAAAGTATTTTGTTGAAAATGATAATTACAGCGTCGTTTCTGTTGTTCAGTCAAAAGAGTGGAGCAGAAAACGCGATGCACAGGAAAGAAAACTCATCAGAAAAATTCTTCAGTCTGAAAATAAAAATGTATTTGATGCTGATTTAAAAAGGATGATTGATTTTCAGAATAATGCTGATTCAAAAAAAGTCATTGATTTAATTCCGCATCTTGAATTTAAGGATCTCAAGGAAAGGTATGAAAAAATAAAAACAGATTATGCTGAAATAAACGGCCTTCCGTTTTATATAAACAAAGAACCGACAAACGGAATTGTGTATGCCAATATTTCATTTCCCGCTGATATTCTTAAGGCTGAGGATTATAAGTATCTTCCGCTGCTTGAGTCAACGGTTTGTGACATGAGCTGGGGCTCTCTTTCCTGGGATAAGGCTGCGGCAATTGCTGAAAAATTAACCGGCGGATTCGGGGCATTTACAAGAACGGCAAAAGTTCCTTCAGTGTTAAATAAAGAAATTAAAAAAAATCCTGCTGTTGTTGGAAGAGACTGGTTTGTAATTTATTTTAAATTTCTTGCTGAAAATTCAGAAAAGGTTTTTGATTTTATTGGTGATTGGCTGTCTTCGGTAGATTTCAATGATAAAAAACGTTTGAGAACAATAATTAATGATGTCTGTAAAAATGCAGCAACTTCTGTAGTTCACTCTGCGGCGTCTTATGCAAGAATAAGGTCTCAGTCAACATTAAACAGGGAGAATGCAGTCCTGGAAATTGTTACCGGTTTAAAATCAGTTTTTAATCTGAATGAAATAAAAAAAGCAAATGTAAATGATCTTATAAAAAATCTTGAGAGGATTTTTAATTCGCTAAAAAAAGGCGGGGCTGTTCTTCATGTAACTTCTGATGCGGACGGAATAGAAGAAAGTAAAAAATATTTTGAACGTCTTGTAAAAAAACTGAAGCTTTCTGCTCCAAAGAAAAAGCTTTCTCAAAAAGATTCTGATTTTTATCTGCAGACTGAAATCAACAGCGGTCGTAAAAAAGTCAGCAGGAAAGATTGTTTTGTTGATGAAGTCTTTACAATTCCTGGAAGTGTAGGATTTTCTTCATGTACTGTTTCAAGCGCAGGGTATAATACAAAAGAATCTATGGCAGATAATGTTCTTGCTCATTTTTTAAGGACATCTGATTTGTGGAAGCAGATAAGAACTCTTGGCGGGGCTTATGGAGTTTATCTTTCTACGTACAGCGATGTTGAGGCAACTTCTTTTTTAACCTACAGAGATCCTAAACCGATGGAATCTCTTGAGTTTTTTGAAAGATTCAGAAAGGAGCTTGCGAACAGAAAATTTACACTTGAGGAAGTTCAAAAAGCTATTGCCGGAGTTTATTCCGATGAAATAGAACCTTTTACTCCCGTAATGCGCGGTGCAACAGGATATCTGCGGGAACTGTATGCTCATGTAAAAGATCAGGATAAAAGGCGCATGAAGTTTCTGCTTTCACTTACAACAGATGACATTGAAAAATCTGCACAAAGATATTCAAAGGCTTGTGAACTTGGAAAAAAGGTTTTGATCTGCGGAAAATCTATTGTGGATGATAAAATTATTCAAAATAGTAGAATAATAATTGAAATACCATTATAATTTTTTTAACGATTTTGCTATTGTTTCAGAGAGGTTTAACAAATGGCTAAAAAAGAGAACTTTGAAGAATTGGCTAAGCTTACACGACAGCTTGTTTCTGATGTTCAGGGCGCTCCATTCCCTGGAAATTTTGAACCTGAGTTGTATTCAATCTGGTACGAACACGTTCAGCGTGGTGCTCAGAATTGTTTTGAATATCTTGACGAAAATTTCCCTCTTGATAATTCTGAATTCAAGGATTCTTTGAAGAAAATGTTTAAATAAACACATTTTCCTGCCGAAAATAAGAAAGATAAGTTTTATTGTTTTTGGTGGGATATGTTATGAATTCAAAAAAGATACGCCGGAATGAAAAGTTTAAATTAAACGGTTCCAGTAAAAAAAGTGGATTTGATAGATGGCGTCTTGTAACGAACGGTGTAAATTTTGTTACAGGTGAGGAAAAAACTTTTTTTATTGAGTTCTATGTTGTAAATCCTTCCAGATCCCCGGATGAGCCTGTTCTGGGTTTTAAAAACCGCTACAATAAAACAGTTTCAGATCTTCAGTATGTTCTTGCAAATTCTGAAGCAGCTAAAAGTCTTACTTCACAGGTTTTTGTTTCTCCTTCATTTTTTATGGTTAGAGCTGGAGTTCTTTCCTCTGGTGCAAGACATATGAATTCGTATTATCCATGTTCAGCCGTGGATTTTGAATCAAAAGAATACATCCTTTCACTCGATGAAAAAAAATATACAAATATTGTTCTATCAGATTCTTATACGGCAGGATCAATTGAGGTTACAGAAAAAGACCTGATTGATAATCCTGAGTTCATGTGTAATTCCGGAAAAATTTCCTGGAACCTTCAGTTTGAAAAAAGCATTTCATTTTCTTCAGACTGCATATGTAAAAATGTTAACTGGGCTGTGCTTGGCGGACATACAGATTTTTCAGGAACGATAATTTATAACGGTGAAGAGTTTTCTGTAATCCCTAAAAAATCTTTCGGCTATTATGACAAGAACTGGGGTAAAGATTTTATAAGTCCGTTTTTTCACATCAGTTCTTCAAGCATTACCAGCGTGATTTCCGGAAAACTCATGGAAAAGTCAGCGGTAATTGCACAGGGAGAATATAACGGTAAACTTTGCATTCTTATTGATCTTGATGGTGAAATTGTAGAATTCAATGCGGCAAGAAAAAAAAATTACAAGGTCTCCTTTGATTTTCTTGAGGTACCTGTTGATGAAGGTGCTAATCAGAAAGTCCACTGGACCGTCAGTGTTCAGAATAAAAAATATGTTGCAGATATAGACATTTACTGTAATGCAAAAGATATGTTCCTTCGTGATTATGAAAGTCCTGAAGGTGGCAGAAAAATCCTGAAGGTACTTGGAAGCGGAAGTGGAAATGGCACATTAAAGCTTTACAAGATGCATAAAAAAGCCCTTGAACTTATTGAGCAGGCAAAGATTACAAAGTGCGTCTGTGAATATGGAAATCTTGAGTATCCGGAACAGTAGGCAGAATGAAGAGAGAAATTGATCCTTTAAAAATCGGTAGACTCAATAGAATTGTAATTATCATACTTGCCTGTGTGAATGTTGGATCACTTTTTTTTGTAATTGCACATCTTTTAAAATTTTTTACTCTTTCAATAAAATTTGTAGGATTCTTTGAATTGATTGTATTTGCAATCTCTGCTGTTCTTTATAAATTCTGCAGACTGACTGAAATTGCGTATCGTCTTGTTTCAGAAAAAACAAAGCTTCTTGAAACAACACAGATTCGTCTCATGGATTTTGTTCCGCGTATTCTGGATAGTCATGAAATTTTCACAGGACATCATGTTCGCCATACTGTAGTTTATGTTGAAATGATTTGCCGTGAATTAGTTCGTCGTGGTGTTTATGCAGACATTCTTACTCCAGAAAAAATTCAGCTGTATTCAGTTGCTGCAAATCTTCATGATATAGGAAAGGTTCATATTCCAGACAGCATCCTGAATAAAAACGGACCGTTTACTCCAGCAGAATATGAGATGATGAAAAATCATCCTGTTGAAGGCCGTGATCTTGTTGACTGTATGCCTGTAATCGGGGATGGTGAATTCAATATCGTTGCAATGCAGATGGCTTATTTTCATCATGAAAATTATGACGGGACTGGTTATCCGAATGGAATTGCAGGTGATAAAATTCCTCTTTGTGCAAGAATAATGGCTTGTGCTGATGTACTTGATGCGCTTATAAGTGTACGCCCGTATAAAAAATCTTTTACGATTGAAGAGACAATGGAAATCTTCAGAAAATCAAAGGGCACTCATTTTGAGCCGTGTATTGCAGATGCAGTTCTTGCTTTGAAAGATGAAATAATTACTGTTTCTCAGAAATTTAAGATTTCTGAACAGGAGCAGGAAGAACGGGAACTTGAATGGCGCAGAAAACTTAAAGAAGTTGCCAGTATTGAAGAAGTTCAGGATGTTGAAGAGCTTGAAGAAATTCAGGATGCAGAGAGTGTTGAATGAACAGATTGTGCATAAGTTTTTTCGGGTGCACAAATGCCGGAAAATCATCGCTTGTAAATGCTTTAACAGCACAGCAGGTTTCAGTTGTTTCTGAGATTGCAGGTACCACTACAGATCCTGTTTTTAAGATGATGGAATTTCTTCCGCTGGGACCTGTAGCGGTTTATGATACGCCTGGAATTGATGATGAAAGTGTTCTTGGGAAAAAAAGAGTTGAGCGTACCTGGGAAATTCTTTTAAAAACTGATATCGCTGTTTTTGTTACTGAACATGATGAGATTAATCTTACCGAAAGAAAATTTTTAGATCAAATTTTAAATCTTGGAATTCCATATGTGCTTGCAAAAAATAAATGCGCGGAACTTGATGCTATTTCAGGAGTTGGAATCGAATCACTTAAAGAAAAAATAATTGCTGAATATAAAAAATCGATTGCACAGAAAAACAAAAAACCTTTGCTGAACGATTTACTTAAGGCGGGAGAAATAGTAGTTCTTGTAACACCAATAGATGAATCAGCACCAAAAGACAGAATGATTTTGCCTCAGGTTCAGTCAATCCGAGATGTGCTTGAAGCTGATGCATCGTGTGTTGTGACAAAAGAAACAGAATTAAAAAAAGTTCTTTCTGCTCTTAAAGATAAACCATCACTAGTTGTGACTGACAGTCAGGCTTTTGAGGAAGTTTCTAAAATCGTTCCTCTGGATGTAAGGCTGACTTCATTTTCAATTCTTATGGCCAGATATAAAGGATATTTGAAATCATCTTTAGCAGGAATTGAGAAAATTAAAAATCTGAAAAATAATGACCGAATTCTTATTGCTGAAGGTTGTTCGCATCACAGACAGTGCGGTGATATTGGTTCTGTAAAAATTCCAAAATGGCTTAAAGAAATGACTGGAAAAAATTTTGCTATTGATTTTGCGAGTGGCGAAAGTTTTCCAAAAAATATTGATGAGTATTCTCTTGTAATACATTGCGGCGGCTGTATGCTCAGTGAAAGACAGGTTATGCATCGATTAAAATTTTCACAATCCTGCAATGTTCCTTTTGTAAATTACGGAGTTCTTATTGCGTACCGTTTTGGAATTCTTGAAAGAGCATCTTCGTTTTTAGTTTGATTAATTTGCTTTGTTGAAAAAAATGGCTTTCTAGAATAAAATTATTTTATTATGTTTAAGCTACTTGCAAAAATGTTTAATGCCCTCAGCTCTAATACAGCTCCTGGCGCAATCGCCCATGCTTTTGCATGCGGACTGGTACTTGGTTTTATTCCAAAAGATAATTTGTTGTGGTACATCCTTTTTATCTTTATTTTATTTCTCAACATTCAGCGTGCAACTTTTTCACTGTGCATAATTCTTGGTGCACTTGTTGCTCCGCTTTTTGATAATTATTTCAACAGTATGGGATTTACGATTTTGACTTATGAAAAATTGTATCCTGTTTATCGTTATCTTCTTGATATTCCGTTTGTTGCATTCACAAAATTTAATAATACTATGGTAATGGGTTCTCTTGCCTGGGGAGTAATTTTGTATATTCCGATGTACATTATTGCCCGTGTCGTAGTTTTCCTGTGGAGAAAATATCTTGCAGATGCTGTACGAAAAATGAAGGTTGTAAAAATCTTCAAGCAGATTCCTCTTATTCAGCGTATTTCTAACATGAAGGGATGGTAAACTATGGCAGAGAATAAAAAGAATAAAAGAAAATTTGATGAGGTTGTTAATAAACTTGCAGAAACTGAAACAGAGACTGTTGATAATTCCTTCAATGATGAAATCGACGGGAAAAAGAAAAGAAAGTCTAAGAAGGATCTTAAGCAGTATACGTTCAAGAAACTTCCACGTTTCATGAAAAAAGGTTTCACAGAAAAACAGTTTAATAAAAAGGTTCTGAAAAAAATTTATATTGCACAGGATAAAAAAATTCTTCAGGAACTTTTTGTTAAAGGCGGAAATCCTGAAAAGCCTGAACTTCTTGCGATTGACAGAAAAAGAACTTTTAACAAAGATCAGGTTTTAAAACTCAAAAAACTTTCAAAAGAAATTAAAGTGCAGAAGGGAAGATTTAAGCTTATTCCTTTTGTTGCCGTTGTATGTTCAATTTCGTTTGCGTCTGCTGCCGGAGTTGCATTTAAAAATCAGATTGCAAAGTTTGTTATCATAAAAGCATGTGAAAATGTATTTGAAGCAAAAACTGATCTTAAAAGCGTAAATGTTGAAATCTTTGGAACTTCCATGACGCTGAAAGGTCTTGCAATTGGAAATAAAGATCACGAATACAGAAATCTTTTTGAAGCAGAAAAAATTGAAGTTGCATTCAGTCTTGCAAAAGCCTGTCGTGGAATTTTTGATGCAGAAAATCTTGAAGCTTCCGGAATGAGATTTAACACAAAGCGAACTACAAGCTGTAAACTTCCTGCAAAGCAAAAGAAAGAAGAAGACAGTGAACTTGAAAAGGCAATACGCGAAAAAGGAATGGTTGCAATCAATGATCTTGAGCGTCAGGTAACTCAGATCCTTGGCGGAAGTAGTGTTGATGAAATTGTTGCAAGTATTCAAGCGGATCTTAAGACTCCTGATGCATCAAAAAAAGCAATTGCTGAAACAGAAGAGCTTTCTGCAAAGTGGAAGGATAAGCCTGCAGAAGTTAAAGCTAAGGTTGCAGATTTTAAGGTTACTGTAGAAAAAAATAAAAAGTATTCTTCTGAGAATGCTATCTTGCATGCTGCGGAAATTAAACAGACTATAGATGAAATCAATGAATATAAAAAATATGTTCAGAAATCTGCTGATGAAATTAAGACTGATGCCGGTACTGTAAACGCTATTAAAAAAGAAGTTACGGATGCAGTTGCCCATGATAAAGCTTACGCAAAGGAACGCTTTGATTCTGTAAGCGGAGCCGTTAAAAATTCAAAGCAGATTTTTATTCATGCACTTGATGCAGTCGGATACGATACTCTTGGAAAATATTATCCTTATGTAAAACAGGCTGTTGCTTATGCAGATGAATATAGAAAAGAAAATGCAAGAAAAAATCAGAAGAAAGCTGAAGCCTCTGGAATCAAAAAGGAAGGCCGCTCTCGTCTTAAAGGAACTACAATCTGGTATAAAAATGACGGTCCTTCATTCCTGATTGAAAAGGTTTATGCGTCAGGTCCAAAGTTTGAGGCAAAGATTACTGATATTTCAAATAATCAGGATGCAAGAGGAAAACCGATTGTTGCAGATGTGAAGTTCAATGTTAAATCAATAGATCATAATGCAATACTTACTGTTGATGCCCGTACATATTCAAAAGAAAAACTCATCACGGCTGAATATAAAGGAAAAGGATTTAATTACGACTTTAACGGAACAAAGCTTGCAGAAAAAAAAGGTATTCCTGTAATCGATTCAAAAGCTGCTCTTGAATTTATTGCAAAGGCTGATGTGAAGTATTTTGAAATGGGTGGTGCATTTGATTTGAATCCTGTAAAGCTTACTTCAGATGGATTTGAAAATAAGACAGTTTCAAAGTATTACAATCATGCGCTTGGATCAGTTAACAGACTTAAGGCTGATTTTAATGCTTCATTTGGCGGCGAGGAAGGAATCAATCTTTCGCTCAAGGGAAATTTTGCAGATCAGTTTTCTAATGCACTTAAAAGCGTGATTTCGGAAGTTGGAAATGATGCAAAGCAGGCTGCACTTAAGAAAATTAATGATCAGCTCAACAATTCTTCAAATCAGGTTCTTGTAAAGGCAAAAGAATTTACAGGAATAAAAGAAGAGCTTGATGTTCAGAATCTTAAGCTTGATGATTTTAAGAAGGTTCTTGAAGATAAGGCAAAAGAACGCTTAAAGTCTGAGGTAGAAGAAAAGAAAAAAGATGCTGAAGATAAGGTGAAGAATGAGGCTGAGAAAAAGGCAAAAGATGCCTTGAAGAAGCTGTTCTAGATTTGAAAATATTGACGTGCTTAAAAAAATTGTGGTAAAATACCGAACCAATTTATAGTAAACTATTTTTAGGAGTTATACATGTCAGGACACAATAAATGGTCGACAATTAAACATGCAAAGGGCGCAGCAGATGCAAAGCGTGGTGCACTTTTTACAAAGCTCATTAAGGAAATTTCTATCGCAGCAAGCATGGGTGGTGGAGATCCAGATTCTAACCCACGCCTCCGTGCAGCAATTGTTAAGGCTCGTGCTGCATCAATGCCAAAAGACAACATCAAGCGTGCAATTGACAAGGGTACAGGTGCAGGAGCAGGTGCAGCTGTTTACCAGGAATTGGTATATGAAGGATACGCACAGGGTGGTGTAGCAGTTCTTGTTGAAGTTCTTACAGACAACAACAATCGTGCTGCAGCAAATGTTCGCAATATTTTCTCTAAGAACGGTGGAAACCTCGGAACTTCTGGTTCTGTAAGCCGTATGTTTGACCGTAAGGGTGTTATAGTTCTTGACGGTGAAAAAATCACTGAAGATGAAGTAATGGAAGTTGCTCTTGATGCTGGTGCAGAAGACGTAGTTGCAGAAGATGGAGTAATCACAATTACAACAGATCCAAACGATTTTACTTCTGTTGTTGAAGCAGTTCAGGCAAAGCATGATGCGGGTCTTTCTCCAAAAGAAGAAGAAACTCCAGAATCAGAAAAGTGGGCAACTCTTTCTGCAGCAGTTTCAATGGTTCCACAGATGACAACAGCTGTTGACCTTGACACAGCAGCAAAGGTAAAGAAGCTTCTTGACAGACTCGAAGAAGATGATGATGTTCAGGCAGTATGGTCAACGGTTGAATATCCTGATGACTTCGATGAAGAATAATTGATTTGAATTTTGATTTATAAACAGAAGCTGCGTTTTTCTTTTTGAAATCCGCAGCTTTTTTTTTGAACTTAAGGCTTTAAAAGTGAATTGTAGAATAATCGGAATTGATCCGGGGCTTGCAAATACGGGCTTTGGAATCATTGATTGTAAAAATAATAAAATGACTCTTGTAAGTTATGGTGTAATTTCAACAAAGGCAGAGCAGAGTCATGAAGAGCGGTTAAAGATTCTGTATGAAAAACTCTGTATGGTCCTTGATGAATTTAAGCCTGATCAGGGGGAGCTTGAGACTTTGTATTTTGCCCGAAATACTTCAAGTGCGCTTGCCGTTGCAGAAGCAAAAGGTGTTATAACGCTTGCTCTTGCCCAGAAAAAAATCAGCGTTAATTTTTACACTCCGAATCAGATTAAATATTCAGTAACCGGCTCTAAAACTGCAGATAAAGAGACTGTTCAAAAATATGTTGCAATTCTGCTTAAATTAAAGGACGTTCCAAAACCAGATCACGCAGCAGATGCTCTTGCCGGAGCAATTACTCATTTTAACAGCTGTGCCTTAGTTTAATTTTTAATTTTTACTTTGAGAGCAGGATCCATATTCTGACCATTCTGGAAAATTTCAAAGTGAAGGTGAGGACCTGTTGTTTGCCCTGTAATTCCCACATGGCCAATTACGTGTCCAGTTGAAACTTCCTGACCTTCTGTGACAGTTGCATCATTCAGGTGTGCGTACAGACTTTCAAATCCGCCTTTATGAGAAATGATTACATAAGTTCCGTAGAGTACGTGCTTTTTCCCTACCTTTTTGATTTTACCGCTTTTGCATGCAGATACCGGAGTTTTCAAGGGAGCCGCAAGATCTATGCCTTTGTGGAATCTCCAGTTTCCTGTGACAGGATTTTTTCGGTTTCCATATTTTGAAGTGATGATCCCTTTTTCAATCGGAAGAATCATTGCTGGGTTAAGAAAGTATGAGCGGATTGACGGACTGAATCTTTTTCCTCTAAGAAAATAAAATTTCTTTGTTCCGATTTTGCAGTTTTCATAAAGGCCTTCTGCAATTTCATTTTCATATTCGTTAAATAGAAGAATTTCAATTTGAGTGTTTTGTATTTCCGGGATAAAAATTCCGTTTTGTGTTGGAAGAATTAGATTTCTGCCTGTAAGTTTTTCTCCGCTTTCACTGATTGAGTTTATTGTGCTGATTGTTTCCTGCCAGATTGAACATCGTGCTGCGATTGTAAAAAAAGAATCATTTTCAGTTGCTTTGTAGGTGTAGAAGTTCAGCGGAAGTAGCTCATTGTTTTTGTTTTTTACCTCTGCAGTTGCCTTTATATTTGCAGATACTTCTTCCTGGTACTGTTTGAAAATCATGTCGCTGGATTTTAATTCCGGAATTAATGGAAGATTTTGTGCATTAACATTTGAAATAAGAGAAATTAAAAATGCTGCAGTTAAGATGAACTTTTTCATATAGTCAGTAAACAAAAAACGGCTTCTGCCGTAACAGAAACCGTCTCGTTTTGTGTAATGCCTATGATTATTCTTCAGCAATTGCTTCGCATGGACATGCACCAGCACAAGCACCACAACTTACGCAAGAGTCTGCGTTGATAACACGCTTGTCGTTTGCTTCGCTGATTGCTCCAGATGGACATTCACCTTCACAAGCACCACAGTTTACGCAAGCTTCTGCGTTAATTTTATAAGCCATATTTGCCTCCAGTTTCGGAATGTGTGTTGAATTCAGAATAATATAAATACGTTCAAAAATCAACAATAATGATTGTAATCGTATTGATATTTGCAGGATAGAATTTTTATTTGATTACTGATAAAATGCTCAAAATTATAAAAAAAATTATTTTTTTTTGCTGTGAAATGTCACGTTTTTAATTTTTTTCGTAAATATATATATATGTAAATAACTTTTTAATGGAGAATATATGGCTGCAAAGACAGAAGAAAAAATTGCACTGGACAAGGCTGAAAAGCTGAAGGCTCTTGAAGCTGCACGGCTTCAGATTGAAAAGCAGTTTGGTACAGGTTCCCTTATGAAACTTGGAACAAAAACTGATTCAACCTCGATTGATGTTGTTCCTTCAGGATCGATCCTCCTTGATGAAGCTCTTGGTGTCGGCGGATATCCCCGTGGACGAATCATTGAAATGTATGGACCTGAAAGTTCGGGAAAGACAACTCTTGCACTTCATGCAGTTGCAGAAGCACAGAAGCTTGGCGGAATTGCAGCATTTATTGATGCTGAACATGCACTTGATCCTGTATATGCAAAAAATCTTGGAGTTGATATCGATGAACTTTATGTTTCTCAGCCGGATACAGGAGAACAGGCTCTTGAAATCTGTGAGAATCTTGTTCGCTCGGGTGCGGTTGATATTATCGTAATTGACTCTGTTGCTGCTCTTACCCCTCAGAAAGAAATTGAAGGTGAAATGGGAGACAGTGTGATGGGGGTGCAGGCTCGTCTTATGAGTCAGGCTCTGCGTAAGCTTACGGCAATTGTCGGAAAATCAAAGTGTATCGTTGTTTTCATCAACCAGATCCGCATGAAGATTGGTGTGATGTTTGGAAATCCGGAAACTACAACTGGTGGTAATGCCCTTAAATTTTATTCTTCTGTACGTCTTGAAATCCGAAGAATTGAATCAATCGATGGAAAGGGTGATGAAGAAGCTGTAGGTAACCGTGTACGAGTTAAGATTGTAAAAAATAAAGTTGCGCCTCCATTCCGTAAGGTTGAACTTGATATTTACTTCGGAAAGGGAGTTTCTGCAGCGGCATCAATTCTCGATTCTGCAGTTAAGCACGGACTTATTGATAAACGTGGTGCATGGTATACGCGCGGTGAGGAAAAAGTCGGACAGGGTAAGGAAAATGCTACAAATTATATTGAAAACAATCCATCTTATCGTCTTGAACTTGAAAATACACTTCGCGAAAAACTCTTCCCGGGACAGGTCCTTCATACAAAAGAAGGCGAAGTTGTTACAAAGGAACAGATTCTTGAATACGAAAAGCGCATGAAGGAAAAGGGTGTTGGTACAGGTTCGCTTCCAACAGATAAGACTGAGGAAAAATCAGCCTCTGCACCTTCAGTAACTCCAGCTGCTCCTGCCGCTGATGCAAAGAAAACTTCAAAAGCTGCAAGTCTTGCTAAAGCTGCCGCAGAAGAAAAAATTGCTCCGGATGAGCTTTTCTAAATGTTTGTTGTACTTGGACTTGGTTCCAATAAAAGTTTTGATTCAAAAACTCCTCAGGAACTTTTGTCCTGTGCAGTCAGAAGGCTTTCAGGTTTTATAGAAAATCTGGAAGTTTCTTCTGTGTACAGGAGTGCCGCAATGTATGTTACCGACCAGGAAGATTTTTTTAATATGGTTGTGTCTGGTAATTATAGCGGCACTCCTCATCAGCTTCTCGATCAGATTCATCTTGTGGAAGCGGAATATGGACGTGACCGTTCAAAGGAAATCAGAAATGGTCCGCGAAGTCTTGATATAGATATTGAGCTTTTTGGAAATTTAAAAGTTAATGAGATGGACTTAATTATTCCTCATGAAAGAATGTGTGAAAGAGCGTTTGTTTTGAAACCTTTGGTTGAAGTTTTAAAAAAATCTGCCGATGATAATAAAGCAGACATTGTCTTTTATGAAGAAGAATTAAAAAAAATAAAAGATCAGAAAATAGAGTGCTTGTCTGCCAGGAATTAAAATTGGAGCGGCAGGAATTTATGGAAGAAGTTCAGGTTCAGGAAAAAAATCAGAGAAAGTTTGTAGCGGGAAAATTTGAAGGCCCTCTTGATTTGCTTTGGAGTCTTATCCGTGAAAATCAGATAAATGTTTATGACATTCCGATTGCGGAAATTACGGAGCAGTTTCAGGATTATCTTGATTATGCGGTAGAGCTTGACCTTCAGGACCTTACGGAATTTTATTTGTGGGCTGCAAAACTTGCATGCATTAAGAGCCGAATGCTTCTGCCTGTTGAAGTTCGTGCAATGGACGGAGATAGCATGGAAGATCCTCGTGCTGAACTTGTTGAACAGCTTATTGAATATCAGAAATTTAAAAAACTGTCTGTTCTTATGGAAGAGCAGGAAGAGCAGAGTGAATGGAGCTTTGAGCGAAAGAAGATTGAACGTGTTCTTCCGTTTGATGACGATGAAAATCAGTGGAAGAAAATGGATACATGGGCTCTCCTTCAGGATATGCAGAAAATTTTCAGAAGCCTTACGAATGTAAATCCTGATGAAAGAATTCTTAATATGAATGAAGATATTGCTCCGAATGAAAAGATTCAGCTGATTGAACAGCTCCTTGAAAAAAATGGAGAATGCATGTTTACAGATTTGATTACAAGAAAGGGAAATGAACTTGATGTAATTTGTGCATTCCTTGCAATCCTTGAAGCTGTAAAGAATAGAAAAATTGAAATCCTTCAGAATAAAATGTTCGGTGATATCAAAATCTGCAGAAAGAAAAATGCAGCCTGATTGTTTTTATATATTAAAGAGGTATTAAAAAATGGAAAACACAAGTGAAAATGTGGAATTGGAAAAAAATGATTCTGCAGAAACTCCTGTTGAAAATAAAGAAATAGATTCCTCTGTGGATTCAAATGAGAATTTGAATGAGGAATCAAAAGAAAATGAAAATTCAGAAGCAGTAGAAGAGTTTTCAGAAGAAGATGATGTACTTGCTGCAAGACGCGCAGAATTTAATCTTGATACTGAAACGGCTCTTGTTGAAACAGTCCTTTTTCTTGAAAGTGAACCTCAGAATGTAGAAAATCTTGCGAAGATTACAAAGTTTTCTGTTGATGTTGTCAACGAATGTATTGAACGTCTTAAAGAAAAATATACAAATGCTGACAGTGGAATTGAACTTGCTCAGATTATCGGCGGATGGGCTCTTGTTCCAAAACGTGAACTTTTTGATTTTGTAAAGGAAAGATACGGAAAAAAGAATGAAGGAAAGCTTTCAAAATCTGCAATTGAAACATTGACAATTATTGCTTACAGTCAGCCAATTACCCGTGCAGAAATTGAAAAAATCCGTCATGTAAATGTTGATAACATGATGCGAATTCTTCTGGATAGAAAATTTATCATGGAAAAAGGAAAGAAAGATATTCCTGGAAAACCTACAATGTATGGAACAACAAAAGAGTTCCTTGAATTTTTCCATCTCCAGTCAATTGATGATCTGCCAAAGTTGGACGAAAAAGAAAGCGAGAGGTTCGAACTTGCCCGTTAACGAAAATATTCCGCAGAAAGAAGAAATGCGCATAGCACAGTTTATGGCTCATTGTGGTGTTGCAAGCCGTCGTTCATGTGAAGAAATAATTCTTGCAGGTCGTGTAACAATTAATGGTGCTCCTGTTGAAACTCTTGGTACAAAAGCATCCGCAAAAGATACGGTTTGTGTAGATGGAAAACAGATTCATCTGGAAGAAACTATGCGTTATGTTCTATTGAATAAACCAATCGGATATGTATGTTCTTCTAGTGATGAAAAAGACAGACCTGTTGCCTGTGACCTTTTAAAAGAAAAATATTCAGAGCGTCTTTATAATGTTGGACGGCTTGATATGTTTTCAAGCGGTGCAATTATTTTTACAAATGACGGTGAGTTTGCGGCAAAGCTTTCTCATCCGAGCGCTGAACTTGAAAAAGAATATGTTGTTGAATCAATGCAGCCTCTTCCAAAATTTCTTGCAAAAGATTTTGAAAAAGGTGTGCGTGTTGAAAATGTATTCTATAAATGTAAAAGTGCTGTTGAATTAAATTCACATAAATTAAAAATCATCCTTGTAGAAGGAAAAAACAGAGAGATTCGTAGAGTTTTCGAGCATTATGAGGCAGTTATAAAATACCTTAACAGAGTAAGAATCGGTTGTGTAAGCATAGAAGGTCTTGCTCCTGGTGAGTTTCGTGATTTATCTAAGGAAGAAGTAAGGTCTCTTTTAAAACTGTGCAAAAATTATAAAATGTGATACTATTCCTCCTACTGGAGACAATTTGATGAACAAGAAAAAACATTATTCTCTGGCATTTCAGATGAGCTTTGCATGTATCCTTCCGCTGATTATTGTTGCGATGGGACTTGCGTTTGTTTTCTATTCTGTGAACAACAAAATGATTAAGCAGAATATAAGTGACAAAATTAGTGTTGCTATAAAAAAATCTGCTTCGGATATTAAAAACGTCCTTGTTGCTCCGGATAATATGATCCGCGCGTCTTCTGCATACATTGAAAAAAATTACGAAAAAGATAAGATTTACGATTTTCTGAAAATAATTCACCATGAAAATACGGAAGCTTTTTCAATCTATTATGCTGATAAAACTTTTAATGTAAGGGGAAAAACTGGTATTTTCTGTGACAGTACAGACTGGGATCCTGACAGTGACTGGATTCCTAGTGAAAGAGACTGGTTTAAAGGTGCAGTTTTTTCAACGCCTGATGTTTTTTATTCAGACCCTTATGTTGATTCAATGACAAATGATGTCTGTATTACGCTTTCAAGAGTTGTTCAAAGCCCTATGAAAATTGTTCTTGGTGCTGTTGCAACTGATATCAGTATCCGCGATTTTTCAAAGGCGATCACAAATGAAAATTATTCTGAAAACTGTGAAGTTTATCTTCTTTCTAAAAAAGGAAAGTTCATTCTTCATAAATCAGTTGATAAAGTAATGAATTCAAATTACTTTGCGGAATCTAAACTTTTTGGTGATGAGAAAATTGCTGCTGAAAAATTGAGAGGTTCAAAGGTTGAATTCATTGGTGATTCTTATTTTGCAGTTCAGAAAGTAGACGGACTTGATTATTACATTGTATGTGAAGGTCCTCTTTCAGATTTTTCTTCAAGAATCAAAAATTCACTTTTCAAGATTTTCCTTGGTGTTGCTGCGGTTATTCTTGTTTTTGTAATTGCAATTCTTGTTGTTGCAAAAAAACTTACTGCTATCTTTAAGAAGCTTGCTGCAGATTGTGGAAAGCTTGCAGACGGTGACCTTACAGAAGAATATGATGACTGTATTACAACTGAAGCTTCTGACTTGAGCCGAGGCTTTAATACATTTACAAAAAATATAAGTGCGCTTGTAAGTAATATTGCATCTTCTTCTTTAAGAATGGGCGTTTCAACAAAGAATCTTGAAATTTCTGCGGATTCAATCAGAAGTGCTGTCGATGTTTCTTCAAAATCAATCAATGAAATGTCAGCTTATGTTCAGAAAGAAAAAAGTGCTGTTGCAGATGCAAATGTTGCCGTTCAGAGAATTGTATCTGAAACCTCAAGTCTTGATGAGGAAATCCAGAAACAGAATCAGCTTGTAATATCTTCTTCAGAATCGATTCAGGGTGTAATTGAAAAAACTATGACTGTAAGTGACAGAGCATCTGAAGCAGTTGAGCAGGTTCTTGAACTTGTTGATGAATCGTCTGCTGATAAAGCTTTGATTGCAAAATCAACACAGGAAATCCTTCAGGTTAAGGAAGAATCTCTTGCACTTCTTGAAATGAATAAGGTGATTTCGGATGTTGCTTCAAGAACAAATCTTCTTGCCATGAATGCGGCAATTGAAGCAGCTCATGCAGGTGAAGCTGGAAAAGGATTTGCTGTTGTTGCAGATGAAATCCGAAAGCTTGCCGTTACAACAACTGCGCAGGCAAAAGATTCTACAGAATCAATTGAACAGATTCAGGCTAAAATTGCAGCCATCGCAGATTCTTCTGTTGGTGTTGAAAAATCGTTTGCAAATACAATTGTTAAAATCGGTGAAATTGAAAGCGTTGTCCGCGGCTTGAATCAGATTTCTACAGAACAGAGTCTGGCTTCTCAGGGAGTTGTTGATTCTCTTGAAATGATTAAAAATTCAAGTCTTAAAGTAAAAGAGAATGTATCTGGAATTTCTTCAAGTACTCAGGATGCTTTCAATGTCTGCAGAAATCTTCTTGAAATGAGCGAGCGTGTAGATGAGGAACTTTCTGAATGTACAAAAGCTTCGGAAAATCTTCAGTCTGCCTCTGAAAAAATTCAGAATATTTCAAGCGGAATAAATGAAAATGTAATGAACCTTTCAAAGGAAATCAATGTATTTAAATTAAGAAGAAAATAAAAAGGAGATTATAAAAATGGTTGTTGCTATCGACGGACCTGCAGGAACAGGAAAAAGCACAGTTGCACATAAGGTTGCACTTGAACTTGGACTTACTTATCTTAACAGCGGTTCTTTTTATAGAGCTTTGACACTTGCGCTTCTTGATGAAGGAATAAACCTTGATGATACAGATAAGGTTATGGCATTTGTAAAAAAACAGAAGCTTGATTATGTAAAAGCACGTCTTATTCTCAATGGAAAAGATGTTGATAATGAACTTCATCAGGATAGGGTTGATGCAAATGTTTCAAAAGTGTCTGGAATTGTTGAACTTCGTCACTTTGTAAACGAAAGAATGCGTGAAATTGTAAAATCATTGAGCATTATCTGTGAAGGACGTGACATGACTACAGTTGTGTTTCCTCAGGCAGAATTTAAGTTTTATCTTGATGCAAGTATAGATATTCAGGCTCAGAGAAGATTCGATCAGGGTGTTTCAGATTTGTCTTTGGAAGAAATTAAGGCTGCAATCATTAAGCGTGATGAAATGGACAGAAATAAGGCTGAAGGTGCCCTTAAGCGTGCAGAGGATGCCGTTTATATCGATACATCTGACTTGACGATTGAACAGGTTTGTAGTAAAATCATAAGCAAAATAAAATCTAAAGGGTTTGCTATGGAAAAGGAAGTGGAAAAGAATGGTGCCCAGGGCTCCGACAACATTTACACACAATTGGAAGCATCTATTAATAAAATGGAGCCGGTTGAAGACGGTGCAAATGTAAAAGGTATCGTTGTTCAGGTAACAGATGATACAGTATTTGTTGACGTTAACTGTAAGTCAGAAGGAAAAATTCCTGTAAGTGAATTTGCAGGTGAATTGCCATCAGTTGGTGATGAAATTACAGTTTTTCTTGTTAGTCAGTTCGGAAAGAACGGTCCTGTAGTTTCAAAGCAGAAGGCTGATGAAAAACGTCTTTGGGAAGAATTTAAGGTTGCAGTAGAAGCAAAAACACCAGTTGAAGGAACAATCGTTTCTCTCACAAAGGGTGGATATAATGTAAATCTTGGTGGCGGAATCACAGCATTCCTTCCAATCAGCCAGTCAGATGCACAGAAAGTTGAAAAAGAAGATAAGCTTGTTGGACTTAAATCAAAGTTCTATGTTGAACGTCTGTACAGCAACGGAAAACGCAATGTAGTTGTTAACCGCAGAAAGTATCTTGAAGAACAGATTAACGTTAACCGCGACAAGTTCTTTGAAACAGTAAAGATTGGTGACAGCGTAAAGGGTGTTGTTAAGTCATTTACAAGTTTCGGTGCATTTATTGATCTTGGTGGATTCGATGGTCTTCTTCACATCAATGATATGTCTTGGGGACATGTAACTCGTCCAAAGGATTTTGTAAAGAAGGGACAGGAAATTGAACTTAAGGTTATCCGCCTTGATACAGAAGGAAAGAGAATCAATCTTTCTCTCAAGCACTTCTCTGAAGATCCATGGGTACATTTTGAAGAAAAATATCATGTAAATGATGTAATCAAGGGAAAAGTAACAAAGCTTACTGACTTTGGCGCATTCATTGAACTTGAAGAAGGAATTGAAGGTCTTGCACATATCAGCGAATTCAGCTGGACAAAGAAGATCAACAAGGCTTCTGATATGGTAAAAGTTGGTGATGAAGTAGAAGCAATGATCCTCGGGTATGATATTCAGGCTGGTCGTGTTTCACTTGGTCTCAAGCAGGTTACAGCAAATCCATGGGATTCTATCGGTGACAAGTACCCTGTTGGAACAAAACTTAAGGGAAAAGTTGTAAAGATTACAAATAACGGTGCATTTGTTCAGCTTGAAGAAGGAATCGATGCATTCCTCGCAGGTGAAGATCTTTCATGGACAAAGAAGATCAAGCATCCGGGAAGCGAAATTAAGATTGACCAGGAACTTGATGTTATTATTACTGACTGTGATCTTGAAAATCACCGCCTTAGAGTTGGTGTAAAGCAGCTTACAGATAATCCTTGGAAAGCATTTGCAGAAGAATTCAAAGTTGGTGATACTCTTGAAGGAGAAATCACTTCGATCAACGACTTTGGTGTATTTGTAAAAGCTCCAAGCGGAATTGAAGGTCTTGTAAACAAGGCAAACCTCAGCGATGACCGTGAAGTTCCATTTGAAGAAGCTGTTAAAAAGTACAATGTTGGAGACAAGGTAAAGGTTTACGTTGTTTCTATAGACGTTGACAAGGAACGTGTTGCTTTCTCTGTAAAAGAATACAAGAAGGCACAGGAACGTGCAGAAATTTCACAGTACATGTCATCAAATAATGATGATGGTGCTTATACAATCGGTGACAGCCTTAAGAATCAGGCTTAACCGGAATATTCAATTTCGATGAGTGACTTGAATTCTATAAATTACAACAAACTTAAATCACTCATCGAAGTTAATTCCCGCATAAACCTTAATTATGCGGACCCTGACTCATTGCTGGTTTCAAATCTGGAATCAGCAATGCAGCTTGTTAAATGCGAAGCTGCAACTCTTCTTTTCTACAATCCGGAAACTAAAAGTTATAATTTCGAAGCTTGTACCGGCGATAAAAAAGATAAGCTCATGGGATTTTCTGTGGGTAAAAATAGTGTCGCGGGCTGGGTTTATGAAAATAAAGGTTTTGTTGTAATCAATGATATTACGTCTGATGATCGTTTTAATCCTGAGTTTCAGAATTTAGGCGGACTTAATGTCAGAAATATTCTTGCTTTTCCAATAAATTTTAAAGGCGTCTGTCTTGGCGTTTTTGAACTGATTAATAAATCCGATGCTGATGGTTTTGGTCCAGAGGATTTTTCAATCGTTCAGATTATTGCAAGTCAGGCTTCTGTTTCTTATCATACGCTTCTTGAAAATAAAAAGAAGCAGAATCAGCTTGATTACCTTCAGGAAAAATTCGGAAAGGATTATCATACATTTATTGCAAAAAATCCGGCAATAATTTCTCTGTTGAAAAATATTCGTGAAGCAGGTGAAACAAAATCTTCAGTTCTTATTACGGGCGAAAGTGGTGTAGGAAAGGAACTTTTTGCGGAACAGGTTCACATTCAGTCAAACAGAAAAGACAAACCTTTTGTGAGGTTCAGCTGTGCTTCTCTTTCACCGACACTTCTTGAGTCTGAATTATTTGGGCATGTAAAAGGTGCGTTTACTGATGCGCAGACGGGCAGAAAAGGCCGCTTTGAACTTGCTGATGGTGGATCAATCTTTCTTGATGAGATTGGTGAGCTTCCGTTGAATCTTCAGGCAAAACTTCTTCGCGTTATTCAGGAAAAGAAATTTGAGCGTGTTGGTTCAAGTCAGACAATTTCTGTTGATGTAAGAATTATTGCTGCAACAAACCGCGATCTTGAGCAGATGGTTAAGGAAGGAACTTTTAGAAGTGATCTTTATTTCCGCCTCAATGTTCTTCCGCTTAACGTTCCTCCGTTGAGAGAGAGAAAAGATGAACTTGCGGATTTTGCTGATTTCTTCCTTGCAAAATTCAGAAAAGAGACAAACAAGAATTTCATAGATTTTTCAGATGCTGCAAAAAAAGCAATGCTTGCTTACATGTGGCCTGGTAATATCCGTGAGCTTGAAAATACGATTGAAAGGGCTTGTATAATCGGAAGACCTCCTTTTGTTCAGGTTAAAGATCTTCGTCTTCCTGTTGATGGTTCTATAGATTATGACCTAGTTCAGGATGCTGTTTCTTCTTCAGATAAAACGCTTAAGACAGCACTTAACAATTTTAAGCGTGAGTATATTACAAAGATTCTTGAAGAAAATAACTGGAATCAGACTGCTGCTGCAAAAGTGCTGGACATTCAGCGTACGTATGTTTCAAAACTGATGCTTGAGCTTGGAATTAAAAAATAAACGTCTTTTGACAAAATACATTAATATCTATATAATTTTTCTACTATTCGTTAGGAGTAAAAAATGTCTGTATCAACAAATATTAATAGTGAAAAAATTACAAACTTTATTTCAAAAAAACGCAAAAAGATTCTTGTTGCAGTTGCGGCTGCTTTAGCTGTTGCAGTTGTAGTTTGTATCACTCTTCTTGTAAAGGATTATCTTACAAAGAAAGCAATTGCTGCACTTGATTCTGTAGAGTATTCTTATTCAACAAAAAAGATGGCTGCAAAGACTGCAGAAAATGCTGATGTTCTTCTTGCTGATGCTCAGAAGGCTGCACTTTCAGGTGTTAAAGAATATCTTGGAAAGAGCGGTGTAGCAGGTGTTCGTGCAAACATGCTTGCTGGTTCTGTTGCGTATGATCAGAAGGATTTTGAAAATTCCCTCAAGTATTTTATTGCTGCAGTAAAGGCTGATGAAAAAGCTTATACAGCTCCGCTTGCATATTTTAATGCCGCTGAATGTGCTGAAATGTGCGGAAAATCTGATGATGCAGTTGCATATTTTAAGAAGGCTGCAGAATCAAAGGATTTTTATCTTGTTTCTCATGCATGGTTTAATGCAGGCCGCGTAAGTGAGACAAACGGAAAGTTTGACGTTGCTGCTACTTTCTACAAAAAGGTTATTGATCTTGGTCTTAATGATGACTGGACAAAACTTGCACACAGCCGCCTTATCGTGTTGAAAGCTGAAAACAAAGTAAACTAATTTTATATTCAGGAAATAATATGATGAAAGCAAAATCTGGTGGAAGAAATCTCTTTTTGATTTTAACCTGCGGATTTTGTTTTTTTTTATTTTCATGCGGTCTTGAAAGTATTGTGTATCTTGATCCTCCATTTGATGCACAAACTCCATCGCTTGAGAGTACTGATCCGGTAACGCATTGTTTTTCATTTAAAACAGCTAACAGTAAAAATAGTAGTGCTGATGGAATTGATGGGTTTAGTTATTTAGGTACTGCTGTTTATTATAAAATTTACGGAAGCTATGATACTCTTGCTTCTGAGAAGAGTAAAATTGAAACAGCAAATTCTTCTTCAACGACAAATACTGCAGCATCAAGTTTAATTAATACTTATAATTTTAAACCTCTTAAACTTCAGTCTTCTACTCCGGAAGTTCTTATACCTAAAGATACTTCGTATAAGTTTGTTTATATACGTCTTAATGATGTTCTTGGAAGCAGTGAAATTAACAGTGAATATCAAAGAGACGTAAGAGTTGATTCTGATAAAATTGAAAATTCAACTCAGGGAACACGAATTGGTAAACCAATGAGAAATACTCCGCAGAAAAATGGATTTGATTTTGGTGCCACAGGAAGCGGTTCTTTTGGTTGTGTTGAATCGAATTTGCCGGATGAGTCAGATGAAGACGTAACAGGTTCTGCTTCAGAAAGTGGAATCTGGTATGTGGCGGCTTATGCTTTTTCTGTTGGTCGTGATGGTTCATTTAATCCCTCTTACAGCAAAGTTCTTCCGCTTGGTGCTATAAGAATTAATGCTGCAGATTATATCAATAAATAATTGACAAGTTGAGCGTTTTTTTATATATTAATTTCACTTGACGCTTTAGCTCAGTTGGATTAGAGCATCTGCCTTCTAAGCAGAGGGTCGGCAGTTCGAGCCTGCCATGCGTCACTTAGGGCTTCCGTTTCGGGAGCCTTTTGTGTTTTAAAATCATCTGCTGTAGTGTGTTGTTAAAAAATCTTTTTTTATATATATTTATTGCAGTTTCAAAAGTTGCTCATTAATTGAAAATCAAAATAGGAAAAGCATATGGCAGATACACTTCTTAAGATTCAGAATCTGTGCGCAGACATCGGATCTAAGTCAATTCTTAAAGACATCAATCTTGAAATCAATCCTGGTGAAACTCATGTTCTTATGGGACCAAACGGTGCAGGAAAATCTACACTTGGTTATACGCTTATGGGAAGTCCGGAATATACAATCACGGGCGGAAAAATAATTTTCGGCGGAAAGGATATTACTGAATTTTCTGCAGATCTTCGTGCAAAGGAAGGAATCTTTTTGAGCTTTCAGGAGCCTCTTGAAGTTCCAGGTGTTTCTCTTGAATCTTTTATCCGCTCAAGCATGCAGCAGGTTACAGGACAGAAAATCAAGCTGATGCAGTTTGCAAAAGAACTTGAAAAAAATATGGATATTCTTAAGATGGCTCATTCGTATGCTGAACGAGATCTTAATGTTGGCTTTTCAGGCGGTGAAAAAAAGAAGAGTGAAATCCTTCAGCTTTTGATGCTTAAACCAAAATTTGCAATTCTTGATGAAACAGATAGCGGTCTTGATGTTGATGCATGCCGCACAGTGAGTAAGGGAATTGAAGAATACATGAAGAGTGTAGGCGGTTCTCTTTTGATTATCACGCATTCAACAAGAATTCTTGAAAGTCTTAAGGTTGATAAAACACACATCATGGTGAAAGGTCGTCTTGTTCATTCCGGAGACGGCTCTCTTGTTCAGGAAATCAATGAAAACGGCTTTGATAAATTTATTCCTCAGGAAATTAAGGATGAAGAAAGAAAGGCTGCTCTTGCTGCTGCTGCAAAGGCTGCAATGGATGCAATCAAAAATACTGTAACAAAGGATGAGTTGCAGGATCAGCTTAAGGAAAGCAAATAAATGTCAGACGAAAAGACACAGGTTAATGAAATAGACAGAAGCCTCTACGATTTCCGCTACGAAGAAAAGGATGAAGAATTTTATAAGATTCGTGTGGGACTTGATGATTCAATTGTAGAAAAGCTTAGTGCAGATAAAGAAGATCCTGAATGGATGAAAGAATTCCGTCTTAAGTCACTACATCTTTTTAATAGTATTAAAGAGCCTGAATGGGGACCGGACATCCGCGATCTTGATATTCAGAAAATCGTTACTTATGTAAAAGCTAAAACTGACATGGCTGCAAAATGGGAAGATGTTCCTGAAGATATTAAAAATACTTTTGAAAAACTCGGTATTCCTGAAGCAGAAAGAAAAAGTCTTGCCGGAGTTGGTGCTCAGTATGACAGTGAGGTTGTGTATCATAATGTTCAGGAAGATGTTGCTGCGCAGGGCGTAATTTACACTGATTTTGAAAGTGCACTCAAGAGCCCTGAATGGGGACCGATGGTTAAGGAATATTTTATGCATCTTGTTCCTCCATCGGATCATAAGTTTGCAGCTCTTCATGGTGCAGTTTGGTCTGGTGGTTCTTTTGTATACGTTCCAAAAAATGTAAAAGTAAAGATTCCGCTTCAGTCTTATTTCCGTCTTAATGCAGCAGGTGCAGGTCAGTTTGAGCATACACTTATCATTGTTGATGAAGGTGCGGATCTTCATTTTATCGAAGGTTGTTCTGCTCCAAAATATAACGTTGCAAATCTTCATGCAGGGTGCGTTGAACTTTATGTAAAAAAGAATGCACGCCTCAGATATTCAACGATTGAAAACTGGTCAAAGAATATGTACAACCTCAACACAAAACGTGCTATCGTTGAAGAAAACGGCCGCATGGAGTGGGTCAGCGGTTCTTTCGGAAGCCACATTTCATATCTTTATCCGATGACAATCCTTAAAGGTGACAATGCAACCTGTGAGTTTACGGGAATCACTTTTGCCGGTGCCGGACAGAATCTTGATACAGGTGCAAAAATGGTTCACATCGGAAAGAATACAAGTACGGTCATCAATACAAAATCAATTTCAAAAAGCGGCGGTGCATGTACTTACAGAAGTGCGATAGTTGTGAACGAAAGCGCAAAGCATGCAAAAGCTAGTGTTGACTGTTCAAGCCTTATGCTTGATAACGAGAGCCGTAGTGATACTGTTCCTGCAATGAATATCATGACTGATGACTGTGATGTCGGACATGAAGCAAAAATCGGACGTATTTCAAATAAAGCAATTTTCTATCTGATGAGCCGCGGAATAAGTGAGGAAGATGCTCGTGCAATGATTGTTAGCGGTTTTGCAAATCCTGTCAGCAAGGAACTTCCACTTGAATACGCTGTTGAAATGAATAACTTGATTCAGCTTGAAATGAAAGGTAACACATAAGATTAATGCAGACTCAAAAGTCAGGAGTTTTTAATGAAAGCAAATAATTTTCCATCTTTGACATGGAATTTTCTAAAGATAAATAATACATCTCTTGAAGAACTTGAAGGCCTTCGGTATGAGCCTGTTGTTTCTCTTGCAGACGGTGTTGAACTTTCTGATGAAAGCTGTAATTGTTTTGATTCGATTGCAACAGGAATGGGAAGTGAATTTGATTCAGCATTTGACGCACTTAAATTTAAACCGAGAAAATTTCTTGTTGCATCAGGAAAGAAAACAGAAACTGTACGTATTGAATATTCTGCGGAAAAAGAAAGTTGCCTTGATGAGCTTCAGATAAAAGCTACGGAAAACAGTGAGAGTAATTTCATCGTTACATTGAAGTCTTCTCAGAATTTTGAAGGAACTGCTGGTGTGAGAATCCGAGTTATTGCGGAAGAAAATGCCGTTGTTCGTGTTGGAATTATAAATCTCTGCGGAAAAGCTGCAAAGACATTTGTTTCTTTTGGAAGTAAAGCAGGCGACAGTGCAGTTGTTGAAACTACAGAAATTATTCTCGGCGGAAAAGATAATATCTGGGGAAATCATAATGCACTTGAAGGATATAAATCAAAATTCAACGGACATAATGTTTATCTTGTAGAAGCTGAAGAAAAACTTGATGTGAATTATGTTTCGTTGCATACTGGTCGTGAAACAGAAAGTACAATGGCTGTTGACGGCGTTGTCGGTGGAAATGGAAAAAAGACCTGGCGCGGAACAATCGATTTTAAAAATGGATGTGCTGAAAGTAAAGGTGATGAGCAGGAAAATGTTCTTCTGCTTGATCCGGAAGTTGTGAATAAAAGTCTACCTGTAATTCTTTGCGATGAAGAAGCTGTTGAAGGTCGTCATGGAGCTTCTATCGGCCGTCTTGGAAAGGAAATTTTATTTTACATGCAGAGCCGTGGGGTAGATGAAAGGACCGCACAGAATTTGATGATTCGTGCAAAAATCAACACTGCTGCCCGTTGTCTTAAAGATGAAAAAACAGCTGATGAAGTGTTAAATTTTATGGAGCATTAAAGAACGCTTCATCATCAAGTTCATTTTCATTATAGCATTTTTCAAATTCAGCCTTGTAAAGTTCTTCTTCAAGATCTTTTGGGGCTGTTTTTATTTCAGATTCCGTCACAAGAAAATACACCGGCTTCTCATTTCCTTTCTGCATTGAAAGAACAATTTGCCCTTTGTATTCAAAATAATTTGTAACATCATCCTGTGAAAATCCTGCGTCAAAAAGAAATTTTTCAATATCCGGCATTTATTTAGTCCATTCAATAAAATTATTTAGCATTGTTTTGTAATTTTTCTGTTCAGCCCAGAAACTTGCAGCATGTTCCGCATGAGTCTTAAAGAACATCTTTTTTGAATTGCATGCCTCAAAATTTTCTTCACTCATATAAAACGGAACATATTTATCCTGATCGCCGTGAATAAAAAGAACTGGAATGTTTGTCTTTTTCAAAATCTTACGGGTATCAAAAGAATTTAAATCAGCATCACCAATTGTCTTGGCAAAAAAATTCAGGAACGGCATAAGAATCCCGGCAGGAAGATTGTAATCTTTTCCCACAACTTTTTTCACGATTTCTTCAGGCTTTGTAAATCCGCAGTCAGCGATTACACCTTTCACATTTTCAGGAAGATCATTTTGAAGAGTCATAAGAACTGTAGAACATCCCATTGAAATTCCCATCAGATAAATGTCGCCTTCAGTTTTTTTATCGATGAACTTAATCCAGTCGTAGCAGTCCTTGTGTTCCTTTTCACCAAAAGTAATATATTTTCCTTCACTTTTTCCGTGAGCTCTCTGATCACACAAAAGCAGATTCCAGCCTTTCTCTTTATAAAAAAAATCATAGATCCCTGAAAATTCAAAATCTGCAGAACTGTGAAAGCCGTGCATCATGATTACAACAGGCGCTTTTTTGTCTTGCTCATAAAATTTTCCATGGAGCTTAAGACCGTCAAATGATTTTATATAAATGTCTTCATAGTCAAGAGAGTGCAGCCAGTCAGTAGATAAATTAATCTCAGTTTTAAAAGGTTCTCTGTAACCAAAGTCGCCGTCAACAAGAGGATCAGTCCAGCCCTTTGAGGGTCGTTTCAGTGAAAGATTCAAAAAGTACAGCGCAACGGAAATTCCAAACATCATAAAAAGCAGAAATAAAACCCCGAGCGCAATCAATGATTTTTTAATAATATTTTTTGTTTTAGCCTGCATAATAAACCTCAGTATCATTATACAGATTCTCTAAGATTATTCTATCAAAAGAAACAAAATAAAATTATTTTTTTGAAGCATCTTTATGTCACGCGCTTTCCGCTCCAATGTGCTCGCTTCGCTGCGCGCATTCCGCTTCAATCCCGGCTAGGGCTTTGTGTGAAATATTAAAATATTGTTTTTTTTCTGTGCGTGCTCACAAATGGTCAAAAAAAAAGCCCCGCGTCTGCGGAGCTGTGAAGTGCTAAAAATTAAAATATTGCATCTGGCGACGGCTCTTGCCAGTCGTTCTTCTCTTCGGTTACCACGTCAAAAACAAAGCGGGTTATTAAGTCGTTAGCAGGTAATTCTTTACGTAAATAATTTTTACTAATTCCAGACGGTGTGGCTCCTAAGTAACCATAATTTTTTTTATTTTCTTTTCGAGCCTTTTCAATCGCTACTGCATCACCGGTTAAAATACCGCCACTATAGCGCAGTGTGCATATTTCTTCGTTTATACTTCCCGTTACTTTAAACATTTTATAACCTCAATAATATGCCGATTATAAAAGACTCGTAGTCTTTGTTCGTTCCATTAAATGGGGTAAAGTAAATATGCTCTAATCCTATGCTGAATATTTCCCAGCTTTTCCCGTCTATATATTTTCCTATGTATGGATTAAGAAAATTATCAACTTTGCAAATTTCTTCATTTCCATACTGTTTTATACCAGTTACAACCGTAAGATTTTTTAATTCCTCTCCAGCTGTTCTTTTATTATAAAATTCTTTCTCTGCCTCAGCAAGCCAAGGATTTAATTTTTCTATCACATGTCCTAATTCATGAACATCTGTTTGTAATTCGGGCACTGTTTTTGCACCGCTTATTAAATCCGCCAGCGGTCTATCCATTATTGGATTTTTTACTTTTGTCTTTGACGGAATAAAATATAAATCTTTTTCCAATGGTGCATTTACAGTCGTCAATATTCCCCTCGGCTGTTTCCCGTCAATCGTGCCTATAAACTCACGGGCGCTGTCTCGCTGTATTCCAGTCTGCTTTGTAAAGTCCCGCGCTGCCACTTGTAAGTGTTGGGTGTAGAAAAAATGTACTGCCGGTAAGAAAAGTAGAATGTCTGTGAAGCGCTTGCAAGGTTAATGTAGGATGTTAGTTTAATTCCCTAATACAATTTTTGCCTTTGTAAATCATAAATAAACCGGCGTAAGCGAAAGTCGGCATGAAAAGTATTATGATGTTTTTTGTATTTGGTTAATTACATTTAAATTGGTGCAAGGGAGTGTTGTGCAGGACGAAAATATTCTGTTTGTTGCCGTCGCGAAAG
>JAILEY010000073.1 GCA_024687165.1 Treponema sp.
TTTCCGTAGTTTACACAGAATGCCGGAACTTCAACTTTTGATGCACCGAATTTTTTGCATGCCTTGTCGAAGTTTGAAACTGCTGCTTCTGCCTTAAGGTCTTCTGCAAGCTTGAGGTAGTAGCTTTCGATTGTACTCATTTCAAATGTCTTAATGTAATTTCTTGCAACCTGAAGATCTTCCTTCTTTGAGAAATCTGCTGCTGTTGCTTCATTATCTTTTCTGAAAATTGAGTAACCAGTTTTTGTTTTGATAATTTCTGTGATTTCTCCGTTTTTAAGTTCTGCAATTTTATTGAAGTCTGATGAATCTTCAAGAATGTTTTCAAGCTGATAGCGGTATGAAGTTGTAAGTTTTCCGTCTGGTGCGCAGTAAATCTTCTGTGCTTTTACAGCAACTGCATCTTCAAATGTCAGTTCATTGCCTTTAATCTGCTTAAGAATTGATTCTGCTTCTGATTTTTCATTTGTAGTGATTACAGACATATCGTATTTAACGAATTTTTCTGCATTATTTTTTGCGTATGTTTCAACTTCCTTGTCCGGATAGTTTGATTTTTCGAATGTTGCAACTGCGTAAGATTTCTTTTCCTTTGAAAGAGAGAGAAGGAATTCCTTTTCTTTGTCAGAGGCTTTAAGACCGTAAATACCGTTTCCGTCTCCGAAAAGATCTGTAACATAGCGGTTTGTAACAAGCTGTTTTTTAATATCTTTTCTAAGTTCAGAGCGTTCTGCATCTGTCATTCTGTCATAATATGACTGTACAAATTTCCCGTTTCCATCTTTGAGAACATTAACTACTTCACGGTCAACTGCTTTTTCTGGAACTGAATAGCCTGATTTTTCAACTTCTGAAGTAAGTGCTTTATTGTAAATGATTTTGCTGAATGCATTCTGAAATACTTCATAGTCTCTTCCGTCTTCAAGAGAGATCTTATTTCTTTTGTAATTTTCTGCAATTTTTGCTACTTCAGTATAAAGTTCTGAACCTGGTTCATATACAATTTCTTTTCCGTCATAGGAACCGAAAACGATTTTGTTGTTTGAGCTGAATAAAGACTGATAAACTGCAGCTCCTCCAGCAGGAAGAAATACGAGGGCAGAAATAATCAGGATGATTACTGCACCGATTTTTGTATCTTTTTTTCCTTCTTTTTTAAATTTGATTTCATTTGTATTTTCATTAGCCATAAAAACACCCTTAATACATGTAAATTATTAGATGCACAATTTTATCATTGTAGAATGTTATTGTCAAATGAAAGATTGTTTGTATACATAATAGGAAGTAAATGATATAATCACTGCATATTATTTTTTTAGGTGGAATGAAAATGATCATGAATACAATTCAGGGTGTACTTTCAAAGAATGAATATCCGGGACGTGGAATTATTGTTGGAAAATCTGCAGATTCAAAGTATGCAGTTGTTGCTTACTGGATTATGGGGCGCAGTGAAAACAGCCGCAATCGTATTTTTGTAGAAGACGGCGACGGAATTAAAACACAGGCTTTTGATCCTTCAAAGCTTACAGATCCTCACCTTATCATTTATTCACCTGCACGTGTTCTTGGTAACAGAACGATTGTAACAAACGGTGATCAGACTGATACAATTTATGACGGACTTAAGAAGGGGCTTACATTTGAACAGTCTCTCCGCAGCCGTGAATTTGAAGATGATGCTCCAAATTACACTCCACGCATTTCAAGTATGCTTGAAGTTGAAAACGGTAAATTTAAATTCTCAATGTCAATTCTCAAGAGTGACGATGGGGATGGAGAAAGATGCAATCGCTATACATTTGATTGTGATAATCCAAAAGAAGGAAAAGGTCGCTACATTCACACATATATGCAGAATGGAAATCCTCTTCCAAGCTTTGAAGGTGAACCTGAACTTGTTGAACTTGACGGAAATATTGATGAGCTTACAGATAAAATCTGGAATAGCCTTAACGCAGATAATAAAGTTTCTCTTTTTGTAAGATTTATTGATATTTCAACAGGTAAGGCCGAAAGTCGAATCATTAATAAAAATAATTAAAACACATAAGAAATCGGTGTAAGCGAAAGACGGAACGAAAAACATTCTGCACGACCAAAGGGAGTAAGCCGTTTTTCGGGGCGAATTACAAAAGTTACTTCCGTGTAACTTTTGTAATGAATTATATCTT
>JAILEY010000018.1 GCA_024687165.1 Treponema sp.
CCATCTTCTGTAAAAGTTGAATAAACTTTCATGAGAACCGCCAAGTTTTCACTCATAAATACATAATTGCATTTTACAAGAAGGATGAAAATTTCACTGAAAAATACCATTAACATAATTGCTTCTCCATTCGGTAATCCATAAACCTGCGCATTGATTTACGCATTACCATTTTTAAAACTTATGTCATCAATATACTGTAAGGAAATATATCAGTGCGTGGTGAAATTTCACCCAGCAACATGGTGATTTTTCACCATGAAGTTTAACGTTTTCTGAAAAAAAACGGAGAGCCAAACCCTGAACTCTCCACATTCTCTTACATATTCTCAAGAATATTTTTGTTCTTAAGCAGAATATTTATTTTGTTGATTGAAGTCTGAACTTCTGTTTTCTGCTCTGCTGTTATTGAAGGATCTTTTAAAGCCTCTGCATAATACTTAGTTGCCTGCTCATAATTTTCTTTTTTGTTGTATGCATTTCCAAGTCCGTTGCAGATTTCAAAATTCTTTTTTGAAGCATAAGCCGTTTCAAGATATTCAATAGCGCCGTCTGCATCATCTTTATCAAGGTAGAGAATTCCAAGATTTGTATTTGCCTTTACATGAGTCTTGTCATAAGTAAAAACTTCCTTGTAAAGATTTTCTGCTGCAGTAAGATTTCCATTTTCCTGATTCATAAGTGCATAATTGTAAACGATATTAACTTTAGCAGATGATGCAACGCTCAACTTTGAATCATATGCTTTTTTTGCATAAGAGAGAGCTTCTTCTTTTTTCTGCTGTTCAAACATTACCGAAGATAAATTGTAATTTGTCAAAGCTTTATCAGAATCTTTTGTGGCACATTCCAAAGCCTTTTTAAAATTTTCTTCAGCCTTTACATAATTTTTTGTTGAAGCATAGCATGACCCGATCTGCTCATAGGCAACTGCATTTGACGGATTGATTTTAAGTGCTTCACCATAAGTTGCAATTGCATCATTATATTTTTCAAGAGACAGATAGCATGAAGCGGCACCCATCACGGCATTTTCATAATCAGGCTTAATTCTGTATGCGTTTTTATATGAAGAAAGTGCATCCGAAGTTTTATTGAGTTTTGTCTGTGTTACACCAAGATTGTAATATGCGTTAGAAAAAGTTCCATCGAGTTTTACGCTTGACTTAAATGCATTTTCTGCTTCTGCAAATTTCTTCTGCATAAAAAGTGCACGTCCAAGCTGATAGTAATTGATGCTGTTTGAAGGATCTTTTGCTGCTGCTTTTCTAAAACATCTTTCTGCTGCAGGATAATTGCGTTTTGTCATTTCAGCTATTCCCTGAACAAAAAGTGCATTCGGATCTTCTGCATTTAACGAAAGTGCATTTGAAGCAAACACAAGTGCATTTGATGAAGCAAGGGATGCTGCTGTCGGATCTGATTCTCTGAGTTTTTCAGCTTCTTCTTCAAGAGCACGCGCAATTTCTCCAAGTTTTTCTGCCTTGTAATTTTCATCATCTTCATTTGCAAGAAGTTCTTTTGCCTTATTAAATTCCTTCATTGCGCCTTCAATGTCACCTGCCGCAAGAAGTTTTTTTCCGCGCTCAATTGCCTCTTCTGCAAGCGCTCTATTTTTTTCAGAATCCGCTTTCTTCTTATCCTGTTCCTGCTTTATTTTTTTCTCTTCTGCAGCCTGATTTTTAAGATTCTTCACAGCAGGATTTGAACTGTCCATTGAATTTAAAAGTTTCTCTGCTTCGTCAAATTTTCCTTCTGCAATAAGTTTTTTTGCCTGATCAATTTTTGCGTCCTCAAGCTGCTTCTTCATTTTTTTTGCTTCAGGACTGTCTTTATCCATTGAATTTAAAAGCTTCTCTGCTTCGTCAAACTTTCCTTCTGCAATAAGTTTTTTAATCTTTGCAATTTTTTCTGCTTCTTCCCGTGCTTTTTTTTCTGCAGCAGCTTTTGCAGCAGCTTCACGTTCAGCAGCGATTTTTGCCTCTTCCTGTTTTTTGGCAAGTTCTTCCGGTGAAAGTATAGGATTTCCGTCTTCATCAAACCCTGCATCAAGAAGATTTATGCCTTTCTTTTTTGCAGTATCCACAGCAGATTTTTTCAACTTCTTTACATCATCATTATTTTCATCCATGGAATTCAAAAGTCTTAAAGCATCTTCATAACGGCCTTCTTTAATCATTTTACGTGCAAGATCAAGCTTTTCACTGTCAGAAAGACCTTCTGCTTCTTTTGCAACTTTAGCGTCTTTTTCAAGCTTTGAAATTTTTTCTTTTAATTTTGGATCAGAAGACAAATTACCTTTTTTTTCAACTTCTGACAAAAGATCAAGAGCCTGTGATGCATTTCCGTTTTTTATGAGTTTTTCTGCAAGTTCAAGAAGCTCTTCTTCTTTTCCATCCGAAATCGCACGTTCAACTGCATCTTTTTTTAAATTTTTAATCTGATTTTTTAAGGACTTATCAAGATTTTTTCCGCCGGCCTCTTCCATAATTGACAGAAGTTCAATCGCTCCAACACTGTCACCGCTGTCAATCATTTCTTTTACAAGGTCTATGATTTCACCCGCACGGCCTTCTTCAATTGCTTTTTTGATTGTATTTTTTTTTAAATCATTTATTTTATTTCTAAGTTCAACGGAGGCAGGATCATCACCCTTCACATCAATCATATTCAAAAGTTCAAGACTTCCTGCATAATCTCCGTCTTTTAAAAGCTTTTCAGCATAGGCAAGAACTTCATCAATTCTGCCTTCTGCTACAGCGCGATCAATACTCTGTTTTTTCAGTTCTTTGATTTTTTTTTTTAATTCCTGAGCCTTCTCTTCATCGAGATTCTCAAGACCATTTTCAAGAATGTAGTCATATAAACCGAAGTTTCCGGCTGCAGCGTACTTATCGGCAAGCTTTAGAAAATCCTCAACTTTACCTTCTTCAATCGCCTTTTGTAATGCTTCAACTTTAAGCTGCTCAATCAAATCCACATACTCAGCATTAAGCTCATCATTAAGATCAAGAAGATCCAGAAGTTCAAACGCTTCCGCATACTGACCGTTTGCAATCATTTTTTTTGCAAGATCAATCACTTCCTGAGTTCTGCCTTCTGCAACCATTTTATCAACAGTCTGTTTTTTTTCAGAATCAAGCGCTTTCTGGAAGTCAACGGCTGCAGGTTCATATCCTTCTGATTTTCCAAAACTGAGCATTCTCAAATCTTCAGCATATTTTGATTCACTGCGCAATTCATCTGCTAAAGATAAAACTTCAGCTTCTTTTCCGTTATCTCTTGCACCACAAACAGCTTCTGTCATAAGTGAATTGATTTTGCTGCGTACACCTGAAGCAACTTTATCTGTTCCTTCAATATCGCGTGAAGAAAGAATGCGCAAAGCTTCTGCATATTTTTTTGCATTAATAAGCTTTTTTGCTTCTGTCATTGCCTCATCAATTGTAAGCTCGTTGTAATTCAATTTTTTTGCTGATGATGAACTGCATTTTGAAATTCCAACAAGTGTAAAAATAATAACAAGACATGCTGCAACGGCAATTGCAATTACAGTTTTATTTTTTGGTTTATTTTTCTTTTCAACAGTTCTCTGTGCATTTACCTGAGTCAGTCCCTGGAAAAGAGTTTCAGTTTCCTTTTCAAAAACAAGTGAATAAGGCTCAGATGCTTCTTCCTTGTATTCACTGATGATTGTACGAGGTCCCTTTTCTTTTTCTGCTGATGATTCAAAAACTGATGTATTTTTTTCTACAGCAGGAACTTCTATTTCTACTGATTTTTCAAGATTTGCCTCAAAGAAATTTTCGTCTGCCACTTCAGGAAGCACTGTTGCTTTTGGTTCTACTGATGCTGTTGCCTTTTTAACAGCTGTTGTTTTTGCAGCAGTTGATGCTGTCTTTTTTTCAGCTGGTGTTTTTGTAGCAGTTGATGCTGTTGCTTTTTTAACAGCTGGTGTTTTTGCAGCAGTTGATGCTGTCTTTTTTGCAGCTGGTGTTTTTGTAGCAGTTGATGTTGCCTTTTTTGCAGCGGTTGTTGTTTTTGCTGCAGTTGATGTTGTCTTTTTTGCAGCTGTTGTTTTTGCTGCTGTTGATGTTGTCTTTTTTGCAGCTGTTGCTTTTGCAGCAGTTGATACTGGCTTTTTAGCAGCTGTTGCTTTTGCTGCAGTTGCTGTTGTCTTTTTTGCAGCAGTTGTTTTTGCAGCAGTTGATGTTGTCTTTTTTGCAGCTGTTGTTTTTGCAGCTGTTGTTTTTGCTGCAGTTGCTGTTGTCTTTTTAGCAGCAGTTGTTTTTGCAGCAGTTGATGCTGTCTTTTTTGCAGCAGTTGCTTTTGTAGCTGATGTTGTTTTCTTTGCAGCTGTCTTTTTTACTTCTTTGTCTTTATTCGAGTTCTGATTCGTAGCCATAATCTATTGTTCCTTCTGCTCCCGCAGTTTGATTTAATGTTTCTGTTTCCTGTAATGATGATGCAACATCTTCAAGAAGCTTTCGTCTTCGTGCCGCATCTTCTTCTACCTGCCTGTTCAATGCTTCTGCAGCCTGATTAGATTCCCTTGCCTGCCGCTGTTCATTCAGCATTTTTTCAATTTCTTCTTTTTGCCGCGCATATTCTGCTTCACGTTGTTTTTCACGCTCCAACATTTTCTGTTCAAGTTCAGCCTGCATACGCTCCATTTCGGCCTTTTGTAAAGCAGTCTGTTCTTTCTGCCGCTCTACAGCTTCCCTTTCACGGTCTGCTTTCTGCTCCTGAATCAGTCTGTCAAGCTCAGCCTGTTTTTTTTCAAGTTCCGCTTTCTGTAATGCAGCTTGAACTTCACGATCTTTTTCCTGCTCTTTTATCAGCCTGTCAAGCTCAGCCTGCTTCTTCTCAAGTTCCGCTTTTGCCGCAGCATTTTCCTGAGCCTGTCTGATTCGCTCTTCAGCCTCTGCCGCATCTTTTGCTTCTCTTGCTGAGAGAGCTTCCTGCTGAGCCTTAATCATCCGCTCAAGTTCTGCCCGCTGCTTTTCAAATTCAGCTTCAAGTGCAGCCCTGTTTGCCGCATCACGCTCCGCAAGCTGTTTTTCAAGCTCTGCATTTCTTACATCATCACGCTCCTGCAGCTGACGTTCAAAATCTGCTTGCATCTGCTGACGCTTCATTTCCTCAAGAAGCTTTTTTTCTTCTTCTTTTAAGCGCTCTTCTTCTGCAATTCTGTCATCTTCAGCTTTTTTAATCCCTTCCAGAAGAGCTATAAGTTTTTCTATTTCCGGCTTCTGTCTGTCATTCGGCGAAAGATCCAGATACAACTTATAATCTTCAAGGGCAGCGCGGTATTTTTCCTGCTTAAGCTCACAATTTGCTCTGTTTAGAACCGGCGGTGCATAAAGCCTGTTTGCAGCAATTGCAAGTGAATACCATTTTTCTGCCGTATCATAATCTTCAAGTGCAAAACATGTATTTCCTGCATTAAACGCAAGAACCTTTTTATCCGTTCCAGAAACCTTCATTCCATCAGAACAGATTTCAAGACTTTCCATATATTGCTTCTGCTGATAATAGGCAAGAGAAAGATAAACATAAGCTTTTGGTGATTTACCGCTGCTTATTGCTGCCTTCAGATATGGTATGGATTCCTGAACTTTATTCTTCTTGAATAAATCTTCCCCCTCAAGAAAATCTTTATTCGGATTAACGGCTGCTGCCTGTGAAAATAAAGAAATTCCTGAAAATGCCAGTCCGAGGGACAACATTATAATCAGTTTCTTTCCATTATAAAAAAACATATAAACAGTTTAACAAAACAAGTGATCATGTTCAATTGAAAATCACTATAGACAACATAAAAAAAAACTTATACCATTATTTTATATGGGATTTATTGTTGTTATTTCAATCGTTATTTCTATAATCATCGTTGCTCTTTACGTCACTGTAAAAACTCTGTCTGCACCTAAGAAAATCGGCGGAATTCCAAAGCTTCTCAAGGACGGAAAATATCTTGCAGCCCAGAGAGTCGCAAAATCAATAATCACAAAAGATCCCAAAAATTATGTTGCACACTACTACCTCGGCAAGGCTTACCTCAAGGACAACAAGAGTGAACTAGCTTTCATGGAATACAAAAACGTTAATGAAAATGCTCTGTTCAACGGAGAAATTCCAGAAGCAGATTTCAGACGTTCCATGGCCGAATTATACAGAAAATTCAACCAGAAAGAAGATGCAATTAAAGAATATCTTCTTTTAACAAAGCTTGAACCAAGGGAAGCTTCTCACCTCTTCAATGCAGCTGAACTCTATGAAGAAGCCGGCAACAATAAAATGGCGATAGGATTCTATCAGAAAGCACTTATGCTGGACAAAAAAAATTCACAGGCATACACAGCAGTCGGAAGAATCCTTTTCAGGGCAAAAAACTTCAAGCAGGCAAAACAGGCTCTTGAAACAGGCGTAAAGCTTTCCCCGGATAATTTTGAAAATTATTTTTATCTTGGAAAAATCTGCAAGGAAACAAAAGACCTTTCTTCAGCAGTAAAGCTTCTTGAAAAAGCAGAAAGAGATCCTGTTCTCAAGGCAAAGGCTCTTGTAGAAAAAGGAACATGTCTTATGCTTGCAAATCAGATTGATAAGGCTGAAGACACGTTCATGCGCGTAATTACAAATTCAAAAGATCCTAAAAACAACGAAGTTCTGTACGCACGATATTTTCTTGCCAGCTGTTATGAAAAAAACAGAAAAATCGAAAAAGCCATTGAACAGTGGGAAACGATTTTTAAGATCAATAATAAATTCCGCGATGTAGCAACAAAGCTCGGACAGTACAAAGAGCTTGAAACAAACGACGGAATCAAAGATTATCTTACTTCAAACAATAATGAATTCGTTGAACTCGGCAAAAAAATCATTGCAGCAGGCTTTAATCTTGCATGCCAGAAAGCTACTATTACACCATTCGGATGTGCAATGCTCGCTTCAGAAGATAAAAAAGACAACTGGATGAATTCAAAAAAGCACATTTATTACGTTCTCTTCTACAGATCTACAGATGTAATAGAAGATACTGTAGTAAGAAAAGTTTCAGACGAATTAAAATCAAAAGGCTATTCACGTGGAATTATTTTCGCAAGTTCCGATTTTTCACACAGTTCAATAACTTTTGCAGAGTCACGCCCTATTACACTGGTTCCTAAAGATCAGCTGGAAGCACTCTTTAAAAAAGTCGGATATTGATGAAACATGAAACTTCTTCTTGTTTCAGATCAGATTGATCCATTAGTTTATTCAACCTCAGTAAAAGAAAGATACAGTGATATTGATGCGGTTTTCTGTGCGGGAGACCTTCCAATGGACTATATGGATTTCATTGTAGATTCACTTGGAAAACCAACTTTTTTTGTCTTCGGAAATCATGATTTAAAAGAATACAAATATTACAAAAAGGATACTTCAGTTGCATATCAGTTTTCAAAACAGCAGTATGAACACAGTCACGGTGTAGACTACATCAGCAACAAAGTGATCCGGTGCAAAAAGCTGAAAATCACTGATAAATACGGAAAAAAATCACCGCTTCTGATCACAGGAGTTTCAGGAAGCATAAGATACAACAAGGGTGAGGCTCAGTTTACGGAAACCCAGATGAGAATGCAGCTTTTAGGCCTTATTCCGGGGCTGATCTGGAACAAGCTTCGTTACGGCAGGTGGTGCGATATTTTCATGACTCATGCATCTCCACGCCATGTTCATGACAGAGAAGATCCATGCCACATCGGCTTTAACTGCTTCAACTGGTTCATAAAAACATTTAAGCCATCCCTCATGATTCACGGTCACATTCATCTTTATGACCTTAATGACACTAGAGCAACAAAAGTTCACTCAACGATGGTTGTAAATGCATACAGTCATCTTGTTGTTGAACTAAACTCAAATACCTTAGGAGAATCTTTTGACACAGACATTTCTATCCTCTCAGACAGATGAAGATTTCAGCAAAGCAAGAAACAAAGCATTTATAAACGAACTGCAGCATTTTCTCAATCCGGATGAAGCAAAATTGATTTCATTCACGGATATAAAACAACTTCTTAAGCCTCAGAATGAAGTTTACAAAGGAATGCAGGTAGTACCAATCAAACTCATCGTAGGAAGCGAAGGAAGATACAAAGATTTTGACAATCACTTTTTTCCGAAAAGAAACTTCCTCAAAAATCGATGGGAAAGTGTTGATATGGCACACTACAAGGACATCATACTTCCTCCTATTAAAGTATATGAACTTGGCGGACTGTATTTTGTAAGAGACGGAAATCACCGTGTATCTGTTGCAAAAATGCAGGGCGTTGAATTTATAGATGCGGAAGTTGTAAGTCTTCGCACAGAAATCAAACTCAAACCGGACAGCACAAAAAGCCAGATGATCCGGCAGGTTATTGAATATGAAAAAAGGGTTTTTTACGCAGAAACAAATTTCGGAGACATTACAGACTACTGGATGCTGAACTTTTCAACTCCGGGACAGTACGATGTTATATATAATCATATTCTCTGCCACAAATACTACATTAATATAGGAAAACCAGACGAAATTCCTATGGAAGAAGCAATTTTATCGTGGTTCCAGAATGTCTATATGCCGGTGCTTAATGTAATCCTGAAGAAAAAGATATTGAAAAAGTTCAAGAAAAGAACCGCCGGTGACCTGTACGTATTCATAATCAAATACTGGGATGAACTTAAACAGAAATTCGATGATTCAGTTTCCATTGAAGAAGCCGCAGAAACGTTTGAAAGGGATAATAAAATTTCCTTTAAGAGAAAGGTTAAAAATTTCCTCTATAAACAAAAACTCCTCAAGCTTTTAAAGAGAAATTAGAGATTTTAAACAATTATAAACTCAAAAACTTGACGGCAGTAAATTTCAATGCTAGAATTGCTTTTAACGTGAATTTAATAATTTAAATCGGGAGCATAAATTTGAATACAACATTGATTCCACTATTTGCGATGGCAGTTATTTCAATAATTGTTTTCCTTCTTCTCATCGGAATTGCAAAAAAGAAGACGGCTCGTGTCAGTTTTATAACTTTCTTTGCAAACATAGTTGTTTTTGCTTCAAGCGTTTATTCAATAATACTGTACCTCAAAGATGAAGGAGATCCTGTAAGGATTTTCATGCTGGGAATTTCTGTTGCAGCACTTCTTTTTGTTCCATACTGTATCATGCTTTGTACTTTCGAACCTAAAAAAATCGTAAAGCTTGTACCTCATGCCGTAAATGAAGCAGCAGATAAAGCTCTTGCAGAACAGAATGCAGCCCTTCGTGCACAGGAAAACAGTCTTGAAACTTCTGAAAAAGGTTCTCATGCACTCCAGGTAAGCTACAGCTTCACAAAAAAAGCTGCAGAAGCATATGCATCAGAAGACGGAATGGTGGTTCTTCTTGACTTTATAAACAAGACAATCAGAGATGAAATAAAGGCAGACGGCGGCGCATTCCTCATGGTTGATGAATACGAAGATGTTGTTACAGTTAAATCATTTGAAGGAGACTTCCCTCCTCCATACAAGCTTCCTAACGACATGCCTCACAAGCCGATAAGAATCGCAACAAACTTTAAATTTGCTTCATTCCCTCTCAGAGACAATATTTTCGGTGAAGTTGCCACAATGGGAAAAGCAGAACTCATAACAAAGCCGGAAAAAGATCCGCGTATTTTCCAGAACGGTCCGGAAGAATTCCTTGAATGCGGAAGTTATATTTTCGTTCCAATGAAAATTCAGGATTCAGTAATTGGTGTTGCAGCATTTGCAAGAACAAAGAAAAATGAAGTTTTCACAGAAGAAGACCTTAAGACAGTTACTACACTTATTGATTTTGCTTCTGTTTCTGTTAAATCCGTAATTTCTGTAAAGGAAATCATGGAGCATAACTCACTCATTCAGGAAGCACAGATTACAACAGGAATTCAGGAGATGCTTCATCCGGCAAAACTCCCTAATCTTCCTGGAATGCAGATGGCATCAATCTGGCAGCCTGTAGAAGGTGTCTGCGGTGACTATTACGATGTAATTCCATCAAGAAAGGACAGAATCTCATTTGTTATGAGCGATGTTGCAGGTAAAAGCATCAACAGTATCATCGTTATGGCAATGATAAGAGCAAACCTCCATCTTGTTGTAAATACAAAAAAATCAGCAGGAACAATTCTTGAATGGGTAAACCACGGAATCGCAGGAGAAAGCTTTAGTACAGACCACTTCGCATCTTGTGCACTCATAAATTATGACCCGACAACAAAAAAAGCAGAAATTGCTTCTGGTGGAACAACTCCGGTTTACTATTACAACGCAGCAAGCAACACAATCAAGCTGATGACTGAAGCAAGTGAACCGATCGGTGTTGATAAAGAATCAAAATATAAAGATATCTTGCAGAATATTGAATCTGGTGATATCCTATTAATATACTCTGATGGTCTCGTTGAATCACTCAACGAAGCTGGAAATCAGTATCCAAAACAGAAAATGCTGGATATCGTCGTAAACAATGCAAAAGCTTCAAGTAAGGACATTGTAAACAAGATTAAGGCAGATGTAAAATCGTTCTTAGGCAATAGCAGTCAACACGATGACCAGTCATTGCTGTTAATAAAATTTTGAGTATACATTGGGCAATAAGGAGTAATACTTATGGAACTTAAAATAAGAAAAAATGGAGAAGTCTACATTATCGACGTAAATGGAGAAATGGACTTGTACAATTCCTACAAACTCAAGGAACTCGTAATGAAAATGCTTGAAAAAAATGTTAAGTCTTTCGTTATCAACCTTGAGCAGGTAGATTATATTGACTCGTCTGGAATCGGTGCTTTGATTTATATTTGTTCAACAATCAAGAAGATGAACTTGAAACTTTATATCTCAAATGTACATGGTTCTGTAAAGAAGGTTATTGAACTTACAAAACTCATGGGCTACTTCCCTATCGCAAACAGCGTGGAAGAAGCATTACTTATGATTAACGAATAATTACAGGAGATACAGCACTATGGAAGAATTCAAAGAACTTCGCTCTGACGGAAACGACCCATTGTTCGACAAGACAAACATGCTTTACAAGGCATTTCCTTCAAACTTCAGACAGATTCGCTACTTCACACTTTTAATCGTTCAGTCTGCACCTCTTGAAATTAAAGAGATTAACCTCCTTGAGCAGCAGATCAGTGAAGTAATTAAAAATGCAGTAAAACATGGTAATAACTGTGATTTAAACAAACAGGTTCATATATGGTACTCTTTCAGTGCTACTCACGCTCATATTATCGTTGAAGATGAAGGAGAAGGATTCAAGGATCTTGAAAAGTGGAATGAATTCAACAGAAAACGTCTTGACTGTCTCCACAATTCAAACTTTGAAGAACTTTCAAACTACGTATCATTCCGTACAAAAAGATCTGATGAACAGGACGGTGGTAACGCATTGTTCGCAGCTCTTGAATACTGGAACGGCGGATTCGTATACAATGACAAGAAAAATGGTGTTGCAATGCTCAAGAGATTCCAGCAGAAACGCCATGGTGTTACTGTAGACGGAGAATAATTAACAGGCCAATTAATTACTGGAAACCCACAGGCTTTGATATTCTTACCAGAGCCTAATCGGGGGTGTTCTGGTTTCGACAAGCAGGAGAAATCTTGTGTTGCAGGTAGGCGTGAAGGTGCCTTGAACTGACAAACAAATAACTGCAAAGCGTAGAGAAGAAGAATATTCTTCAGACGAACAGTTTGCTCTTGCTGCTTAATCGCAGTGTATGAGCTGGAACTCCCGGGATGCTGTTCCTAATGTCGGGATGTTCTATTACAAACAGGGACTTGCTGTACGGTAATCTTGGGTGCTGTATGGGACTTTTACCAGGATAAGGAAAAGACGCCTTTGAAGCCGCTACCTTTTCCCGACAAATACCTCGCTTCAATAAACCTGTAGAGATGCCTGGTTTGCCTGCATGGACGGGGGTTCAACTCCCCCCACCTCCACTTAGAGACTGAATTCAGAAAATGGATTCAGTCTTTTTTATTCACAAATTAAAACTCCTTTGCAAACAAAAAATCTTATTTTTTCTGAATCTTTTTAGCCCGCTTTCTTAAATTACGCTTGGAACCATATTCAACATGTTCATCCATGGAATCTACAATTTTCAAGAACTGCTCCTTAAACTCCATTTTAATTTTAGCAATTTCCTGATCAGTGTCGATAAAAAGCTCATAAGGTGAAATTTTGAGGACGTCTATAATTGCTGCAAGACTTCTGCTTGAAGGCCATGACTCACCTCTTTCATAATTTGAAATTGTAACTACGGTAGTGTTGGTAAGATCAGCAAGTTTTTCCTGTGAATAATGCTTTTTTAATCGCTGAATCTTTAAATTCTTTGAAAAAACATCAAGTAAATCTAATTCTGTATAAATCATAATTTTATCTTAAATTTTTAAATAATATTTTTATAAATAATTTGTAAAATAAAAATTGAATTAATCAATCAGCGGCCAATGAGTCTAAAAAAGAATAAAAATCAGTACGCACATCACCATTCATTCCAGAAGAAAGTGCTTTTAAGGCTTTTTTATAAGCTTCCTCATAAGAAATACTGCTCTGACGACCATTCAGCGAAGTTGCAAAAAGAACTTGATTTTTATTACAATCCGAAAGCATTCCCTTAAAAAAATATTTACATTGAACAGAAGATTTGTCCCTCGTCACATTTTCTTCAAAAGAAATGTTTGATTCAAAAGCATATCTTTCATTTCCAGAAACAACTCTGAATCCCTGTGACGTAAAAAATTCAGCAACAATATTATAAACGTCTTTATCAATATCTTTTTCAACTTTTACAGAAACAGGAATGCTTTGTGCAACTTTTAACTTCAAAGATTTTATATCTGGAATTTTTGTGCAGGACTTTGCAGTCTTTTCTGCAGTTTCAAAATTAATGACAGAAACTATATTCAGATAGCGCTCATTGGCAAATGCATAATCAAGGGAAACTTTTGTTCGCGCAAAATCTTCAATTGAATATGATGACTTTTTTTTGACAGCGCCAAGAAGCTTTTTAATATGTTCTTCATTTTTTGAAATGTAGCTTAAATAATTTTTCAGTGCCAGCTGTTTATCCATAACTGCAAGAGCATGAAATCTTCCGGAAGTATCCTTGTACATTTCTGCAATTTCAACACATACAAGTGAATTCATTGCTACCGTACGTGAAGTTTCCTGTCCAAGACTTGAGCTGTCTGCCCAAAGCGAAATATCATTTTCAACAATCTGTTCCATTTTTCTTGTTGATACAGTTGTTGATTCAACATTCTGCCCGAAAATCGAAGCAAGTTGAGAAACTGCATTTACCTGAGCTGCATCCAAAGTTGAACCAGAACCGACAGCAAGAAAATAATCAGTATTTTTCAATTCAGAATGCTTTTGAAGCCAGGTATATGGAGAATCAACCCATTCAGGAACACTTTTTGAAACAACAGTCTGCTCTTTATGAGAAGAAGCAGAAAAACAAAAAGATGCAGTTGATATCAGAAGCACTACAGCAAAACATTTTTTTAATCCAAACATACACTCTCCACTATAACAGGAATTCCTTCCTTAACCTGAATATCTTTAAAATCTTCACAACAGAGGCATTTTCCATTTTTATCAAAATACTCAATTTTTCCAGAATACAATCCGCTTTCCAATGTAAATCCTCCGCCATAAATTACAGAAGGAAAATTCTTTGCCTGTCTTACATCAGCAGTTTCTGCAAGATCTACAGCTTCAAGGGATGCAATTGCTGCTAATTCAGCAAGGAAGCGGAAATCAGCAGGAGTTGATGAAATTCCAACAGCGGCTGCACTGACAGCAGAAGCCTTCTTGAGTGTACTTCTAAACAAACTGCGAACAAAAGCTTTTTTTGCCTTTGATGCAACATCTTTCTGAACGGCAAGATCAAGATTCTCTACAAGCTCAAGATTTGTTTCTCTTCCGTCTGACAGCACAACATGAATTTTTGAAATCCTTGTACCGGGAAATGCAACATGACCTTCAGCGTCCTCAAAAATTGCAGGATACACATATTTTAACCTGAAAGCTGGAATCGTGACTCCATCAATCCTCAGTGAAGGAATAAAATCACCGATGCCGTCTCCATCATAATCCGGAAAATAAAGCTCTTTCTCATGACGACAGATAATTCTGCCACCAAGTGCTATAAAATCAAGTCTTCCGTATCCTTTTGGAATTGAAAGATCATCATCAAGTGATGCCTGATTACTCTGCGACCACAGCGCCTTATACTGCTTGGAATGAAGTTCAGGGCTTCCTCCGCCATACTGAAGATACATCAGTGCTGCAAGATAATGTGCAAACGCAGAATCCCTATAGATATCTGATTCTTTAGGTTCACGAGGAAAACTTTCATAAATCTGCCCCATATCAAGGCTCATATAAGAACCAGCATTTTCAAGAGCAGAATAATCTTCCTCATCTTTTGAAAGCACCAGATCCCCATACAGGTTTACATAGAGTTTCTGCTTATTTTCAATTTTTCTAATTTCTACAAGAGCTTCTTCAAGATTTCCCAGATTGTAATAATTCAAGCTGTTAAAGGCATTGATAAGAAGATATTCATAAATATTGCCATTGTATTCAGTGATATTTTCATTTAAAATCGTAGCACCAGCTGCCTGAGAAATACTCTTTGTTCTGACCTGTTCCATGAGAATATCAGTTCTGTTGAAAGTAGCCGCAGAATATGAATATTCCTTCTCATAATGCTGGACCATTGCAACATCTATCTGTGTATCTATGCCACCTGAAGTTGCGCATCCTGTAAAAACTGCAGCCCCTGATATAATACCAAGAGCTGCTACAAGAATTTTATACTTCATTAAAATTTATACTTTGGATTCGATACAACCTTTCTGATTGAACTGTTTTCAGACATCCACAAAATCTTGTTTGTCTTTATATCATGCAATTCAACATAAACATAGTAAGTTCTGATATTCTTATTAGCCGAAACCTGAACTATAGATTTTACAGATCCAAGAAGCATATAATCTGCACCTGTTTCACTGTCAAGTTCCTTTGCAGTTTCCATAGTTGCATGTTCAGCCTGGTCAGCCTTTTCTTCACGAAGATACTGTCTTTCTGAACTATTAGAAACAAATTCCATTGCACCGGAATTTACAATCGCATTCTGAAACTTTTTTTCTATTATAGAAGTATCAATATGCTCACTGCTTTCATTTCTAATTTTTCCAATGATGGCAACAGGCACTCTTTTATTCTTTTTTGTAAAGCCTGCAACTGCTGAAGATTTTGAACATTCTTCTATGAGACTGTTACAGACAATGGCAACATCAGATTCATTCCAGTATCCGTCAAGATCAATATTTTCTTCTGCACCAATTCTTTCAACAGAAGTTGATCCGCAGGAACTGAAAACAAAAGCAAATACAAAAAGAACTGCAAACACAGATAAAGACTTTTTCATTCTACAAAACTCCATGTTCGGTTTACAGATTACTCAAAAGATGCAAGAGCTTCTTCTTCTACAGCATCAGAATTTGAAGCTACAGTTATACCAGTAAGATCTTTGATGATTGCAGCCTTAAGAATCTGTCCTTCTGAAGTATTATCCTTTACATTTGACATTGCAGCAGCAAGCTGTTTTTCATATTTCTTTTCGTCAATTCCCCATACTGAATAATATTCATAGAATCTTCTTGACTCATTTGCATAATCACGCTGAACAAGAACCCAGTATCCTGCAACTTTTTCAAGTCCATTGAGTTCAACTGCAGAAACAGCCTTTTTATACATTGCAATATTCTTTTCCATTTCTGTAGAATCGTAATTATCACCTGAAGCTGTTGAAGAACCCTTCATTGAAGCCTCTACACGCTTTCCGACAATACGCTGCATTGCGTCTCCAACTTCAACTTCAATATCAACAAGGTCAGTCCACTGCTTTACAAAGTCAAGATTATCTCCACGGCCGATTGCAACAAAAACCTTTTTCTTATCAAGATTTGGCATTTCCTTCTTCAAGGCAGTCTGAGAATACTGTCCCTGTGCAACCTGAACAACCCAGTTTGGAATTTCAGCACCAAGAACAGCACCCTGATAGTCAACAAGAGTAGTCTTTGCAACTGCAACAGTAGCCTTTTCACTCTTCAATCCTGATCCGGAAACTTCAGTAGTCTTACATGAAACAAAAAAAGCAGCACATGCTGCAACAGCTAATAACGATTTTTTCAATTTTTTCTCCTTTTTTCAACAATCTTTAATTATTGATTATTGAACAAATTTAATATCATTGTACTGTATTGTCAACAATTCAAAAAATAAAAGGTTACTTGAAAAATATTAAAAAATACTCTATTGTTTTTTTAGTAGGAAGATTATGTATTCATTTTTATTTCTTGCAATTCCATCAATTTTGATTTTCTACATTTTTTCGAACCGCAAATACAGCTCAAGAAAGTTCATATTTCCTTTCATCGCAGCGCTTACAATCTCGATTATTTTTACTTTCATAAAATTTCTGTTTGTTTCAGATGTTCATAATATCAGGGCAAGCGTAATATTGCACACACTCTATCTGTTCAGATACACTGCAACACCTGTAATTTTTTTCGGTGCGTTGATATTCTTCCTTTTAAAAGACGATTTTGAATACAAAAATGAAGTTTTTACAGTAGTATTACTTACATTCTACTCAGTATTCCTTCCATTTTTAACACTCAGAACCGGAGAGAAAAAATCATTTTTCATGATGCTTATAAATCCACTTCTGTTTTTATCTATGATAATAATCATTAACTACTCAATTCTGACTATAAAAAAAGGTGTAATTGAAAACAGAAGAACATTGATATCTATAGGATCTGCAGCTTCACTTCTTGCACTTTTCATGCCGCCTTTTATTCAGGCAATCTGGTATTTTAATGTAAATACAATTCTTCTGATAATTTTATCTGTAATTTCAACAGCGTGCGGTATATTTATGTATGCAGTAAAAACAAACAGATAAGATTTATTTTCTTCAATATACGTTTTTTTCACTAGACAGTATTCTATTATTTTGATAAACTCTGATTTATGCTATACGAGTATTATGCATACTCTAGGAGGATCATTGGCAGACAATAAAGGTATGCGCGTAAATGAACAGATACGCGTGCGTGAGGTCAGACTCATTGACGATGAAGGTGAACAGAAGGGTATCGTCCCAACAATCGAAGCCCTCAGAATGGCAAAGGAGCGAGACCTTGACCTCGTGGAAGTTTCGCCAAATGCAAACCCACCGGTATGCAAAATCTTGAACTTTGGAAAGTACAAGTTCGAACAGGAGAAAAAACTCCGTGACTCCAAGAAGAACCAGAAAGTACTTAAGCTCAAGGAAATTCGCATGCAGCCAAAAATCGGCTCAGGCGACCTTGATACAAAGGCAAAGCATGTTCAGGAATTCCTTAATGCAGGTGACAAGGTAAAAGTAACTATCCGTTTCCGCGGACGTGAACTTGCACACACTGAATTGGGATTCGATGTCCTTAAGGAAGTAGAAAAAAGACTTACTGAAGGTTCTTATGCCATTGAAAAGGCCCCTGCAATGGAAGGTCGTTTCATGTCAATGACATTAGGTTCAAAAGTAAGCAAGGCAAAACAAAAGCCGGTTTCCGCTTCTGCACAGGCTGAAGCAGATGCAGCTGAATCTGAAGACAAATAATCAGCAAACTAAAAAGAGGTAAAAACTATGCCTAAGATGAAGACAAAGAAATCAGCTTCAAAGCGCTTTTCTTTAACAGGTACTGGAAAAATCAAGTACAAGAAAATGAATCTTCGTCATATTTTGACAAAGAGATCGCCAAAAAGAAAGATGCACCTTCGTGCTGCTGGAATCCTTTCAGAAGATTCAGCAAAGAGAGTACGC
>JAILEY010000041.1 GCA_024687165.1 Treponema sp.
TCTTTTTCCAGATTTGTTCCTGATATTGATATCTTTATTAGCATGCACGTTCTAAAAGAGGCTGTTGTTTCCAGCCGCATTGAAGGTACAAGAACAAATATCGAAGAAGCACTTGAAGAAGAACAGCCTTCTGAACCAGAAAAGAGGGATGACTGGTTAGAAGTAAACAATTATGTAAAAGCTATAAACTCGGCTATAGAAGAATTAAAAACTTTACCTCTTTCATGCCGTTTGATTAGAGATACTCACAGAATCTTACTTTCAAGTGGTCGAGGAGAAAGAAAAACGCCTGGAGAATTCAGAATTTCTCAAAACTGGATTGGTGGTGCGTCTATTGTGGATGCGGTTTTTGTTCCACCTGCAGCAGAGAAACTTTCTGATTTATTATCGGACTTTGAAAAGTTTTTGAATAATGATGACATTAATGTTCCAAATCTTATAAAGATTGCCATAGCTCATTATCAATTTGAAACCATTCACCCTTTCTTGGACGGAAATGGACGAATGGGGCGTTTGCTGATTACATTGTTCCTTGTTTCCAAAGGTATTTTGTATAAACCTTTATTGTATTTGTCTGCTTTTTTTGAGAAAAACAGATCCCTTTATTATGATAAATTAACTATTACTCGTGAAAAAAATGATTTGAATCAATGGATAAAATTCTTTCTTGTTGGAATTATTGAAACTGCTGAAGAAGGAACAACGACACTTCAAAAAATAATGCAGATTAAGGCAAAGTCAGAGAATAAAACCCTTTCTTTTGGTCGTAGAGCTGAATCTGCACATGAATTATTAGAAGCATTATTCTCCAAACCTATGGTATCAATAAAAGGAGTTCAGACTATCACTAACTTATCTCCGAAATCCGCCGGTGAGCTTGTTAAGCTTTTTGTTGATAACGGACTTTTACAGGAAGTTTCAAATAAGCAAAGAAACCGGGCTTTTGCTTTTACAGAGTATTTGGATTTGTTTATAAAATAGTATAAATAAGCAGGCATTGTAATCGAGTTTGCTTTGCAAACATCGCAAGGCGGCGTCTGAGATGAGCTGAAGGGGTAGCGAGGGGAAAACTTTTTCCATACCGAAAAAAGTCCTAAAATAATTCCTTTCGATGCATCGAACCAAATTACGAAAAATCAATTTTAGTTCGTTTCAACCGTACAAGTTGCATTATTTTTCATTCTAGTCTATTATATGCGTATGGTAAAGCGAGAAAATTGGCTTAGAAAAATCCGTCCTTTTTATGAAAGCGAACTTATAAAAGTAATTATCGGGATTCGCCGCTGTGGAAAGTCTGTCGTTCTCAGGCAGATTTATGATGAAATTCAAGCTGATGCCAGCCACAAAATCTACATCAATTTTGAAGATTTGCAGTTTGCAGCCTTAACCAATGAAACAGAACTTTATGCCCATGTAAAAAATCTTGTAGCCGATGACAAGAAGTATTATCTTTTCTTTGACGAGATTCAGAATGTTGCGAACTTTGAAAAAGCAATCAACTCATTCAGGCTTTTGAACACAAGCATTTTTATTACAGGTTCAAATGCAAAATTGTTGTCTGGAGAACTTGCTACGCTTCTTTCGGGGCGTTATGTTTCATTTAGAATTATGCCTTTCAGTTTCAAGGAATGCCTTGAAATTCAGAACATAAAATCTGCTGATGAAAACGCATTTATGGATTATGTAAAATGGGGCGGAATGCCTCAACGTTTTGCCATGAAAACTGATGAAGAGCTTAGGGTGTTTTTATCAGATTTATACAATTCAATCGTGCTGAAAGATATTATCTCGCGCTACAAGATTCAGAATATCGATTTACTGAACAGGATTTTTGAATATCTTTCTGTAAATATGTCGCAGCTTTTTTCGGGCACTAATATCGTGAATTATTTAAAATCACAGGGACGCGATTGCCCAAAGGAATCTTTGTACAATTATCTTTCTTTCATAGTTAATTCATGTGTTCTGAACAAAGCTCCTCGCTATGACATTCAGGGGAAAAAATCTCTTTCAACTTTGGAAAAATATTACCTTGCAGATGTAAGTTTTAGTCGCATTCATTCAGCAAAGCTTGATATTGGTGCAAGTTTAGAAAACATAGTGTACAATGAATTATTATGCCGTGGTTATGAAATAAAAATCGGTATCTTAAAAAATGCAGAGATTGATTTTATAGCACAAAAAGGCGATGAAAAATTATATTTTCAAGTCTGTTACCTTCTTGCCACTGATGAAACTGTTCAGCGTGAATTTGGTGCATATTCAAGCGTAAAAGATAACTATCCTAAGTACATTCTTTCTATGGACAAGTTTGATTTTTCGCGTGATGGTATTATTCACAAGAATATAATTGAATGGCTGATAGAAGAATAAGGAGAATAGTTTATGTCCGATTACAACGAAGAAGCCTATGAAAATGCTCTGATTGAGTTGTTCCAGAATATGGGGTGGGAGCATGTTTACGGGCCTGATGTTGAACGCGACTGGCATTCTCCGTTGTATGATTCTGTTCTTGAAGATTCTATCCGCAGACTGAATCCAAAGGCTGCGCCTGCTGCGATTGACGAGGCTCTTCTTAAACTCCGACATTTTGAAAATGCTGAACTTAAAAAGAAAAATGCCCTTTTTATGGACTATCTGCAGAACGGCATTGAAGTAAGCTTTTCCGCAAATGGCGAAACTAAATCTGACATCATCTACATTGCTGATTTTGAAAATGCCGGAAAGCCTGGCGACAAAAACTCTTACATTGTAGCAAATCAGTGGACCTTTATAGAAAACTCAAACAAGCGACCGGACATTCTTCTTTTCTTAAACGGACTTCCTGTCTGTCTTTTTGAATTAAAATCTCCAAGCCGTGAGCAGACTGATGCCAGCGAGGCTTATACTCAAATC
>JAILEY010000042.1 GCA_024687165.1 Treponema sp.
TTTTATGAGAAAAATTTCAAAACTTTTTGCATTGCTGACAGCAATTATTATGGCTTGTGCATTCATTGGATGTTCAGATGGTAATGGTAATGACAACAGCAACTCTCAAGTTGTTTGGACATGTACCTCTGGATCTCTTGCTGGATGTACAGTTACAATCAATAACGACAACACTGTATCTATTTCAGGAAGTGAGACAGGGACTGGAACTTGCTACGGAGATCCAAACAGCGACGGTACTATTACAATAATTTACGGAATGAATGATATTTACCTGACTATAACAGGAAACACTGCAACAGATTCACAAGGATGTCACTGGACAAAACAGTAATTAAAAAATTTCAAAAAAAGGCTGTCCAAAATGGGCAGCTTTTTTTTACTTTTTTCAGCTGTAAATTCTTACACTCCCTTCTTTCTGGCCTGAAGTTTTTCATTGATCTTTTTGGCTTCATTAAAATCAAGAAGATAAACAAGAACAGTTACAATTATAAAAATCAAAATAAACATTATCTCCATGACTGCAAGCGAAGAAAATTCTTTTTTGAACCAGCCGAGATTCAAGCCGATAAGGAAAAGTACTGTATTCAAAATCAGGAAGTAAAAAATTTCGCAAAGGATGAACTGCATTTTAGACATATTTTTTTTGATAAGAAAAATTCCATAAGCAAGAGCAGAAACAATTCCAATAAACAGAACGCCCAGGATATCGTTTACATTCAAAGATAAATCACCGGAAGAATTAAAGCATTTTCTGAAAATTGTAATCATAATAAAAATCAAAGTTACAACTCTTGTGCAGATATTTATCATTACAGAAATCATTGAGTCTTTATTTTCATTTTTCATAATCCTAAAATCTCCTTTAATGTGTTCAGATAATTTCTTGAAATCACAACCTTATATCCGTTTTCAAGAGTCGCTTCAAATCGGCCTCCAAAAATCGGAACAAGACTACTAATTTTATCAAGATTCACAATCACAGATTTATTTGCACGAAAAAAAACTGATGAAGGCAATTCTTCTTCCAGCTGATAAAGCTTCAACTTTGTTTCATAGACGCAATCTTTTGTATAAGCAAAAACTATATCATCAACTGATTCAAAATATAAAACTTCTTCAGGCTCAACAAAAACGATTTTTGAATCCTTGTAAAAATTCATTTTGCCTTTACCTGTTTTAAACTGATTGATAAGCTTTGTCAGATTTTCATCAAGATAATCACACTTAACAATTAACTCATCTTCTTCATCAGGCTTCTTTTCAAGAATTGTTACTTTCATTATTTTCCTCAATCTAATTGTAACATCTTTTTTGCTTCATGCAACGCAAGAATTGACTGAGTTTCTTTTCCGCATTTCATGTAACACTCATAAGCCATAACGTAACAGTAAGCTTTTAGAATTTTATTTTCAGTAAGAGAAACAACTTTCATAAAATCTTCAGCACCACTACAAGCTTTTCCAAAAACAGCATCTGGAACTGAAGCACTTACACTGGCTCTGTTCATCAGCACTTCAATTTCACCATCTTTACCTTCTGCCATTTTCGCTGCTTTATCAAGATAAGTGTAAGCTTCATTTACAAGAGCAACTGCTTTTATTACAAAAGACTCTCCACCCTTCACAGCAAGATATGAACCATAATACGCAAGACTTACAAAATCCTCTGGATTAGCAGAAATCTTCTCTTTATAAAAAGCAAGATTTTCATCTGTAGTTTTATTCTGCTGATTTTGAGAATTGAAATTTTCTTCATAAAGTTTTTTTACATATTTTACATAAGCTTCATTTTTTTCTTTTTCATCTTTTGAATTTTTTACAGCAACCATTTTAACTTCAATCGGGACAAGCACTGCTTTTTCAAAAGTATCCGTATTCCAGGAACCAAGAGATTTATTTTCACCGGCAATATCATAAACTGGAGGAACAAGAGAATTATAATTTTTTGAATCTTTCATTCCACCGTGAGATAGTGCAGCTTTTTTTTCTACTCTCATAAATCCGCCGCAATCAAACTGAGAATATGCGCCGGTTAAAACATAATGATATGTTTTTTTTGCTCCAAGAATTTTCTGCACCCTTTTGTCACGAAGGGGAATGCGAATGTTAATCTTAGTCTCATTATTCAAACAGTAATATTCTGTATTGCAGATAAAAGCTCCTGTGCTGTCATAAAGTTTTCCTTCACCTCCGCAAATCCACACTGCAAAATTCCATGGATGATTTTCATCAAATGAAACATTTTCTGCTAAATCAAAAAGAGTATTTGTACTGCCACCTGCAATATTATCAGCATCAATATAAATCATGATATTGCGGACAATTGCAGGAGCACTTTTATATTCAAGAGAAAGCTGCCAGTATTCTGCGGACTGCTGCCACCGCGCATTTGTTACAGGCTGATGAACTGTATAACGCAAAAGATCAAGTGAACCTTTTTCAAATTTTTTATTCAACGGATAGCAGATTTCCTGTGCACCACCAGCTCCCTTGTCATCACCGAAGTCATCTATAAAATCTGCACACACAAGTCCTCCAGTGTAACTTGGATCTACAGAAATAAATTTTCCAATAAACTTTTGAGGCAAAGAAGAAAAAATAAAAAACAAACTGATACCAAAAAAACAAACAAATGCAATTCTTAATATTTTAAGGTTGTATCTTATTTTTTTTATAACTGTAAAATTCATTTTGCACCTCCAAAAGCCCCTGCGATAAGATTCAAAGATTTAACCATAAAATCTGAAGACATAATTACCGCAAAAGAAAAAGCTGCAAAGCGGAAAAGATTTGCCGGATGCAGAAGCTGCTGAATTACACGAGAGACTGCACTACCTGCTATATTTGAGTTACTGCCGCAACTGCATGACATTTTTTTGTTGAACCTAAACTCATAAGAAATTGCCTTGTTAGGACATGCAGAAATACACTCGCCGCATTTTGCACAGGTGATTTCAGGATGACCTTTTTTATTTTGAATTGTTGTAATATCGATAGCACTAAACGGACACTTTGATGCACACTTCAAACATCCAATACATTTTTCTACATCAATCTTAATCTGAAAAATACTGAATCGGTCTGTTAAGGAAGCAAACGCACCGAAAGGACAAAGAGTGCTGCACTGAGTTCTTTTCTTTGTAAGAATCGGAAGAACAACAACAAGTCCAAGAAAGAGTCCTATAAACATTACGGTTGCAATCAGAGTTGGAATAGAATTTACAGGACTGAATTCTGTTACAAGTTTAAAAGGACAAAACCATTCACAATAAATACATGCAAGCTGACAAAGAGATGCAAGAATTATAAAAAAGAAAAATCCAAAATGAAATTCACGAAGCTCTTTGTTCTTTGGAAGAAGCTTTAACCGCGGCTTTTTTGAAACATGAGAAAATTCTTCTTCCCAGCCACCGTAAAAACAAATCCAGCTACACCACCCGCGACCTACAGTTAAAGTACATACAAGCCAGATTAAAAACATACTTGCAGCAGAAGCATAATGGCCTGAAATTCTTGCAGGGAAAATTAATTTTTTTATAACAAGCAGCGGAGTTAAAACCTGAGGAATTGCAATATGACAAAACGGAAGCTCTGCATTACTCATTGCCTGATTTGTAATTGCCATACTGCCGCGTTCTCCATATAAATCAGAAATAAACGCAATGCAAAAACCTACAGCGAAAACTGTCTGAAAGATTCTTCTGTAAATCACTCCACTTCCTGCTTTTTTATTTTCAGCAAAAGTCATGCGCACAAAAAGAAACATAAGGAACACCGCATACAAAAATGTAGCAGGAACAAAATTATTCATCAGAATAACAAAGAAAAAAACTATGAATGCCATCATGACTGATAAAATCAAACTTGAAATCATTTTTATCTCCTAAAAACTCCGCGTTAGCAGCACATTTCTTATTTAAAAATTATTGGAATCAAACCCAGGAAAAATAAAAAATATATGCTTACACAAAATTGAGTAACTCGTGAAATTCGTTTTATTACAAGTGCTCTTTTTACGATAAAAGGAATTCCAAAAAGCGGAATAAAAAACGGCAAAGTACCAATATAAAAAAAGATAAAATATAAAAATCCCACAAGACCATGTCCGCCAAAAACAGAGCGCAAAATTGCAGACCACAACGGAGGACACACATGAAGCCCAACCGCAAGCCCACACAAAACTGCAGTCACCCAGTCATTCCCTACACGATGGAATTTCTTTATTCTGCAGCCGCAGCCATTTTCGCTCTTCCACGGATATCTCACACCAAGAGAATTAATCAGCAGAGCAAGACCACAGAAAAAATATGCGTACACAGAAAGTCTTCTTACAAACACTGGATCTATAAACTCATTTACAAGAAATCCCAGGCCTGAAAAAACAGCACCAAGAATAAAGTACATTACAAGCCGGCCACCAAGAAAAGCACCGATAAGTCCAGAGTTTCTTTTGTAACTGACTTTTTCTGCACCACTCAAAAATGGAATTAAAACAGGCGCACAGTTCATTGTGCAGTAAGTTCCTGTTGAAAGACCTAAAACAATCGCTTCTAAAAACATCATAGCCGTATAATAAATCCGCATAGTTATGAGCACAATACGATTTTTGCCAAGTTACATATAAGCGAATGTATGATGCAGAATAAAGGGGGTATCATTAAATGATTTTTATGCTATATTCATTTTCATGAGTTTTCGCGATAAAAAAGTTTTCGGTTATCTTCTGGCTTCAGCCTGTGTATTTTTCTGGGGAATCACTTTTGTCTGTACAAAATATCTGCTTCATGATTTTTCACCGCTTGAAATTCTTTTTTACAGATTTATAGCGGCATATGCAGGACTCTGGATTCTGCGACCACGTTTTGAAAAGATTGCTGCACGAGACAATATTCTTTTTGCACTTGCAGGATTTTCAGGAGTAATTCTTTATCAGCTTTTTGAAAACATCGCAATCCATTATACGAATGCTTCAAATGTAAGTGTGATTGTAAGCATCTGTCCTCTTTTTACAGCAATCTTCAGTCAGATTTTTTTAAAGGAAAAACATCTTTCGTTATGGTTCATAATCGGATTTGTAATTTCAATCAGCGGAGTAACACTTGTCTGTCTGAATGGAAACAAAACTTTAGAGTTCAATCCAAAAGGTGATTTACTGGCACTTGTTTCTGCAGTCTGCTGGGGAGTTTATTCTGTTGTAATTTCAATCATAAACAAAAAAAATTACAACCAGCTTTGTGCAACAAGACGCATTTTCTTTTTTGCAGTTCTGATGATGATTCCACTTATGTTTTTTGAAAACCCTGATGAGATTTTTGAAAATACAACACGATTTTCAAATCCGGTAAACATTATCTGCCTTCTCTTTCTTGGAATTATTGCAAGCGGATTTTGTTTTGCTGCATGGAACAAAGCCTGTAAAATTGCAGAACCGTAAAAGTCAGCTGCATCATTTATCTTATTCCGGTCATAACAATCATTTTTGCATTCTTTGTACTTGATGAAAAAATTACTTTACTCAGCGCAATCGGAGCTGCCATCACAATCGCCGGACTTTTCCTAAGCGAAAAATAAAAAATATGTTATAATCATTTTGAGGTGAATTCTATGAAAGAAGTTTTTGATTTTATAAAAAAATGCGGAGTTTATTATCTTGCAACAGTTGAAGACGGACAGCCAAGAAACAGACCGTTCGGTACAATCAATATTTTTGAAGACAAGCTTTACATTCAGACTGGAAAAAGCAAATCAGTTTCCAAGCAGATTCAAAAAAATCCACATGTAGAATTGTGCTGCTTTGACGGTTCACAGTGGCTTAGACTTTGCGGAGAACTTGTTCGTGACGACCGCCGTGAAGCAAAGGCTGATATGCTTGAACACTACCCTGACTTAAAAAAGATGTATTCTGTAGATGACGACAACACAGAAGTTCTGTATTTCAAAAATGCAGAAGCAACAATTTCAAGCTTTACTGACGCTCCAAAAGTTATAAAGTTTTAGTGGAATGAATGACAGTTAGACCTGTAAAAAAGTCATTACAATTTTTTTTTCGTTAAAAATTTTACTAGAGTGTAATCTACTAGAATTAACTCTACTAGAGTGCACTCTAGTAGAATGAACTCTAGTGAAATTTATTAATTCTTTTATTTCTCCAAATTCCCTTTATAATCAAGAATCCCACCGAACTCAATGAGGTTGGTGTATCCCAAATCAAGCAAACTCTTAGCGGCAATCTTGCTTCTTCTTCCACTCCTGCAGTAAATCAAAATCATCTGGTTTTTATCCGGCAAAACTTTTGCAGCTGTTTCTTCAGTGATTGTTTCCATTGTGAGAAGTACTGCACCTGGTATGTGGCCGGCTTTGTATTCATCTTCACGGCGAACATCAACAATAATTGCATCAGGATTTTTCTTTGCAATTTCAATTCCCTCTGCCATTGAAACCATTTTAAAATTCACTGAAACATCCTCTTTCTTATTTTTCCCTGCACAACTGGCAAGAATCATCATGAACATCGAAATAAAAATAATTATCTTTTTCATTTTTACACTCTTTATGTAATTTAACTCCAATTATGCAAAAAGTGCAGTTCCTTCAAGTTTTTTACAAAATCCCCATAGGAATTCAAGCAAAAATGTGCAAAATCCCCATACCTTTTTAGCCGAATTTATGCAAAATCCCCTAAAGTTCATTTGGCGATTTGGCATTTTTCAAAATCAATCAGCGTCAATTTTTTATAACAACCACGCGATTACCTTTATATAAATCCTTTAAGGTTATCCTCAATATTATTTTAATTCAGACTATTCCAAAACTTCAACCCAAAAACTTACAAGCCGAAATCCATCGTTACAGCTTGTCATTGCGGACTTTGGGTTACACTGCCAGTCGAGAGCGTTAGCAAATCAAGCTATAAGGAGCTTAGGGGATGTTTTGCGTCTCCATTTTTATTTTGATTATTTCCCATATTTCGGATTCTTTTCCGCAACTTTTAGAAGACCAAAATCGTTTGATATTTCATACTGAACGGTTTTGTCTGCTGTGCCAAAACGGGCACCGACTGGATTTTCTTCATAATCAGCAACATAATCGGTCCAGAGTTCGCACTGGCTGATTACAGTTTTCAAAGCATCTTCCTGTCCTTCTGGTGGATATTTGTATTTCTTCAGAAGCTTCTTAACAATCATTCGCATTTTTGCGCGAGCTGATTCTTTTTTCTGCCAGTCGATTGTTTTGTTTTTGCGGAGAGTTTCTGTTAGTTCTTTTGTAAGAGCAACAAGGTCTTCGTTTGAATAGAAATCTTTTACGGCCTCTGGTTTTGTGAGTGCATCGTAGAAAGCAAGTTCTTCATCTGTGAGGCCGAGTTTGTTTCCTTCTTCACTTGCATGAAGCATTTCTTTTGCGAGCTTCAAGAGTTCCTGGATAACTTCTTCATTTGTAAGCATTCCGTTCAGGTAACGGTTCAAAGTCTGCTGAATGAGTTCGCTGAAGGATTCCGATTTTACGAGGTTTGTGCGCTTGTAAACTTTTACTTGTTCATCAATCAACTTCTTGAGCATTTCTACGGCGAGGTTCTTTTCTTTCATCTTTGAGATGTTTTCAAGGAAGTTTGGATCAAAGAGATTTACTTTTTCGCCAACATCGGAGAAGAGATTGATAACACCATCAGATTTTACTGACTGTTTTAGAAGTTCATTTATACGGTCGTTTATTTCTTTGAGTGAGAATTTTTTGTTTCCAGGATTATACATAATACGCATTACAAGCACGCGGACAGATTCAAAGAAGGCTGCTTCAAAACGCATGTGTTCCTTTACCATTGAAGAACAAAGTGAAAGTGCTTGTTTGAGCATTAAGGCATCTTTTATAAATACCTGTTTCTGTTCTTCCTTATCTGGAGCGACAATAAAGTTTACAGCCCCGCTGATTGTCATACCGCGCTG
>JAILEY010000083.1 GCA_024687165.1 Treponema sp.
GTGTAATAATTTTTTTGCATTGTTTTTTTCATTTAAATAAATATTTAAGAAAACTAAAACTGACATGAAAATGTATATTCCTGATGCAGCTTGATAAGAAAAGCACATTAAGAAATTACAGATAACGGAAAGTACAATAAATGCATTTCTTTTTCCTACAAAGTAGAACGGAATTATTTCTACCAGTAATGCAAATGCCATGTATGGTGAATCATAGCGATATGAAATATTTGATAAAATATATGGATATAATCCAATTGGTAAACTGGCTATGCAGGATAAAAAAGTAATTTTTTTGTTGAATATTTTTATTACGGTAAGAGATGCAAGACTCAAAAATGCAATTGCAATAAATTGAGTTAACGGTGCAATATCGAATACATTCATCGACGTATGAATAAAAATAGATCCAATTTCTGATATATATCTATAAAAATTTACCCATTCACGGCAACCTGTCATTTGTCGTGGTAAATCGTCAATTGCTATATTCCAAAAGTCAGCACGAACGATTGTAAAATATCCAAAAAAATATAAGGCAAAAAGTATAAAAAGATATTTTTTATTTTCCCATATATGTTTTAAATAATTTTTAAATTCGGTAATTGCTTCTGAATATACTAAATTACATTTTTTTGAAATATTTATAAAAAAAATAACTGAAAACATTGCTATTCCCATTGTGGAAAATGCTGACATTTGTTTTTTCCAAAATGTATCGTTTATGTCATCGTGTTTTATTTTTTCAACAAAAGATACCGCATATTCTTGAATGAAAGGAATGAAACCTGCAGATAAAAAAAGTAAAATTAAAATATACACAAGTATAAAAAATTTTTTTCTATTTGAACCATTTTTTTTGTTTTCTATCGTATTCTGTGAGGTTTCGATTGTTTCAATTTCATTGTTATTCATTTTTATATTTTTCCTCAAGATATGTTTTTATAAATTTAATTTTTTTTCAGTCTATTTTTTCACCAATTATATATTGAGGTCTACCTTTTGTTTCATCATAAATCTGTGCAATATAGACACCTATAATACCGAGACTTAACATGATTGCTCCAAAACCAACCAATAATAAAATTACAAGTGTTGGAAATCCACTTATAGCCATTCCTCTGAAATATGATATAACGGCATCAATACATATTCCTACTGCAATGAGTATGAAGAGAATTCCTAATGTTGTTACAATGTGAAGTGGGGCATAACTAAAACAAATAACATTATTGATTGCATATTTTATAAGTGATTTTGTTGACCATTTTGATGTCCCATTTATACGATCTGCAACTTCATAGTAGACTGTGGCCTTTTTAAATCCAACCCAAAATGACAAAGCTCTGAAAAATGTATTTCTTTCTTTTAACTTTGCCAATTCATTCAAAACTTTTCTATCCAAAAGCTTATAATCGCTGGAATTTTTCATATCCATTCCAACAGCTTTGCTTATCATGCCATAAAAAATTTTTGTAAAAAGTTTATGAATAAGTCCTTCTTTTCCTCTGTCGGATTTTACACCTTCTATTACTTCGTAACCTTCTTTCCATTTTTTGTACATTTCTAGAATAACAACAGGTGGATGCTGAAGGTCTGCATCAAGAATTACTGCACAGTCTCCATTAGAATTTCTGATTCCGGCAAAAAGAGCTGCTTCTTTTCCAAAATTTCTTGCGAATGAAACACATTTTACTCTTTTATCTTTTTTGTTTAATTCTCTTATTTTTTCTAATGTATTATCTTTTGATCCGTCGTTTATAAAAATTAATTCAAAATTAGTTTCTGATATTTTATTAAATACTTCGACTATTGCCTGATGAAAAGGTACAACATTTTCTTCTTCATTATAACATGGAACGATAATTGATATAGTAGTCATTCCATAATTATATGAAAAAAATTAGTTTAGCTCAATTAGTTTCTTTAACGCATCAAATTCTATTTTTCGTCCGTTACTTAGATGAAAATTAACAAATCCTTTTTTTACAAATTCTTCTGTGATTTCATTTTCTTTGACTGAGCCTGGATGAAAGAGAAGTTCTATAGTTCTTTCTTTGTTTCGAATTAATCTTTCATAGTTTGGAAGAATTTTTGATATCCTGCTGAAATCCATATTTCCACTGAAAAAAACACCAAAAAGGTATGATGGAATAATATTTAGCTTTTTCATTTTATGTCTGAAGAAAAAAGAATAATAGTTTAATATCAGGCATTTTAAAATATTTGTTGGACTATATGTTTTCCATAGTTTTATGTTTTTTAAATATGGGAATATTGGATCTTGTGTATTTCTCATATATTCAATTTTGCAATTATCGGCTTGCAAATCATCTATTGCTGAAAAAAGCGCTTTGTATACGATTGGAATCATATGTGTGTGTTGATGACTGTCAAATCTTAGAACTGAAGGATTTGAAACACCTGAATCAATACATTTTTTTGTTTGTGCGAGAATTTCTTCTTTTAGTTGTTTTTTTATTTTTGAATTTTTCCATGGAATATAATTCCATATGAAAAGTTTTCCCCAGCTTATTTTAAAATATCCTTTGCTGTCTATTAAATCTGGAATCAATTGAGGATCTGCGCAACAATGACCTTCCATAAAATTTAAATGAACCGATATTTTAATTTTCTTTTCTTCCGATAATGTTTTTTGTATTTCTATTAGTTGATTTTGTGCATATTCAAAAGCTGTCATGTTTGGCAATATACTTATGCTATTTAAAGCATTTATTTTTATCAATGAGATTATATCGTCTGTTGAATTTTTTGTAATTCCAAAATCATCTGCATGCAGGTCAATTTTTCTTTTATTCATCGTAAATCCTCTTTAGAGTTTTTTGAATTTGGTTTTATTTTGAAAACTACCAATCTTTGTCCAAGATAGTTAACAATTGTATATAATACTTCTCCTGTCAGCATTGCAATATTATCTCTAATCTTAGTGCTGTATTGTGAAAGTATTTTATATATTAAAAATTTTGCTCCGATGTATGCTATTAAATAGCTTATTACGAGTAAAGAAATGAATTCTAAAATCTGAATAAAACTTTTTTCTTTGTTTTGAAACGTATAGAATTTATTTAGAAGATAACTGCATATTCCACCGGCAACATAATTAAATATGGAGGAAATCCAATAAGAGCAGCCAAAAAAATTGTAGAGCAGAAACATAATTCCTGCTCCAACGATTGTGTTTATTACACCTACCAAAAGAAACTTAAAAAGTTTTTCGTCAATTATTTTCATTGAGAAATAAGCTCCAGAAATTTAGTAGTGATATTTTCCCATTTTCGCTCAGATAAGTCAAAGGAATATGAACATTCTTTTTGTAAAATTGCCTGATGAACTGCGGAGATAAATTCATCGTATGTGTAAGTTACAACGGCACCTGCATCCTTTAATTTTGGTGTGTCGCAGTATGCAACAATCGGCTTGCGGGCTGCCATTGCCTGATAGTATTTTGCAGTAATTCCAAGCGGTCGGTTTTTGTAAAAATCTGTAACATATGGAACCATTACGACACAGCAGTTTGTAATCCATGCAGGAACTTCTTCTGGAGAAATGCCGGGTACATAGAAAAGATTTTTGTATGATTTTACTTTGCTTTGGATTTCTTCGCTCGGGTAATTCGGGCAGACTACGATGTAGTTTATTTTTTTATCTTCTTCTGCCGCTTTAAAAAGTAAATCCCATTCAACTTCCCAGGCTCCGACATACAGCACTGTGTTTTCTTTTTGCAAAAGCTTCGGCACAGGATAGGTCTTCTCATAGCTTTCGATGTCTACGCCGTTAGAAAGGAGAGTGTATTTTATTGTGCTTTCAAAATCAGGAATTTTGCGTTTGTATAAATCAAGTCCTTCCTGATTTACGATGATGTTTAAATCAGCCTTCCGCATCATGTATGTTTCGTTTTTTACATATCGGCTCAAAGCTCCGTCATACATAAGCGGGTCGCTTGGACGGTAAATCATTTTTGCCGCTGGATACATTTTTTTTAATCTGTCTAAAAAAATCATTCCGTCAGAACTTTCAAAAACAAAAACGTCAGTGCCGTCAAACCATTTTTTTGCAAACTTTTTAAATAAAGAAAAAGAAAATCGCTCAAATGTATTCATCATTTTATCAGAAAGAATTTTATTTGCACTGTTCGGAAGCTTCATTGTTGAAAGCGTTACATTGTGCAGTTTTGAATTCCCCACTTCGTAAGTAATTCCCTTTTGTAAATCCTTTATTGATTTTTTATTGAAAAGCTCCTGTTGCATAAAGTACGCATAGTAGGGGCGTGGAAAGCTGAAAAATACAACTTCAATTCCAGCGTTACATGCAGCTTCCGCAAATTTATGAAAGCCCCCGAGACGATTTGATTTCCAGTTGTGTGATGTAATAAAAGAAATTTTTTTTAGCGGCATAATTTTTCTTTAAATCATTTTTTCTACAGTTAAGGCAAAGTCAATTAAATCTTTTATTCCTGCTGTGCAAATAGAATAAACAACTTTCCAGTTTATTGTCTGATACTGATGAACTGCAATGTTTCTAAAACCAACAGCTTTGGAAAGCTTTTCAGCTAATTCTACTGATAGAATATCGTGATTAGCAAGTATTACAAAACATTCACCCATTGAAGATGGAGTTTCGTTGTAATCGCAGCACATATGTCCTGCAATATCTACGCAGTTTTGTACGGCACGTTCAATATTAACTGAAATAATATCCTGTGCATCGTAATTGTTTTTTAGTTCGTCATATGAGTCTGGTGTTTTTTCTTTTATTCTGGAAATACATCTGGTTAATGCTTCCAGTTTAGTTCGAATCAGATCTTTATCCATGCAGTACCTTCTTAATTTTATAGGTTTGATTCATCCTGATGATTGGTAAAAAATCTTCATGAAAGTATATATTTTTCATGACTAGATCTGCATAAAATGAGGATGTATTTTTGATTTTTATATTAGCACCTAAAATTTGGGATAGAATTATTCCTTCTGCTTTGTTCAAAATAACCAGATCTATTTCTTTTTTTAATAATAGATTCAGTTCATTTTTCATTGTAAGCCATTTATCAAAGTCTTCACAATCCTTTATGTTATTGTACATTATTCCAATGTCTACATCGCTCATTGAATTGTAAGTTCCTTTTGCGAAAGATCCAAATAAAAGTGCACCGCATATTTCTGAATGATGAGAAAAATATTCTGTTAATTTTCCAACGATTAAATCGACCTCGTTCAAATTATTACCCTTAAAAACATTATAACATGGTGAATGTAAAAAATGCTATATCGCTATAAGTTGTCAATGAGTTACTATCTTGTCTTTATTCGCTCACAAATTATCCCTTCGATTTTTGAAACATCCGCTTCATGAAGAAGATGATAACTGTCACTAATCTCTTGAAAACAAATCCCTTGTGTAAACTTTTTCTTTGCAGTCTGCAAGGTCTTGTGACATTCGGTTTGCAAGAATGATATCGCAGTTCTTTCTGAAAGCTGCAAGATTGTGTTCAACATGGAAGCGCTCGAATTCATCTGCTGTAAGGGTAGGTTCGTAAATTACAACGTCAACGCCTTCGCCGCGAAGAATCTTCATTATGTCTTGTATTGAAGACTGACGGAAGTTGTCGCTGTTTGCTTTCATTGTAAGGCGGAAGATGCCGACTGTCTTTGGTTTTGCTGCAAGAATCTGGCGAGCAACAAATTCTTTTCGTGTGCGGTTTGAGTCAACAATTGCCTGAATAAGGTTCTGCGGAACAGAATTAAAGTTTGCCAAAAGCTGCTTTGTGTCCTTTGGAAGACAGTAGCCGCCGTAACCGAACGAAGGGTTGTTGTAAAAATCCCCGATTCGTGGATCAAGGCTGATACCCTGAATAATCTGTTTTGTGTTTAATCCGCGTACTTCTGCATAAGTGTCCAGTTCATTAAAGTATGCAACGCGCAGTGCAAGGTAAGTATTTGCAAAAAGCTTGATAGCTTCGGCTTCTGTGCAGTTTGGAGTTAAAATCTCAACATCTTTTTTGATTGCTCCCTTATGTAAAAGCTCAGCAAATTCACTTGCTTTTGAAGAAAGTTCCGGACGGTCTTTAGGGTAACTTACGACAATGCGGCTAGGGTAGAGGTTGTCATAAAGGGCATGACCTTCGCGCAAAAATTCCGGGCTGAACAAAATATTTTTAATCTTGAACTTCTTACAGATACCTTCTGTGTAGCCTACCGGAATTGTAGATTTAATTACAACTGTGGTATTCGGGCACTTTTTTTCTACAATCAAAAGAACAGCTTCAATAGAAGAAGTGTCAAAAAAGTTTTTCTCAGAATCGTAATTTGTAGGAGTTGCGATTACAACGAAGTCCGGGTTTTTATATGCAACTTCTGTGTCGCATGTTGCGCTGAGCTTGAGCGACTTGGAAGAAAGGTATTCAGAAATTTCCTTATCAACAATCGGGGATTTTTTAGAGTTGATTAAATCAACCTTGTTCTGCATTATATCGCATGCAATAACGTCATTGTGCTGTGCCAGAAGAATTGAAATTGAAAGGCCTACATAGCCTGTTCCTGCTACTGTGATGTTCATGCAATGATTATAACATATTATGAAAGTTAGTGATATAGGATAATATATTGAAAAAAAGGATTAACAATATTATACTTTTAATCAGCGATGAAAATGGGAGTGCGATACCGTTTTCATCGTAAATAACAGCTTTCCAAAATTCTTTCAATTGCCATAGTACAACTTGTTACATAGGTGATTCTAAAATATTTTGTATATGCGCTGAGTATAAGATGAACTTGGTGCAGATTTAAGCTGAAATTGCACTAAGTTTAAGTTGAATCTGGTGCGAGTTCTGATGTTTTGATACAGACTCAGAGAAAATTCTTCGCATCTAATTACTTTTTATTACTGAGAAAAATATAATTCTTACCCTTCTATGATAATCTGATAAACATTTGAAGTATGGAGTACGCCTGCACGGTTTGTTTTTACAGTAACAGAACAAGTGCCCTCTGGAAGCTCCGGTGGAAGCTGGAAGACGAGTTTTGATCTTGAATTATGCAGATATACTGCAGCTCGTTTTGTTAAGCTTTTACTTGTAATGAAGACTCCTTGTTCTGAATCTTTTGGATCAATTTTTATAAAGTCACCGGATATAAGTACAAGATCTTTTTGAGCAAACGTAATCCGAGATTTATCCCCATAGTTTTGAATATCATGAATGCAAGGATTGCAAAATCCATGATTTTTAATTCTTTCTATTTTTACTGTATTACACAAGTCCTTCTCTTTTTTACGGTCAGACTCAAACAAAAGAGAAAGTTTGTGGTCTCTTTCTGGGGCACCCTTGTACTTTACTTTTTTAGGTTTAAAAATTTCATTAGCACTGTCGGCACTTCCTGCAGCTCCAGCACGAAAACTTCCCATAAAGAGTTTTACAACATAACCAGAATTTATTAACTCCCAGAAAACTTTTTCGAGTACTGCAAGAACAGCTTTTGCATCTGCTGCGGTTATTGTTGTACCTGCGCCTGCAATTCTTTTTACAATTTGCTCTTCATCAATGGTGTCTGCATTGCGGCTTTTGAATACATAAGGCTTTTTGCGGTTCGGAAGAGTGTTTCCCTGTGTGAATACCTGTAACATACTTTAATCTTAAGGCAGAAAGAATAGGATTGCAAATGGAAAATGCTTTAGAGCTCCTTTAATTATCTATCTAAAATTTTCTTATAAATATTATATAATTTACCACAAATAATATCTGCGGAAAATGTATCAAGTGCATACTGTCTGATTTCAGTTTGATTATATGAGGAATAATTTTCTTTCATTTTAGATAAAGCGCAAGCAAGTTGTTCTTCATTCCCAGGCTCTACAAGAATACCCGTTTTTTCTGTAACAAAGGAATCAGGACCTCCAGTTCTTGACGCAATTACAGGACGCCCCACATACATGGATTCTGCAAGCACGATTCCGAATGTCTCAAAGCGACTGGGCAAAACAAAACAAGAACTCTGCTTCATCATTTTATAGACATCATCATGAGGTATTCGTCCTTTCAAAATCACATTATCTTTTATTCCGAGCAATTCTGCCTGATTTTTCAGTACGTTCTGGCTTTCTTCGGTCAATCCTCCAAGAATCAGTACGGCTCTTTCATTTTTGAGAAACTTAGCAAAAGCATTGAGAAGAACATCAAAGCCCTTAACCTTGATGTCATATCCGAGCGAGAAGAATATAAAACGCTCGTCCCGCTTCAGATGCTCAAAGGTCTCAAAAGGCACATCTTTTACGATGTTAAAAACAACTTCGACTTTTTTTTTCGAATAAACCTGTATTTTTTCTGCCAGCCCTTTACCCACAGCAATTACAGACTCTGCATTGTTAAAAGTTCGCGGCAGATATTTTTTTTCTGTTTTGCCTATGCGGTTTCTGAAAAATGCAGAGGAATGTTCTGTAATGACATAGGGAATCTTCAAGCCGCTCAAGGCATACCAGATACCAGAAAACTGAACAGAATGAATGTGAATGAGGTCAAAACTGATTCCCAGCTGTTTTTCAGTCTGCAAAATTAGTTTTTTAAGATAAGCCGCCCCCCGGCGCAGATTTATCTCTTCAAGTTTTGGGATATGAAAAAGTCGTGCTCGAATTGTTTTGATACAATTTTCTTCGGTAATGGTAATCTTTTTTATACCATTGTACAAATGTTTTTCGCGAATATTGTATTGTTGAAGAGCAAGAATTGTTACGGTAGCTTCAATATTTTTTTTCTTAAAATATTCAGAGATTGCTTGTGCCTGCTCCTTAAAGAAAATACCTCTTATGGGATTATCAGGAGTGTCGTACCAAGATGGAATAATTAATAAATTCATGGTTTTGATTATAACAGAAAACTGGAATTAACTGCAAATTGAATCCTGTTGTTCTAATTAATGACAAGAATTTTGTTTGAATGAGAATTGCTATTATAAAGAAGTATGGATAAAAAGTCTGAATAAAGTATGATTACAAGGACGTTTTATAAAGCCCTGTTTTCCATACATCTGCATAAACATTGCTTGAAAAGTAAATGTATAGTACTCCGTCTTTTACAAAGCCTGATGAACGGTAGGCATTTGTAAGAACTGGTGTTTTTTTGAAGTTCCAGTCAATGAGGTTTTTGCTTGTTCCAACAAAAAGAGTATATTCTTTTTTCTTATTGGAATATGGAGTTACCATACACAAAAGCATTACATAGCCGTCTTTGCCACATTTGAAAACATCTACATGCCAGGGCTGATATTTTTCAGAAATGCCATTCAAGTTTAGTCTTAGTTTATTCTCAAAATCGAGAGATTTTAAACCTGTTCCTTTTATTGCAAAAAGAGAATTGCCGTAAGAGAGGTCTTTCTTTACTGCGAACAAAAAACAGTCATTTTCTGAATAAACAAGGGCGGGTGACAGCATAAAACCGTCTTTTTTTCCGTTCAATGCTTCATGGTGAAGAACTTCTTTGTTCCAGTTGCTTCTGTCTTTGCTTGTAAGCAGCATAAGATTCTGATAATCAGGGCGTACAGTTTCAAGATAAAGAATCTGGTAAGTACCATTATGAAATGTCAAATCAGGGTCATCATTGTGGTCTTTTTCTGGAGCTGGCACAAGCGGATTTAAACTTTCTTTTTCTTCATGGAAATGTAACCCGTTATCAGAAACAGCGATTGAAGGGTTTTCAAATTTATCATTTGTGTTGGGATAGGGAGTAAAGGCAAGGACATACTTTGGTGTACCTTCTTGAATTAAAATGTCAGGATGTACAATCTGGCCGCTTTTTTCATAAGTCGGAATAGAGAGCTTGTATTTTTTGTTGAAGGCAAGTTCATCAATTGTCTTCTTTTTGGGTGAAGCCCATGTTGCAGATATACAATGAGCAATACATCTTTTGATTTTTGTTTTGATACCGAGCATTTCTTATTTCCTCAAAAGCTTCTTTACAATTTTTTTGCAGATAAAAGCCAAGTAAACAGGTAGAGAACGGAACATAATCACATCATAGCAGTTTGTATTCTGGGAATCGAACTTCTGCTTGTAATCGCGATATTGACGTCCTAAGAAGAATTCTTTTTTGCCTTTTTTTATCAGCTCTTCTATGACTTTGCAGTATAGAAGAAAGCCTGGGGATTCTTTTTGATATGCAGGATTGTAGCTCAGATTTTCAAGATAGACATTTTCTCCCTGTTCGCAGGTAAATACCATACAAACGTACTCTCCTGATAAAGTGTCTTCATTTGCAATTGATTTCCACGTATAGGCATCTGTTACATAATATTTTTTAAGATACTCTTGTGGGCTCATGCAGTAATCCCGGTTCATTAGTTCTTTCTTGAATGAGAAATAGATCTGAACAAGCTCGTCTGGAATTCCCTGTTCCATGGTATAATGCTCAAATTTCAGTTCAGAACCTAGCTGCTCAACAAGATGGTTGTGTTTGCGGCGTAGGGTCTGCTTTGATTTTGAAGACATTCTTCCCCAAAGTTCATCGCATGTGTTTGGCAGCGAAAGATGCCATTGATTTGCAGTGTAGTTTTTGGAAAAGCCTTTTGCTTTGTTCAAACTGTACTCAGCAGATATTTCTTTGAGTTTTGAATTTGATTTGAAAATGAAGTTTGAGATTTCGTAAAGCTCTGCCTGAGAAATTTCTGTAAGACAGATACCTATAGTTGCTTTTTTCCCGTCTGTATGAAGCGGAATATATATTTTTTCGCCGTTATCACGATCAAGCAAAAGCATTGTGTAAGAGCCGTAAACAGAGCCAAAGCGATTCTGAACGACATCGGGATTCACAAGTGAATCATTATTTAAATCTGAATTATCATTAAATATACTAATTTTCATCATTTTAATAATATCATATTACTTGTAAAAGTTTAATATTAAATTTGTAGATATATATTTTTATTTAAGATATATTTTTCTTATGAACAAT
>JAILEY010000022.1 GCA_024687165.1 Treponema sp.
TTGAAACTCCTGTATGTTTTTATATTAATTTATTTTTATTTTTTTGTATAGTATTTTTATTTTTCTATGTATAAATATGCATTAAAGAATGAATTTTTATGCACATTGTTAAATTTATATAAATTTATAAATTTTAATAATAGTAATAATAAGGGGTGTGAATTTGTGGAAAACTCAAGAATTTGCAGATTTTAAGGCAATGTTTAAAGTGGAAAACTTTTAGTTATAAATCACAAATTATCCACTTTTCCACAAAACGTGAAGTTATCCACAGATTTTCAACAAAATTTTGTTATTTTATTTAATTTTTTCCACATTTTATTTTGGAATATATTCTTTTACTTCTTTTGAAAGCATTTCTATAGTTGTATTTAAAGTTTCATCTGTTTTAAGTAAATCTTCAACTTTTTCAAAACTATACATGATTGTTGAATGATCTCTTCCACCGAATTCCTGACCTATTTCTGTAAAAGAATAACCTGTAAGTGTTCGGCAAAGATAAATTGCAATCTGGCGAGGAATAACAAGTTTTTTTGATCTTTTGTCGCTTTTTATTTCTCCAAGTGAAATGTTGTAATGATTTGAAATTACTTTTTGAATAGTATCAATTGTTACAGTTCCATCATTAAATTGTGTGATACTGTCGCTCAGCTGTTTTTTTGCAATTTCTATTGTAAGAGGTTTATTTAAAAGTTCAGCGTAATTTATAAGTTTATTTAAACATCCTTCAAGTTCCCTGACGTTTGAGTTGATGTTTTTTGCAATAAATTCAATTACATCCTGAGGTACTGATTTTTTCTGGAGTTCAAGCTTTTTCTGTAAAATTGCAATTCTTGTTTCATAGCTTGGTGGCTGAAGATCAATTGAATTTCCTAAAGCAAATCTTGAAATTAATCTTTCATCAATTCCATTTAATTCAGACAGAGGTCTATCACTTGTGAAAACCATTTGTGCGTTTTTATGGAACAAAGCTTCAAAAGTAAAGAAAAGTTCATCCTGTAATCCGCGTTTATCTCTTAAAAACTGAATGTCATCAAGAAGAAGAACATCAAGATTTCTATATTTATTTTTAAATTTTTCTGGAGTACCGTTTTTTATTGAAGAAGTAAATTCATTTAAAAGAGGTTCAATGCTTACGTAACAGATTTTTATATTTTCTTTTCCTTCCGGTGGATTATTAAAAATATAATGACCGATTGATTTCATTAGGTGAGTTTTTCCAAGACCAGTTCCACCATAAAGGAGAAGAGGATTTATTTTTTTTCCAGGTTCTTTAGCAGCGGCGAAAGATGCACTGTATGCATATTCGCTGTTATCGCCTACAACAAATTTTTCAAAAGTATATTTATCTTCAAGTTGAGAATGAGTTTTTTCTGTTTTAATTAATGAATTAAGATTATTTTCAGTTTTTGAAAGATTAGTTGAAACTTCTTCAAGAATTTCTTCAGGATTATTATTTGGAATTATTTTTTTATTAAGATTATTTTCAGTATTTGGAATTTCTTTTTCGTAATTTGGTTTAATTGAAATATCCTGTCCGCAGATATCTTTAATTTTTGTTTGAATTTTTGAAATGTATCCGTTTGAATTCATAAAATTAAACATGAAATCTGAGGGGAAAGAAACAGTAATTTCTGTTCCGTTATCTTCAACATATTTTATTCTTCCAAACCAAATTTCAAAATCCCCAGGATTATTGCTGGAGATAAACTCACTGTGAATCTGTTTAATTACTTCATCCCAAAAAACTTTAAAATTTTGACTGCTCATTGTGTGATTATAAAATTTAATTTATTGATGTTCAATGTTAAAAATGTTAAAGAATTTTGTGTTTATCTTTCCTATTATATTGTATTTTAATTTATTGAATTTTATGGGTTTTTTAGGTATATTTATCTTCTCTAATTATAGGTTTTGAGGATAAAAATGTCTGAAGAAAAAAATCAGTATGGTGCAGGCAGCATCCAGGTTTTAAAAGATCTTGAACCAGTTCGTAAAAGACCTGGTATGTATATTGGTTCAACAGGACCAGATGGACTTCATCATCTTGTTTATGAAGTTGTTGATAACAGCATTGATGAAGCAATGGCAGGATATTGTAAGAATATTACCGTTGCTCTTGAAAAAGATGATATTTGTCGCGTAGAAGATGATGGTCGTGGTATTCCGGTTGATATTCATCCTACAGAAAAAGTAAGTGCTCTTGAACTTGTCCTTACACGACTTCATGCTGGTGGTAAATTTGATAAATCAAACTATAAAGTTTCCGGCGGTTTGCATGGTGTAGGTGTTTCTTGTGTAAATGCTCTTTCTGTCTGGCTTGAAGCTTTTGTTAATAAAGACGGCAAAAGATATACGCAGAAATATGCCAGAGGTGTTCCAAAGGGAAAAGTTGAATGTATTGGTGAAACAAATCTTCATGGAACAACAATTCGCTGGAAAAGTGATTCTGAAATTTTTAAGGAAACAATTACATATAATTTTGATGTTTTGTTGACTCGTCTTCGTGAACTTGCATTTTTAAATCCTGGAATTCAGATTACATTCCGCGATGAACGTCTTGAAACTCCAAAAGAAATTGTTCTTAAATTTGAAGGCGGAATTAACGAATATACAAAATTCCTTAATGAAGGAAAAAAAGTTGTACCTGAAGAACCTTTGTTTATAAGTGGTGAACAGAATGATGTTATTGTTGAACTTTCGATGCAGTTTAATGACGGTTATGATGAAAGAATTTTTTCTTATGTAAATGATATTAATACTCGTCAGGGTGGAACTCATCTTGATGGATATAAAAATGCACTTACTTTTGTAATGAATAAATTTCTTGAGCAGAATGAAAAACTGTTTAAGAAGCTTAATCCAAAGTGGAATCCAAAAGCAACAAAAGAACAGAAAGATAAGGGAAAGGAAATTAAAATTGAAAAACTTTCCGGAGAAGATGTCCGCACAGGTCTTACGGCAGTTCTTTCTGTAAAAGTTTCTGAACCTGAATTTGTTGGTCAGACAAAAGACAGACTTGGAAATACAGAAGTTCGTACTATTGTTGATGCTCTTGTAAAAGAAAAGCTTATTATCTGGCTTGAGCAGAATCCTCAAATCTGCAATCAGATTCTTGAAAAGGCTGTAAATGAAGCTTTAGGTCGAATTAAGGCTCGTAAAGCAATTGAGACAAACCGCAAAACAGGAATGGATTCATTTGGTCTTCCTGGAAAACTTGCAGACTGTTCATCAAATAAACCTGAAGAATGTGAAGTATATATCGTCGAAGGAGATTCTGCCGGCGGTTCTGCAAAACAGGGACGAAATCCAAAAACACAGGCAATACTTCCTCTTTGGGGTAAGATGCTTAATGTTGAAAAAGTAGATCCTTCAAAAGTAATGAATAATGAAAAGCTTCAGCCGGTTATTGCTTCACTTGGAACAGGAATCGGTAAAAACTTTAATATTGAAAAACTTCGATATCATAAAATCATCATTATGGCTGATGCCGATGTTGATGGTGCACATATTTCAACTTTGCTTATGACATTTTTCTTCCGCTTTATGCCAGAGCTTATTGAAAAAGGTTATGTTTATATTGCAATGCCTCCTCTTTACAGAGTTGAGTATAAAAAGCAGAAATTCAGAAAATTTGTATTCAGCGATGAAGAAAGAGACAGAGCTTTGGAAGAACTTGGAGAAAATCGTGATAAGGCTGAAGTTCAGCGTTATAAAGGTCTTGGTGAAATGGAATGGGAGGAGCTTAAGGAAACTACAATGGCTCCAGAAAATCGTAAAATGAAGCAGGTAAAAATTACTGATGCTGCAAAAGCTGATCAGATTTTCTCTATTCTTATGGGAGATGATGTTGATCCACGCCGTAAGTTCATCGAAGAAAATGCAGAATATGCAACACTTGATGTTTAATTACAAATTTAGGATTAGAAAATGATTGAAAAGATAAAATATGAAGAAAAACAGACTCCAGAAGGAGGATATGTTTTAACTGCTCCTATTGAACATGAAATGCAGCGATCTTTTATCGATTATTCTATGTCGGTAATTGTAGAACGTGCTTTGCCTGATGTTCGTGATGGATTAAAACCTGTTCACCGCCGTATTCTTTATGCAATGGCTGAAGAAGGTCTTGTATCTACAGGAAAAACTAAAAAATGTGCAACTGTAGTCGGTGATGTACTTGGTCGTTATCATCCTCATGGAGATGCTTCTGTTTATGATGCAATGGTTCGTCTTGGACAGGCTTTTTCTTTAAGATATATGCCTGTTACAAAGCAGGGTAACTTCGGAGGTATAGACGGATCTCCAGCTGCTGCTTACCGTTATACTGAAGCAAAGATGTCAAAAGTTGCTGAAGTAATGGTTGATGACATCAAAAAAGATACAGTAGATTTTAGTCCAAACTTTGATGATACAAGACAGGAACCAAAAGTTCTTCCTGCAGCATTTCCGTTCCTTTTGTGTAACGGTTCAACTGGTATTGCTGTTGGTATGGCAACAAATATGCCTCCACATAATCTTAAGGAAGTTGGAGCAGCAATTTGCGCATATATTGATAATCCGGAATGTAAAATTGAAGATTTAATGCAGTACATGAAGGGCCCTGATTTCCCGACAGGTGGCATTATTTTTGGAAAGAAAGGTATTGCGGATGCTTATAAAACAGGTCGTGGAAAGATCCTTCTTCGAGCTCGTTTTACAATTGAAGTAGATACAAAAGGAAAAGAAAAAATTGTATTTACAGAAATTCCATATCAGACAAGGACAACAGATCTTGTTTCAAAGATCGGTGAACTTGCAAGAGATGGAATCATTGAAGGAATTGAGCGTGTTAATGATGGTAGCCATGGAGATGATGTTCGTATTGAAGTAGATATTAAACGAACTGCAATTGCAAAAGTTGTGATCAATCAGATTTTTGCAAAAACAGCTCTTCAGTCATCTTACGGAATTATTAATCTTGCACTTGTTCCTAGTGGAAATGGACTTGCTCCACAGGTTCTTAATCTTAAGCAGATAATTAAGCATTTTGTAGATCATCGTGATCAGGTAATTACACGCCGCACAAAATTTGAACTTGCTGTTGCTAAAAAGAAAGAACATATTCTTGAAGCAAAAATAACAGCAGTTGATTGTGTTGATGAAGTAATCCAGATTATCCGCTCAAGTAAGGATGAACCTGAAGCAAAGAAACGACTTGAAGAAAGATTTAGTTTTGATGAAGAACAGAGTCAGGCAATCGTAGATCTTCGTCTTGGAGTTCTTACATCTTTGCGTATTGATGAACTTAAGCTTGAAATGGAACAACTTAAAGCAGAAATTGCACATCTTGAAGATCTTCTTGCTCATCATGAAAAAATACTTGCACTCATAAAAGAAGAAACAAATGCTATCGTTGAAAAATTCGGCGACGACAGAAAGACAGATATTGTTGCAGGAGAAGTTGAGACAATCAATGTTGAGGATATGATAAAAGAAGAAGACATGGTTGTTCTTATTTCTAAACTCGGTTATATCAAGCGAGTTCCTGTTTCTCAGTATAAGAGTCAGGGTAGGGGAGGCAAGGGAGTTATCTCTGCTAAACTTGTAGAAGAAGATTATATCAATCAGATGTTTGTTGCTTCTACACATGATTATCTTATGTTCATTACAACGGCCGGAAAAGCTTACTGGGTAAAAGTTCATGAAATTCCTGAAGCATCAAAGACAAGTCGTGGATCTCATATTAAGAGTCTTTTGATGGTTACTGCTAATGAAGATATTACAACAACTGTAGCTCTCAAAGACTTTAAAGATGATGAGTTCCTCTTTATGGCAACAGCAAATGGTGTTGTTAAAAAGACTCCGACAAGTGAATTTAAGAATGCAAAGGTCCGTGGAACAACAGCCGTTCGTCTTGATGATGGAGATATGCTTGTAAGCTCAATCCTTACATCTGGAAAAGATGAGATACTTCTGGTTAGTCGCCGAGGACAGGCTTTACGTATTGAAGAAGAAGATGTTCGTCCAATGGGAAAAACAAGCCGTGGTGTTGCAGGTCTTAAGCTTTCTGAAGGAGATGAACTTGCTTCTGCAATCAGAATTGAAAAAGAAGAAGATTCACGAATTCTTGTTATTACAGAAAAAGGAATTGGAAAACGTGTTGATCCTGCTGAATTTAATTCTCACGGGCGCGGAACTGGTGGACAAAAAATCTTTGGTAATGTTGATGACAAGGGTGAAATTATCGGAGCACTTTGTGTTCATGAAACTGACAGCATAATGTGTATTACAAGCCAGGGAACTTCAGTTCGTGTTGAAGCAAAAGACATTACTGTTCAGGGTAGGGGAGCAAGTGGAATCAAAGTTGTTACAATCACCGATCCTGATTATGTTGTTGGCGTTGATAGAATTGCAAATGATGAAGAAAAATAATTTCAAAAAGTTAAAATGATTTTGAACCGTCTGTAGAAATGCAGGCGGTTTTTTTATATTCTAATCAGCATGTGGATGATTTTAGTTTTGATTTATGGGCTTATTAAAGGCGGAAGAGAAATCTGCAAAAAAAAGGCCCTTAAAATTTATTCAGTTACAGAAGTTCTTCTTGTTTATACAATTATTTCTCTTTTAATTTGTACTCCTCAAATTCCTAACGCAATGGGTCTTTCTGGTAATCAATGTTTGTGGGTAGCATTAAAAGCATTTATAATTTTTATTGCCTGGATTGCTGGATTTAAAGCGGTAAAAATACTACCGATCAGTTTATGTGGAATTCTTGATTTATCTCGTGTTCTTTTTGCCACAATGCTTGGTGTTATCATTCTTGGTGAAAAAATAACTTTATACAAAACTATTGGTTTGATTTTAGTAAGCAGCGGACTTTTGTTTTTAAAATTTAATCCTTTTCTGAAAAAAGAAAATCAACCTGCAATCAAATCTAATTCTGCGGAATCTGAAACAAAAAAATCTTCTGCTTTCTTTATAATTCTTGCTTTCGTTTCCTGCCTTTTAAACGCAGTTTCAGGTCTTCTTGATAAAATTCTCATGAAAGAAATGAATTCAAGTCAGCTTCAGTTCTGGTATACTCTGTTTTTGACTTCATATTATATACTATATGCTTTTATAGGTAAGATTAAAATCAGTAAAGGCATCTGGAAAAATATTTGGATCTGGCTGCTTGCAGTCGGGCTGATTGTTATGGATAAATGTCTATTTATTGCTAATTCCTATCCTGAAAGTCAGGTTACAATTATGACTTTGATAAAACAGATAAGTGTAATCGTTGCAATAATCGGTGGAAAATTTGTCTTTAAGGAAAAAAATATTCTTCATAAAATTATTTGTGCTTTTATAATTATTCTGGGAATTCTTGCCGGAATAATGGGGTAGGGTAGTGCAATGAAAAATATGGAGATAATTAAAAAGTTAGTCGGTGAATCAATTACAGAATCAAATTTAAAAAATGTGGACTGTTACGTTTATAAAAATTTTGCGCTTTTTATTCAGTCTATGGGATTTTGTGAATTTGCAGTTAAAGAGAAACATGTTCATCCTTCATACATGATAATAATTGAATTTGGAACTGATGATTTTTTAAATGCTCCAAAAATCGAATTAAAGAAAAATTATTATCTTGCAACGATTTTATCTCCTGATTTTCCGCATGAAGATAAAGGCGTTGAGTTTCCAAATTATTATACAATCATGATTGAAAAAGAATTTTTCGAAAGTCAGTTTTTGCTGTATCAAAATAAAGTTCCGGAATATAAGGGACATCAGTTTTTAATTTGTCATGATGTACTAAAAATGCTTCATCTGTTTGCATTTGAATCTTCAAAGAATATGAAAAATTCTGAAATTACTCTGGAATGTCAGACAAAGCTTTTGACGCATTGGATTATTCGAAGTATTCTCGGTGAAAATTATGACATGCGCTCTGTTTCAACAAATGAAAGAATCGGAAGAATTCAAACGTATGTTGAACTTCATTGCGGTGAAAATCTTTCGGTTTCTGATTTGGCAAAAAATGCGAATATGTCTGTTTCAAATTTTAACAGGCTTTTTACAAAAGAAGTCGGTGTTTCTCCAAAAAATTATCTTACTGCAGTTCGATTGAATAAATCTTTAAATCTTTTAAGGCGGAATGATTTTTCTGTTTCTGAAATAGCTGTTCAATGCGGATTTTCTTCACTTTCACATTTTTCTGCAGCCTTTAAAAATGAATTCGATATGAGTCCGTCAGAATACCGCGAAAAATATCAGGTATAGTTAAAATTTGCAAATTTTTAAGCGATTTTTAAAAGCGCCGAAAATCAATATGTGCGATAGTTAACTCAAGAGGTGAATTATGACAAAGGAAAAATTGTTTGAGTTAATGAATGAAAATCCTGTAATGCATCTTGCTACAGTTGATGAAAATGGATTTCCTCGTGTTCGCGGGATTCTTCTGTTTAAGGCATGTGAAGAAGGAATTATTTTTCACACAGGAACTTTTAAAGATCTTTACAAGCAGCTTATTTCAAATCCGAATTCTGAAGTTTGTTTTCAGTGCAAGGGAATTCAGATTCGGGTTTGTGGTAAATTTGAACTTGACGAAAGCGATGAACTTTTTGAGGAAATTTATAATCATCCTTCGCGTGAGTTTATAAAGAAGTGGGGAAAATCAAAAGAAGAAGTAAAAGGCTTTATAAAGATTTTTAAGATGAAGCATGGAAAAGCCTGTACCTGGTCTATGGCTGATAATTTTAAGCCAAAGGAATATATAGAACTTTAATTTTTTGGGAAGGTTGATTTTGACCTTCCTTTTTTATTGATTATAAGTTAACAATGTTAAATTATAATGATATTGCTTTGTCAGATATTCTGGAATAAACTATAAGTAATTATCCCGTTAAGGAGGCATGATAAAAATTACATTCATGTAATTTTTATCATGGCAGATTTTGACGTTGTCAAAACTGCTATACACTGCCTCCATGCAGTGCCGCTAACGCGGAGTTTCTAAGGAGGAAATTATGGGAAAGAAAGTCAGCATGAATATGCTTTATCTGGTTGGAACTGCTTTGATTGTTGCAGGTTTTATTTTGCCGATGTTTAAAGGTCTTTTTGGAGCTACGGCAAATGGTTTTGATTTTATCGGATCAAAATTTGGAATGAGAACAATCGGTGCTTTGCTTGTAATAATTGGCGGTGCCTGTGGACTTGCATTGAATTTTGTTAATGTAAAAAATCCATCATTAAAACTTCTTGCAGTTCTTGTTTCAATTGCAGGTGGTGTTCTTCTTGTCATCTTTTTTAATGACAATTCGATTTCAAAGTTTGCAGGAAAACAGCTTATTAAACATGCATACATTGGATTTTATATGTTGATTTGTGGCTGGGTTGTTGCTCTTATTGGTGCCCGCAAATAGAAATTTAATTTTTAATAAGATTAATTTGAGGATGTCTTTGATGGCATCCTTTTTTTTGCACAAAAAAAATTTACTAAATTTGAATTTGCTGAATTCAAATTTAGTATATGAATATTAAATTTCACATAAATTTAGTAAATTTATGTATCGTATTTTAAATGAAAACAATTATGCAAAATGTGATTCACGTGAAACAAATTATGCTTATTAAATTCACTATTTATTATAAATATAAATTGTTCCACGTGAAACAGTTTGTTATATTTTGTAAATTCTTCCAGTAAAATAGATTGTGAGAATTTTCAAGAATTTCCACAAGTTATCCACATTTTGCAAAATTTAAGTAAATTCGAGAAAGCCCATAAAATAAGGCTTTTTGAATTCTGCAGAATTTTTTTGTATTATTTTCCTAAAGTTATCCACAATTTGTTACTAAATTAAGTGCATGAAATAATTTAAGTGTTTCACGTGAAACAAATTTTATATTCGTAGTTGAAATATTTCCTAGAAAAAGATATGTCATCTATTTTTTGAAATAAAGTTTTTAATTTGAAACATGTTTTACGTGAAACGTTTTTTAAAAAATAAATAGATTTATTTCAGGTTGAATTCGTGTGGGGGAGGGTAGAATACGTTGAAGATTTCATTGTTTTGATGATGTTTTATAAATTATAAATAAAAAGCCCTCTGTTTTATGAGGGCTATATTTGTTTATTTATTCTGAATATCTTAATACCTTTGATCCGCGTTCAGGATTCCATTTTGCTTTTCTTTCTGCTGGTAGCGTGGAAATATCAGACATTTGGAATCCTAAGTTTTCAAACCAGTCTGCGGTTTGTGTTGTTAGCAGGAAGATTCCTTTTGCTTTTTCTTTTTTTGCACGTTCCACGAGAAACTCTATCATTTTTGGTCCAATTCCAATATGTGAGAAGTTTTTTTCAACTGCAACAGCTGCAATTTCCATTTGACCATCACTGTAAGGAACAAGAGATGCACAAGCTCTGATTGCACCATCAAGTTCATAAACGATGAAGTTTGAATATTGTGTATTAAGCATTTCTTTTGTTCTTGGAAGAAGAATTCCTTTTTCAACAAACGGACTCATTACGGAAAGAACTGAAGAAATATCATCATGAGTCATGTCGCGGATTTTTCCGTAATTTTTGCTATATATCATTGTTCCAGATCCCAGGTCGCTGAATATTTCACATGGAACAGTTCCGTCAATAGATCCATTTAGAATGTGAACACGATTTACACCGTTTGAACATGAATCCTTTGCAATTTCTAGAAGCTGGAAAATTTTGTTTTTAAGTGTTTCACGTGAAACATTATCATCAGAATTTGGTGAATTTTCATTTGAATTTACCGAACGTTTGGCAGATGTGTTAGCTTTTAGGAAGTCATCAACTTCTTCAAGATTCATAGCTGGAACAGTTCCTTCGATTGACGTTCCTATAGAATCAGGAATGGTGAAAATTTTGTTTGAAATTTCTGCATCAGGAACAAGGAAGAAAAGTTTGTCTGCTTTTAAGTGTACTGAAATTTGATGGGCTAAATTGATTGAAGAAATGTTGTAAGGTTTTCCAGTTGCACTCCAGCCTATGCAAGGAAAAATAGGAATGAAGCCGTTGTCTAAAACTGTTTTGATTGAGTCAATCTGAAGCTTATCAATTTCACCACTTGTACCGTAATCAATTCCATCAATAACACCTTTTCCACGAGCTCTAACCCAGTTACCGATTACAGCAGTTTTCTTTTCACTGGCAAGAGCTGTCATTATCTGATTAGAAACATCAAACGCAGCCATCTTGATTAATGGCATTGCTTCTGGCCCTGTAATTCTACAATTATTATGTATAGTCCACATAATACTAGCGCTTTTTAGGATTTCATTTATCCTCTTTGCGGCACCAGGAACCATTATTACTTTTAAACCCGCTTCATGAATCTGGCAGATATCTTTTATGTGGGCATTGAATGTAGGGCTGTCTAAAAGATTGTCGTCAATGTAAATGATGACAAGAGCATTTTTGAATTTTTTAATGTAACGAATAACGTCGCGAATTCTTTCCGCTTTTTCGAAAATTATTTCTTCCATATTTAAAAACATATCAAATCATTTTTGTAAATTCAATAAATAAATCTGTCTTAGAAAAAAAGAAAATTCTACTAGACATGATTTTGTGAATATGATATATTTCTAATCACGTCGGGCGGTTAGCTCAGCTGGTACGAGCGTCTGGTTTACACCCAGAATGTCGGGAGTTCGATCCTCTCACCGCCCACTCAAGACCTCAAGTAAACTTGGGGTCTTTTTTTATTTTTAAGCATCTTTATAAAATTCATGGAAAGAAAATGAAATCACTTTTAACAACTCTCTGTTATATTGAAAAGGATGACAGTTATCTTATGCTGCATCGTGTAAAAAAGCAGAATGATATCAATAAGGATAAATGGATTGGTGTTGGCGGTCATTTTGAAAATGCAGAAAGTCCTGATGAATGTCTGCTGAGAGAAGTAAAAGAAGAAACCGGTCTGATTCTTAATTCGTATAAGTTTTGTGGAATTGTAACATTTGTGAGTAAAGAAGACGGCAAAGAAGATATTTTTGAATATATGTGCCTTTATACAAGTGACGATTTTTCCGGGGAGCTTATTGAATGTGATGAAGGTCAGCTTGAATGGGTGAAAAAATCTGAATTAAAGAATTTAAATTTTTGGGAAGGTGATTATATCTTTCTTGATCTCATAGAAAAAAATGTTCCGTTTTTTAGCCTTAAGCTGATTTATAATAATGGTAAGCTTACTGAAACAAGTTTAAATGGAGCCCCTTATGAAGGTTAAAAAAATTATTATGTCGCTGATTGGAGTAATTCTTTGTGGAATTGGAGTGGGGATTATTAAGGCTGCGTTTCTTGGAGTTGATCCATATCAGACGCTTACAACAGGTCTTGATTTTTGTCTGCCACTCAGCTTTGGTACGATTTATCTGATTGTGACGGGACTTTTGTTTATCTTTATGTTTTTTGGTGATAAACATTATATCGGGTTTAATACGTTTATAAATTTGTTTTTTCTTGGATATATTGCTGAATATACGCAGAAATTTGTAATGTGGATTTTCCCTGAACCGCTGCTTATTGTTAAGGGCGGGATTTTTGCAGTGGGGTTTATTGTTCTGTGTTTGAGTGCGTCCCTTTACATAACAGCTGATATGGGAGTTTCAACTTATGATGCTGTTGCTTTGATTGTTTGTGAAACGTGGCATAAAGGAAAATTTAAGTACGTAAGGATAATTTCAGATTTAACATGTGTTGTTTTTGGAAGTTTGATTATTTTGCTTTCCGGTGGAAAGATTAATGATCTTTTGAAAATTGTTGGAGTCGGGACGATTTTAACAGCTTTTTTTATGGGGCCAGTTATTGAATTGTTTAATAAATATATTTCAAGACCGATTATGGGTGAAGATAAAGCCTAACCCGGATTGTAACGGCGTAAGTAAAAAAAACGCAGGTGCACTGAGAAAGTGTTCTGCGTTTTTTTTATGGAGCGGATGCGGAACCGTGAAAAGCCGGCTAGCAGAAAACGCTCGTTCCTATTTTTTCAACAAAGCTGCAAACGGATTATAAGACATTCCGTCATCATCTTCTTTATGAGAAGCCATATATTCGTTTGCGTTATTTTCTTCTTCGTTTGAAACTTTTGTGCTAAGTGAAATACGTTTTTCTTCTGTATCAACTTTTTCAACTATTACGCTGATTTCGTCACCAGGATTAAAGACTTTTTTAAGATTTGTATTGCGTTCAACATTAAGTTTTGAAATATGAACCAAACCGTCAATTCCTTCTGCAAGATTAACAAAAACACCAAAATCCGCAACACGACTGATCTTAGCTTCAATTTCTGTTCCAACCGGGAATTTTTCTGCAACTGAATCCCAAGGATCTGCTTCAAGTTCTTTTGTACTCAAAGAAACTTTTTCATGCTTCCAGTCTGCTTTAATGATTTTTGCTGTAACTTCCTGACCAACTTTAAGAACATCTGCTACATTGCTTATGCGGCTACGGCTGATTTCTGAAATAGGAAGAAGTGCCTGAAATCCGTTAAGATCAATGAATGCGCCGTAAGATTCAATTGATTTTACTTTTCCGGTAACTGTCATGCCGACTGTGTATTTCTGTGAAAGATTTTCAAGTTCTGCAGATGCCTGTTCTTCAAGAAGTGCACGGTTTGAAACAACAATGTTTTTTCCGTCATTTTTGTATTCTGAAATTTTGAAAGAAAGGTGCATGCCAACATATTCTGATGGTTCTTTGCGCTGTTTGTATCCCATCTGGCTGTATGGACAGAAAGCACGTGTTGTTCCGAGCATAACTTCAAATCCGCCCTTGATTTCGGCTTTAACTGTTCCTTCTACAGGAATATTATTTTTGTATGCGTTTTCAAAAACTGAATTGTCGCCTTTTATTTTGCTTCCTGCAATTTTTGTTGTGAAGTGAAGTTCTTCATGTTTTCCACCAACAAAGTATACTTTTACTTTGTCGCCTTCTTTGACGGTAATATTTCCGTTTTCATCCTTGAAGTCTGCAGCATCAACAAAACCTTCGCTTTTTAGTCCAAGATCAATGAATACTGTGTCGCCACTGATTGCAACAACTGTAGTTTCTACAAACTGTCCGATTTCGTATAAATTTTTCATAATATTTCCTTTGGTACGATTAGATGTGGAACAGTATAGAGATAATTTATTGTTTTGTATACAGTTTAAATGCAGGTCTGAAGGCAATTGTAAATAGGATGTTTGAATGTTTTGAAGTCAGAGCTGTAGGTTTTTTTGAGATTTTCAGGTGTAAAAATTTCTTCAACTGTACCCATAATTAATGGTGACAGTTTGGGCAAAAGGGCTAATGTGTCTGCAAATCGGGCTGCAAGATTTATGTCGTGAATTGAAATGAGGATACCTGTGTTTTTTGTTTCGCAGAGATTTTTGAGTATGCTGATGATTTCTTCCTGATATGAAAAGTCAAGGCTTGCAACTGGCTCATCAAGCAGAAGGAATTTTGGTTCCTGTGCAAGGCATCGGGCGATTCGGACTTTTTGGAATTCTCCGCCAGAAATTGAATTTATGCTTTTATCTGCAAGATTAGAAATCTGTACCTGTTTTAAAACTGAATCTGTCACCATATAATCATTTTGAGAATAAATTCCGGAATTGTTTGTGTGGCAGTATCTGCCCATAAGGACAAAATCACGGACTGAATAATCCCAGATTGAAGATTCAGACTGCCCCATAAAAGCAATTGTTTTTGCTCTTTCTTTTGGTGAAGAAAAATGTTTTCCGTCGATAGTTCCGTTTTTAAAAAGATAATGAAGCAGTGTTGATTTTCCGGCTCCATTAGGACCTGTAAGGCAGATGAAGCTTTTTTCAGGTACAGATATGGTGACAGAATTTAGAACTTTCTGTTTTTTATATGAAAAATTAATGTTTGATGCTGAAAGAATCATTTTTTACCTCGTGAAAGCAGAGAGATAAAGAAAGGAACTCCCATTATTGCCGTTATTGTCCCAACTGGTAATTCTGCAGGATAAATTGCATACCTGGCAATGGTGTCAGAAATAAGAACAAGAATTGATCCTGTAAGCATTGAAACTGGAAGAAGAATTCGTGCTTTTGGGCTGAAAAGTCGGCGTGTAATATGAGGCGCAATTAGTCCTACAAAACCGATTGTTCCTCCTGCACATACAGCTGCAGAAGTTCCAAGAGATCCTGCAATCAAAACAATTATTCTTAATCTGTTGACATTTATTCCAAGAGAATCAGCTGTAGTTTCACCGCAAGTCATCAGGTCCAGACGGCTGATACATGAAAGTTGAAGTATGATAGAAAGAAGTGCGGGCAGGAGAATAAAATAAAGTTCATTCCATCCACGGCCAGAAAAGCTTCCAAGCATCCAGTAATACATTGATTGAATTTTGCTGCTGTTTGCTGAAAGTAAAATTGAAGTAAGTGCAGAATATAAAGTTCCTAATGCAGTACCAAATAAAAGCAAATATATAGAAGAAATTGATTCTTTTTTTAGAGAAAGTGTGCTGATTATGATTCCAGATAAAAGAGCACCTAAAAAAGCACCTGCGTTTAATACAGAAAGTAGATAAGTTCCTGTTATTCCTGAAATTGCCGTGATAACTGCACCTAAGGTTGCTCCAGATGTAATTCCCATGATTCCAGGTTCTGCAAGGGAATTTCTGAAGAACATCTGGAATGTTGAACCGCATAAAGCAAGCACTGAACCTGTTATGATGCAAAGTAATGTTCGCGGAAGTCTTAAATTTATGATTAAAATTTGAAAAAAGTGTATATCGTCAACTTTAAAGAAAAGTGAAAATAAAACTGAGATAATAAGAATTAAAATTAAAAATAAAGGTGACAGTTTTTTCATTTTATGGGTACAGATTAATATTCCAAAGCTTTTGAATCTTTTTTGCGAGGTCAGAAGTTGCTTTTCCGATTCTTGGTCCCGGACGACAGACAAGAGAAGCATCAACAAAAATTATTCTGTTGTTTTTTACGGCATCAATTGAAGTCCAGCCAGAGCGTTTTTTTAATGAATCAAATGTAATTCCGTTTTCTTCAGGGATAATAATAACCTGAGGATTTCGTTTTATAATTTCTTCTTCATTTATCATAGGGTATGGTGATTTGAGGTCGCTGAAAATGTTGCTTCCTCCTGCAAAAACAATTACATTATGCAGAAATGAAGTAGATCCGCATGTCATGTATGGATTATTCATTATTTCAAAATAAACCTGTTTGTATTCTTCCCATCCCTGAGGGCCGATATCGTCTTGAATTTGACTGATTAATCTGTCACCATTTTCCTGCAAATCTGTCATCTTTGAAATGCATCGAATTTCGTCGTATAAAGCTTCAAAAGAATAGGGGTCAGAAAGATAAACTTTAACGCCCATATTTTCTAAAGGTTGTTTTAAGAAATCATGCATGCCCTTTGAGCCGTAAACTAAATCTGGTTTTTTAGAAATGATTGCTTCGATATTAAGGGATTTTCCGTCAAAGCCGCCAACTGAAGGTTTTGATTTTAAAGATTCCGGGTAATCGCAAAAATCTGTTCGTGCAACAATTAAATTTTCTGCACCAATAGCACAAAGAATTTCAGCTTCTCCCGGGGAAAGACAGACAATGCGTTTTGGATTTTCATTTGAAGATAAAACTTTCTTTTTTACACAGCCGAAGAGAAGAAGTGGAATCAAAATAATAAAAAACTTTCTGAATTTCATAGGAAGATTTTATAATTAAATTTGTATTAGTACAATGAGCAATTATTGTAATCTGTGACAAGAACTGATGCCTGTGGTAAAATACTTTCATGGATTTTTTGCCCGTTTGTCAGGAAGATTTAGAGAAGAGACATATTGATCAGCTGGATTTTGTTTTTGTAACTGGAGACGGTTATGTTGATCATCCAAGTTTTGCAGCAGCTCTTTTGGGGCGTCTTCTTGAAAAACACGGTTACACTGTAGGAATTCTTGCTCAGCCTGACTGGAAAGATGCAGAAAGTTTTAAAGCTCTTGGAAAACCGAAACTTGCATTTCTTGTAAGTTCAGGTGCCATGGACAGTATGGTGTGCAATTATACTGCAAACAACAAACCCCGTTCAGAAGATGAATATTCAAATGGCGGAGAAAAAGGACACAGACCGGACAGAGCTCTTATTCAATATGTTGGAAAAATTAAGCAGGCGTATAAAGGTGTAAATGTGATTATCGGTGGAATAGAAGCAAGTTTACGCCGTACAACGCATTACGATTACTGGTCAAATACTGTAAAACATTCAGTTCTTTTAGATTCAAAAGCAGATCTTTTAATGTACGGAATGGGTGAAAAATCGATTCTGGAAATTGCAGCACTTTTAAAAGAAGGGAAAAATGCAAGAGAAATTCGCGGAGTCAGAGGTACGTGCTGGTATACAGGAAAAGAAAGTGAAGTTCCATCAGATGCAATCCGACTTCCGTCTTTTGAAGAAATAAGTAAAAACACTCCGGAGAGCAAGGAAAAATTTGCACGTTCATATAAAATTCAGGAAGAAAACACAGATGCAATAAATGGAAAAGTTCTTGTTGAGCCGGCTGAATCAAGGTTTGTTGTTCAGGAAAAAGCAAGCCTCCCTTTAACGCGTGAGGAAATGGATGCAGTTTATGATCTTCCGTTTTTAAGAAAAGAACACCCGATGTATGACAAAGGTATTCCCGCTCTCAAAGAAGTAAAATTCAGTCTTACAAGCTGCAGAGGATGTTTTGGTGCCTGCAGTTTTTGCGCAATCACATTTCATCAGGGAAGAAGAATTCAATCAAGAAGTCATGAAAGTCTGATAAAAGAAGCTAAAAGAATGACAGAAGATTCTGAGTTTAAGGGATACATTCATGATGTCGGAGGGCCAACTGCAAATTTCCGTTATGATGCCTGTGAAAATCAGAAAAAAAATGGTGCCTGTAAAAATAAAGACTGCCTAGGAACAAATCCGTGTAAAAATGTAAAGGTTGATCATACAGAGTACGTTGAGCTTTTGAGAAAACTTCGTCAGCTTCCAAAAGTAAAAAAAGTTTTTATTCGTTCTGGAATCCGTTTTGATTATCTGATGATGGATAAGGATAAAACTTTTTTTGAGGAACTGTGTAAATTTCATATAAGCGGTCAGCTCAAAGTTGCACCTGAACATGTAAGCAATAAAGTTCTTACTCTGATGAGAAAATCAACTCATGAAGTTTATGAAAAATTTGCGGAAGAATATAAAAAAACAAATGAACGTCTTGGAATGAAGCAGTATCTTGTTCCGTATTATATTGCAGGTCACCCTGGAGCAGGAATAAAAGAGGCAATAGAAGTTGCTTTGTATTTAAAGAAAACTGGATTTGTCCCGGATCAGGTTCAGGATTTTTATCCTACGCCTGGAAGTTTAGCAACATGCATGTATTATACAGGGTTGAATCCGCACAAAGAAATAAATGGAAAGCTTGAAGAAGTATATGTTGCTCGAGGTGCACATGAAAGACGTCTTCAGAGGGCACTTCTGCAGTTCAACAGAAGAGAAAATATTCCGCTTGTAAAAGAAGCTCTTCAAAAAGCAGGCAGAATTGATGTTTTTAAAATCCTCATGAAATAATTGACTCTGCTTAAGACTATTTAAAGAAAAAAAAATTGACAGTACGAAAAGGCTCTAATATACTTTTGTAAAGGAAAAAAGATGTTTAAAAAAAAGCACATCATTGTCACATCCATCATAATTCTCTTTCTGATAACATTAATAATCAGCACAGGTTTTTTTATATCGTTTCTTGGTGATTCAAACATTGTAAGTTATCTGCAGTCTATAAACAGATTAAGATTTGCAATGTACGGGCTTGTTCATATTATAGTTTCACTGCTTGGTCTTTTTGTGATTTTTGCTGTGATGGCTGTTCATGAGTTTAAGAAAACAAGAGAGCTTGAAGTTTCGCATGCAAAGCTTGAATATCTTGTTGAGCATGATTATCTTACAAAGCTTCCAAATCGATTTAAGTTCCGCACAATGTTTGAAAAGATTTCAGAATCTGGAAAGGAATTTGCACTCATTCTTTTTGATATTGATGATTTTAAAAATATAAACGACAACAATTCTCATACTTGTGGAGATGAAGTTCTTCGCGTAATTTCTACACGACTTCTGTTTCTTATGGTTAACGGCATATTTTTTGCATCACGATTTGGTGGAGATGAATTTTTAATTCTTTATACAAACGGTCATCTTGGAGAAGATTCTGAAGATCTTGCGAAGATTAAAAAAATATTTGATACTCCGATTATTTTTGAAAATAAAAAGATAAATGTTCAGGCAAGCATGGGAATTGTAAATTCAGTTCCTGGTGAAAATATTCTGGATAAAATGATTTCAAATGCTGATATTGCTATGTATGAGGCAAAAAAATCAGGAAAAAATAAAATCGTTTTCTTTACAAAAGAAATGAAAAATCCGCTTACAAGAACAAATATCGTAAAAATGATTCTTGAAGATGCAATTAAAAATGACGGTATTCGTGTTGTTTATCAGCCGCAGATTGATGTTGAAACAGGTAAAATTCACGGATATGAAGCATTGATGAGGCTTAAAGATGATATTCTTTTCCCGGCAGAATTTATTCCTGTTGCTGAAGAAACCGGTCTTATCGTAAAAATTGATAGAATCCTTACTGAAAAAGTTATTCAGCAGATGGCTCAGTGGCGTGATCATGGAATTCCACTTTATAAAGTAAGTATAAATTATTCATATGCACAGATTGAAGATGAAACCTATGTTGATTTTGTTGATGGTCTTTTGAAGCAGTATAAAATCGATCCGGAATACATTGGAATTGAAGTTACAGAAAGTCTTTTTGCAGGCGTGAATAAAGATAAGGCAATGAAGCTTTTTAATTCTTTTGTTGAGAGGGGAATCACTCTTGCGCTTGATGATTTTGGAACAGGTTATTCAAGCTTGAGCTATTTAACATATCTTCCGGTTTGTGTTGTTAAGATTGATAAAACGCTTGTTGATAATTATCTGGACAGTGAAAGAGACGGATTTATAAAAAATATTGTTCGGCTGGTTCATTCGCTTAAGATGAAGCTTACGGTTGAAGGTGTTGAACAGGAATGGCAGCAGGAAAAATTGAAAGGATTTAAATGCGATTATATTCAGGGATATTATTACAGCAAACCGATACCTGGTGAAAAGGTTGAAGGCTTTGTTAAGGAAATGCAGCTGTAATTTTACCTTGAGCATCTGAAGGAATGATGCTATATTAAAGGCTCTAAAATAGATTTTTTCTCTGTCGTTGCGGGTGGGCAATGGCAGTTTTTTTATCCTTTCCCGCAACAGGTGCTTAAAATAATCTTAAAGATTGATTTTATAAACGCTTCCGCAGTTTCTGCAGATAATTTCTACAGGATTCGACAGATTCTTTTTTTCTTCTTCAGGGAGTGAAGAAATATAGTTTTTGTAGAAATCTTCGTTGCATGGACAATCGAAAATAATATCTCGTTCAACTGCAACAGACGGATTAAATTCGCGGAAAAGTCCGTAAATTACATCATCAAGTGTGCCTTTTTCGCTGAACCATGTTCCCAAGCTTGGAGCTGCAGAGAATGCATTTTCAACCATCTCAATGAGTTTTGCATCGTCCTTAAAATCAGCACTGGAATTTGAGTTTGCGCCTTTTCCTTTTTTACCGCCTGTTTCAGGAAGAACCTGAATAAACATTCCTCCTGCACCTGTTACGCGTCCTTTTTTATCCATTAAAATGCTTGTGTTAAATGCAGTGTTAATCTGTTCAGACTGCTGGAAATACCACGCAAGATCTTTTGTGATGTTTTTGTAAAGAATTTCTACGGAACTTGTCATTGGAACTTTGTCGCCCGGATGAACCTTTGTAATCGTCATTGTTCCGTTTCCAAGAAATGGTGTAAGATCCCAACTTTCAAGCGGCTTATCAATCGGAATATGATCTTCAAAAATATATCCGCGGACATAGCCTGAAGAATCTGCTTCCACACTGAATCCTTTTGCAGGTCCATCAACCTCATACTGCCAGTTTAAATGTTCCTGACCTTTCATTGTTGGAATCATGAGGGCTGCACAAAGACTTGCCTGTCCCAGAACCATTGTCTCAAGAATCCCAAGATTATGTTGTGCGCGCATCTGATTTATAAATGATGTTCCGTGGAAAAGTGCACCGCGTACACGACCATCTGCCATTGTAAAAATTGCCATTTTGTCTTTTACAAGAGAATTAATGTGTTCTAAGAGTTCTTTATCTTGAATCTGTGCTTTAATCATGTGAGTAAATATAATGAATTTAAGTTTTTTTGTCATTGTGGTATAATTTTGAAAATGCTTAAACGTACAGGGCATGCGGATTTGCCGCTTCATACCGGGACTGTACCGGTGTGGCTTGCAGACAGAATGCGCGACTTGGGAACATTGATTGTAGAGTCTCTTCTGATACAATACGGCAAGAAAGAAGTTTTACGTCGTTTGAGTGATCCGTTGTGGTTTCAGTCACTTGGTGCGGTTCTTGGAATGGACTGGCATTCAAGCGGTATTACGACAAGCGTGATGTATGCCCTTAAGCGCGGTATAAATGCACGGGCTCGGGAATTCGGTCTTTGTGTCTGTGGTGGCCGCGGTAAATATTCAAGAAAAACTCCGGATGAACTTTTATATCTTGCAGATGCAACCGGCATGGACGGAGATAATCTGGTAAGGACAAGTAAGCTTGTTGCAAAGGTAGACAGTACTGCTGTTCAGGATGGATTTCAGCTTTATATGCATAATTTTGTGCTGAGTGATGAAGGGGACTGGACTGTCGTTCAACAGGGAATGAATGCACAGACAAAAACTGCACGAAGATATCACTGGAGCAGTGAAAATTTAAAATCTTTTGTGGAAACTCCGCATACAGGTATTACAGGTGAGCAGCAGGAATATATTTTAAATTTAACGGATAGTGAGGCAAAAAAAACTCGAAGCGGAATTCTTGTTCTTTCAAAAGAAAATCCTGATAAAGTGATGAAGGAAGTTGCCCTGATTAAAGATTGTGCGGAAAAAGAAAAAGGCATAGTTATGAAGGATATGGGTACAGAAAGAAATATTATTTTGCCTTCACATCATGAGGTTCGCGCAGAAGATGTTGATTTGAAAAGGCTTGGTGGAGTGCTAGCAACGGCCTATGCGAGTGATCCCTTAGATTTTGAAAGTCTTTTGCTTACTCCAGGGCTTGGTCCGCGTACTTTGCAGTCGCTAACGCTCGTTAGTGAGATTATAAATGGCACACCATCGAGATTTAAGGACCCTGCAAGATATAGTTTTGCACATGGAGGAAAAGACGGACATCCATTTCCAGTGCCGCTTAAAGTGTATGATGAAAGCATACGTGTGTTAGGTAGTGCGATAGAAAGATCAAAGCTTGGATATAAAGATAAAAGCGATTGTATAAACAGGTTGCATAAAACAGCTCTTGAAATAGAGCGAAACTGTCAACCGATGGCGGATTTTGATAAAACTATTGAACGTGAGCGTAAATATTCAGCTGAATGGGGCGGAAAAACAGTTGGAGGAAGTATTAACTAACGTTAGTTAGGGGTAAAATAATGGAAAGACTACTAATATGTACATTCTTTGGATTTGTTGATGCATGTCTTTGTATAGATTTCTTTTTATGTTTTTTCAGAAAAAGAACTGATAAAATATCAATCAGATTATTACTGATAGGAATTTATGTAATTTTATATGCTTTAAATTATTCAATTTCGCATAGCTTGATTGGAAGATCAATCTGGTTGTTTTATGAAATAATGACCTTCCAGGTTATATTCGGTTTGTTGATTTGTTGTATAGGTTTTAAAGGTAAAATTCTTGAACATATAATTATGTTCACAATTTTCTATATTTGTGAAGTTGTTGCAGATACATTTTATATAACGCTTCTTTTTGTACACAACATGAATAATCATGAGATGATTTTGTTTCAGGAATTTGTTATTATGGCAATTCAGAAATTTTTTACTTTTCTGATTTCAAAATCCTATCAGAAAATATTCAGCAAAAGAAACAGAAAAATTGAAGGAAAGATTTTTTTCAGTATTATCTTTTTACCGATAATCACGATTTCTGTATGCGTGTATCTTTATCACATGGAAATACCAGACAGAATAGACAGACTTGTTCTTGGAGTTGCAATTCCGCTTTTAATCTGTTGCAACGTGATAGTATTTTTTGTTGTTGAAAAAGTTTCCCGCCTTCAATATGAGCATTATGAACTTGATATCCTAAAGCAGAAAATTGAAATGGAAAGGGCCTATTATGATCGCCTGGATGAAATTGAACAAAAGCAGACTTCAGTTAGACATGATATTAAACATTATATTTCTGTAATGAAAACTTTGGCTGGGGAAGATCGAATTTCAGAAATGAAAGATCTTTTAAATCAGTTTGAAGAAGGAATGAATAAAATTACAGCAGTAAAATATTCCAGTAACAGAATTCTAAATGCACTTTTGTCAGAAAAAAAAGTTGTTGCCCTTAAGAAAAATGTTGAAATTGAATACATGATTGAACCGAATGTAAACATGAATTTTATGTCAGATCTTGATGTAATTTCGTTGTTTGGAAATTTGATTGATAATGCTGTTCGTGCAGAATCTGAGTGTACACTTGATAAAAAAATAATCAAAGTGAATCTTTTTGAATCTGAAGGAAAATTTAACGTACTGTATATTAGAAATCATTTTTTACATGTGCAGAAAAAAGGCCTTGCTTTTATTTCAACAAAGAAAGATGAAACAGAACAGCATGGAATCGGCTTGAAAAATGTTGAGCATATAGTTCAAAAATATGGTGGCGTGTTTACTGCAGAATCTCAGGAAGAAAAAGAAAATATTTTTGAAGTAACTGTCTGTTTGCCAAAAGTATAAAAAAAAGACTGCCTGTGTTAAAGGCAGCCTCAAATTCTGAAAGATTAATTTAATCGTTCATGTTTTTATATTCTTCAAATTTTTCCTGAACACCAGGTTTAGTCTTTGTAAATAAACTTACGATTATTGCAATAACAAGAGTAACAACGAATCCCGGAAGAATTTCATAGATGTTAAAAATTCCGCCTGTTTTATTATGCCAGAAAACAACAGTGATAAATCCGAAGAAAAGACCTGCTGAAGCTCCATCTGCAGTACATCGTTTCCAGAACAAAGCAAGGAAAATGATTGCACCAAATGTTGCGCCAAAGCCTGCCCACGCATATGAAACTAAGTCAAAAATTGAATCATGGTTTGGAAGAAGACATAAACCGAATGCAACAAGAGCTACAACAAATACTGTAATTCTGCTTACAAGAAGAACTGTTTTTTCATCTGCATTTTTATTGATTTTAGCTTTGAAAAGATCAAGGGAAACAGTTGAGGCAACGGCAAGAAGTTGACTGTCTGCAGTAGACATTGAAGCTGCAAGAATAGCACAAAGGAAAATTCCTGCGATGAAAGCCGGGAACATTTTGAGCATTGTTTCAGAGAATACAGTTTCTGCTGTTGATCCTGTTAAAATATTTGGAAGAAGATAAGTTGTTCCGAGTGAACCGATGATGAATGCACCGATGTAAGCAATAATCATCCAGATAATTCCAACGCGGCGTGCAGTTTTAATTTCTGCATTTGAGCGGATTCCCATAAAGCGGATTATGATGTGTGGCATACCAAAATATCCGAGACACCATGAAAATGCTGAAATTGCATCAAGTACTTTAAAATGCTGATTTCTGTTGAAAGTAGCTTTAAGATCTTCACCAAAGGCGCCGGCAAGAGACATAGAGTTAAAATCTTTTGCTTTTGCAATTGCTTCAGATGGACCACCGAGTGAAATTACTGCAACTGTTCCTGCAACAACAAAAGCAATAAAAATCAGAGCACCCTGAACAAAGTCAGTAGTACAAACTGCGCGATATCCACCGAGAATTGTGTATGAAAGAATTACAATCAGCCCGATAATCATTCCAACAGTGTAATTCAATCCAAATACAGAACGGAATAATTTTCCGCATGCAACGATTCCAGATGCAGTGTAGATTGTGAAGAAGAAAACAATGAGAATTACAGAAATAATGTTACATCTTTCACTTTTGAATCTGTTTTTAAAGAAACCAGGAATTGTAATCGAATCCCCGAATGTAATAGAACATTTGCGTAAAGGTTTTGCAATAAGAAGCCAGTTGAGGTAAGTACCAACAATAAGACCAAGTGCTGTCCAGAAGGTTTCTTTGATTCCACCAAGATAGCAGAGTCCAGGAAGACCCATTAAAAGCCAAGCAGAAGAATCAGAAGCTTCTGCACTTAAAGCTGTTACCCAAGGCCCGATTCCGCGTCCGCCAAGAAAGAAATCTTTGGCATTGTTTGTTTTTCTTGAACTTCTTACACCGATGTAAACCATGAAGCCAAGGTAGAGAATAAAGGCAATTATTTTTGCAATTGTCTGTGAATCCATCTTTTACCACCTGATACTTAAATAAATTTAAAACAATTTTAATGGAAATGAATAATAAATTCTATCAGAAGTGATTTTGACATTTTACAAATAAAAAAGCCGTTTGTTTCTAGTGGGGGAGGAACTCGTGGGTGAAACAAACGGCTTATAAAAAATTTTGAATGTTTTAACTTTTTTAACTGCTATTTTTAAATTTATTAAAATTATCTATGAAAAAATGGTAGAAACTGTTTTATCTTTTACCCCATCCCCAGCTTACACCGACATAAAATTTGTAGATGAAGCCGTCATTAAGGTCAATACAAGTGCCGTCTGCAGAATTTCCGTCGATGTCTTTACTTGTATAAACAAAAGCACCTGCCATCGGTTTAGAAACATTCACACCAGCATTAAAGCCGAAGTGTTTTGTAAGCCACAATTTTGCACCGACATCACAGTTGAAAGTAAAATCAACTATTCCATAAATTGAATCTACTCCCATAAATCTATCTGTTGTATAAAAAGTATCAATTCCCAGTGCTGGCTGAATATGCAGCGAAAGGAAACTGACAGGTTTAATTCTGATTGCAGGACCAACAATTAAGTTCATTCCCATTGTAAGTCTGTCAGATTTAGTCACCTGGCGATCGTCATATTTGTATGTAAGACCAAAATCAAGTCCAGTTCCAATGCCAAGACCCACTGAAACAAGATGTGTATTCTGGCTTCCGAAGAAGATTGCAACATTCTGTTTGATTCCAAAAGGAGAATTACCTTTTACTTCTTCAATTGGACGAAAAGCAGATGTACCATCGGAGTCATTTACTTCGACCATAGCACCTTCTTCAAACTTGTAAGAACGAGAAGTTGTCTTGTAGTAGCTTAAATCAAATTCAACTTCTGTTGCCCAAATAGATGCTCTGAATGAAACGAGTACTATTAAAACTGCAAAAAATTTACCCATAGATTTCTCCTGTATATTTTTCTGCGTTTGAATATATATATAAATGTTTGAGAAAATTTAATCTATGGAAAAATTTGCATATAATTAGTAAAAAAATGCAAAATAATATAAAATTTGACAAATAAAACAAAGAAATTATACTGATTTTACTGCTGATTTTATGCGGAGTTTACAAGGAGAAATAAAATGCTGAACAAAAGAGCAAGTGGCGTATTGATGCATATTTCATCTTTACCTGGAAAAACTGGTATTGGTACTATGGGAAAAAATGCATATAGATTTATAGATTGCCTTAAAAAAGCAAATCAGAAGTACTGGCAGATTCTTCCGATTTGTCCTACAAGCTATGGCGACAGTCCTTATCAGAGTTTTTCAACATTTGCAGGAAATCCGTATTTTATAGATCTGGAAACTCTTGTGGATGAAGGTTTTATTTCAAAAGCTGATTATGAAAATGTTTCGTGGTGTGGTCATGAAAATTATGTTGATTATGGAACTCTTTATGTTGAGCGTCATAAGGTTTTTGAAAAGTTGTATGCAAATTTTGTAAAAAAGATTCCATCTGATTATGAAGCATTTGTAAAGGAAAATGACTGGCTTGAAGATTATTCGCTGTTCATGTCGATTAAAGATGCACATAACGGAGCCTCATTCAGTGAGTGGGAAGAAGAAATCCGCAAAAGAGATAAAACAGCATTAAAAAAATGGCGCAAAAAATGTGCTGACAGAATGAATTATTATAAAATGCTGCAGTACTTTTTTTTTAAGCAGTGGTTTCAGTTAAAAGAATATGCAAACAAAAATGAAATTGAAATTATTGGTGACATTCCGATTTATGTTGCTGCTGACAGTTCCGACGTTTGGGCAAATCCTGATCAGTTTATGCTTGATGAGAATTTTGTTCCTGTTGAAGTTGCTGGTTGTCCTCCAGATGCTTTCAGTGCAGATGGTCAGCTTTGGGGAAATCCAGTTTACAATTGGGAGCATCAGAAAAAAACAGGTTATACCTGGTGGAAAAAAAGACTTGAAAAGAGCCTTAAAATTTATGATGTAATCAGAATCGATCATTTCCGCGGATTTGAAGCATTTTATTGTATTCCGTTTGGTGCAACAACAGCAAAAAAAGGTCAGTGGAGAAAAGGCCCTGGAATGGATCTTTTTAATTCATTGAAGAAAAAGTTTGGAGATATGCCTGTTATAGCAGAAGATTTGGGATTTCTCACAGAAGAAGTTCATGAGCTTTTGCGTGACAGCGGCTTCCCTGGAATGAAGGTTCTTCAGTTTGCATTCGGTAACAGGGATGAAAGTGATTACATTCCGTACAGATATATAAAAAACTGCATTGTTTATACCGGAACACATGATAATGACACGATTCTTGGCTGGACAAAAAATGCAACAGAAAAAGAAGTTGAATCAGCAAAAGAATATTTGCGTGTAACAAAAGATGAAGACGTTGTAAAAGAAATGATGATTGCAGGTCTTTCAAGTGTTGCAAATACCTGTGTTTTAACTATGCAGGATCTACTTGGACTTGGAAGTGAGGCCAGAATAAACACACCATCAACAGTTGGAGATAACTGGAAATGGCGAGCCGGAGAAAGCATGTTCAACGAAGAGATTTACAAGTGGCTCGGTTTTTATACAAAACTTTACGGTCGATGTTAAAAGACATATAAAATGGATGTTTAGTTTTAAGAAAATGCCTCCATTGTTTTATTAGTTATTTTTGAAAATGATAATGCCTTTATCGATGAGTGAAAGGAATGCATCTACAATTTGCGGATCAAACTGTGTGCCTCTTGCTTTTTTCAATTCTTCAATAATCTGATCTTTTTTGAGGGCGTTTCTGTAATATCTGTTGCTGTTCATTGTATCAAAAGAATCAGCAAGACATACAATTCTGGCAAATTCTGGAATATCTTTTCCCTTAAGCCCGTAAGGATATCCTCTGCCGTCCCAGCGTTCGTGGTGGAATCTTGCGACTTCGCCGGCTTCTGGAATAGAACTTAAGGTATTCAGCAAAGTAAAACCTTTAGTAGTATGTGTTTTAATTATGCCGAATTCTTCATCTGTAAGTCGCTCCGGTTTTTTCAAAATTTCGTCAGGAATAGCAATTTTTCCACAGTCATGAAGAAGTCCGCAGTAATAAACAGTCCTTGCAACAGTTTCTGATTTTCCAAGAACTTCTGCAATCATTTTTGAATAAAGTCCTACACGTTCTGCATGTCCGCCTGTGTAAGCATCTTTTGCATCAATGAAGTTTGAAAGGATTTTCATAATCTGTTCAATTGTCTGCTGGTCGTGGAATCTGTCGCGTTCTTTTGATGCTTTTAAAGATCGGACTCTGATTATAAAGATAAAGAAAATAGCCCAGATTAAAAGCATTACAGAAAAAACATAGAAGGATGGTTCATAGAAAATAGCATCCTTGTATTCATAATTAAGCTTCCAGTTGTTGAATTCCAAAGGATCTGCGTTTTCTGGCGTATAGAAAATAAATCCGAATTCATCAGAAGGATTGAAGCCCTTTATGTGTGCACTTACGATTTTGTCAGAATAATAAATTACTTTGTCACCTTTTTTCAGCGGAATAAGAAGATTTTTCTGTCTTGAGAAAATATAATCAATCTTCATATCACGTGGATTAATGGATTTAAAGCTCATAAATTTCTGCTTTACAAAATGCCTTCCGTTGTGCTGAAGAATTTCTACAGATCCGTTCCAGCAATTATTCAGGTAACAGTCTTCTTCTATTTCTAGTTCAAGTGACCAGTTTAAAACGATTTTTGACGCATAGTTTTCAAGAATTCCTGAATATACAATTCCAACAAGTTCTCCGGAGCCAGGTTTAGTAGAATTTAAGGCAGGAATAGATGTTCTCCATATATCTGATGGATCTGTTCCTCTTTGTGCCACTTCAACTTTTAAAAGCTCAGAATGCTGTCCGGAAGATATAGAGGTTTTCTTTGAAATCACCAGAAACAAACCGGTTGCAGGGAAAATGAGGATAATTAGAAAGAGTATTATTATACTTTTTTCAGAAAGTTTTCTCATTTTTCTCCTATACATCCTGTAATAAGATAAACAAGCGGTGAATTCCAGTAAATAGTAATTTCATTGCATGAGTAACACTGAATACTGTCAGTATAGCATGCAGCATTTGCAGCATCGATGAGATTTGCACGTGCAAAAGGATCATCAAGTCTTGAGTTTGGACCACCAACGAGCATACCTGGCATAACCTTTTTCAAAACCTGTGAAGGTCTGTGGTGAGGCATCATTGGTGAAAGAGATCCAAAGCCTGTTACGAAGCAGTATGAAGTTGTGTTTGTTCCAAGAAGATAATTAAGCTGTTTTTTAGCTGCTTCAATGTACTTTTTGTCAGGAGAGAAACTGTTTGCAAAAAGGAACATCATTCCGTTGTTTGCTACAGTCATATTGCTTCCCCAGCAGAAATCATTTTTATCAATTGAAACTGAATATGCATCTTTTTCAATATTATCAAATTCCCGCTTAACTTTTTTATCAAAAGCAGCTTTAACTGTTTTATAGAAATCATCTTTTGGAGCGTTACTTGTAAGCAGTGCGTAGAATCCGTAGAGACCAACTTCTCTCCATCCAAGTTCAGGCTTCACTTTTTCAAGTTCAAGTTTTTTGAGAGCGTTGAGATATTTTTCATCTTTGAAAGATTTGTACATTTCTGCAAGAGCCCAGAATTTTTCATCAATATCCTGATTATCATCGTAGGCACCGGTTGTAATTCCATATGGATTTGTAAATCCTTTTTTCAGATTTGGATTTGCTTCAAGATAATTCCATGCTTTTTCTGCAAGCTCCTTGTATTTTGAACTGTGCATTACTCTGTAAGCCATTGCCATTGTTGCTGCAAAATCAGCGGTTGCAGTTGTGGAAATTGGTGAAAGATAAAGCTGTTCTTTTTCATCCTGAGGCATCACAACACCGGGGAAATCTGCGCATGTAACTTTGTGATAAACACCGCCTGTTTTTTTATCCTGCATCTTTTCCATCCAGTCGAGCTCATAAACAATTTCTTCAAGGATGTTTGTGTTTACTGCAAAAAGCTTTGGATAATTTTCATATGTGAGCATAAGGTCTGCTACAGCTTTTGCACCTGGAACAACATAGCGGCCGTAATCACCTGCATCATGCCATCCTCCGCTTACATCGATTGCTGTAGTTTTATCCGGCCATACAAGAGCTTTTCCTGTGTGACATGCAGGATGACTGAAGATTTTATCATCGATTGTTGTATTTCCGCAGCGCTGAAGATTAAACATTTTTATTGTTGACTGAAGAAGGTCTGTGTAAATGTCATTTCCGATTTTGAAAGCAAAAGATTCACCGTTGTTTTCTGTAGTGATTTTGTAAGTTCCTGGAACCTTTAATGCAGAAAAATCAGCAAGTGCAGTCTGTTCCTGTGAAGATGCATTCTTTTTTGATTTTGAAAGCTTTCCTGTAAACACTTGAGAATTTGTTTCAACATTAATAACGCTGAATTTTCCTGATACTGCTTTTTTAGATCTTACAACAGCGATTTTAGTGTCGTTTGGAAGATATCCGATCTGGTTAACATTAACATCAGAAGTTTCTGTCGAAACAATTACGTCAGTAACTTTTGAGCTGTCAATAAGTTCGAGTCTTACGTTGTCAAAGAAAACTGAGTGACCCGGCATTTTTTCATTTGAACCTTTCGGGCGTCCAAGATTGTATACAAGTCTAGGAGTATAATCGCTTTCTTCCGGCATAGAGAAAGTACATTCAATTCTTTTTGTTTCTGGACCGATTGATTCAATTGCTGTTGCATAAGCATGGTAATCTCCACCGTTGAGCTGAAGACGCCATTCAAAAGTTCTTTCAATTGTTGAGCGGACATCAAAAGAGTATTTGTAAACGCCGCCTTTATAAATAGCAAAACCATCGTAGAAAGGCTGAATACCGTATTCGTAGTATCCTGCATCTTTTACTCTGATTTCCATTTCTCCGTTTTCAAAAATCTGGTCAGCAATTCCTGTTTTAAGCCACATCATCCAGAATTTTTTACCGCGTTCGAAATTTCCGTTTTTAATTTCGTTACCCGGCTCTGTTTCAACAATTTCAATTTCTTCTTCAACAGCTGAAGCTTTTTCTTTTTTTGATTTACAGCCGCTGAATTCGCAAGAAAGTGAAAAAATCATTGCTGCACACATCGAAATTCTTAAAATTTTCATAATATCTCCTGACTGAAAACTCGTATAATGGAATATAAAAAAATGCCATCAATAATTATATAACATGTTTTTGAAATTTGTAAAAAAAATAATAAAAAGGAATTTTTATTGTTAAAAAAACACATAAAGTGTAAAATGCACAAAATAAAGTCTCTTTTGGGGAATTGTGTAATATGGAAAATAGTAAACGTACAGTTACCTGTGGCGAATTGCGCGCTGCAGATGTTGGTAAGAAAGTTGTTTTAAACGGATGGGTAAGCCGTACCCGCGATTTGGGTGGTCTTGTATTTATCCGTCTTCGCGACCGCTATGGCATCACTCAGGTTATGGTGGGTGACAAGGCCAGCGATAAAGTAAAAGAAATTGCTTCGTCTTTGAAAAGCGAATATTGTATCGCTGTTGAAGGTGTGGTTGCTGCCCGCGCAGAAAAAGACATCAATAAAGATATGGCAACTGGTGAAATTGAAGTTGAAGCTACAGATATTGAAATCTTTACAACTTCTCAGGAATTGCCTTTCAGTATTGAAGAAGTTCGCCAGAAGGACGGTTCTATCGTTCTTCCAAACGAAGATTTGCGCCTTAAATACCGCTATCTTGATCTTCGCCGCGACCCGATGCAGAAGAATATTATTTTGCGCTCACAGGTTACTTTTGCAACACGCGAATATCTGACTTTAAAAGGATTTCTGGAAATCGAAACTCCTACCTTCATTAAGTCTACACCAGAGGGAGCTCGTGACTACCTTGTTCCTTCACGCGTTCACCCTGGAAAATTCTACTCACTTCCACAGTCGCCACAGCTTTACAAGCAGCTTCTGATGGTTTCTGGTTTTGATAAGTACTTCCAGATTGCCCGCTGCTACCGCGATGAAGATGCCCGCGGAGACCGCCAGCCTGAGTTCACTCAGATTGATATGGAGATGTCTTTCACAAACCGCGAAGAGGTTTTGAGCACAACAGAAGGCATGATGGGTTATATCTTCAAAAAGACTTTGAACTATGATTTACCAGCTAAGTTTGACCGTATTGCCTGGGAAGATGCTTTTGACTGGTACGGAAGCGACAAGCCTGATCTTCGTTTTGACATGAAGATGCAGGATGCCGCTTTTATGGCTGATTTGGCAGACTTCAACGCATTCAAGGCTGGTGCCGCAAACGCAGGCCGCGATGTTCAGCGCCACAAGAGAAGCGGACTCAAAGCCCTCGTTGTAAAGAACGTTGCGGACAAGTATAGCCGCAAGAACATTGAAGCTCTCGAAGCAGTTGCAAAAACTTACAAGGCAAAGGGCCTCGCATGGATGAAGGTGGTTTCGGCAGGCTCAACCACCGGTGCGGTTCAGTTCGAAGGCGGAATCT